>JACOSH010000211.1 GCA_016178945.1 Acidobacteriota bacterium
AGATCCAGATCTCCGGGTTCGACTGGTGGAGGTATTCGTCCAGCGCGCAGTAGGTGGCGAAGCGTTCGAGCAGATCGCCTTCCTGCTCGACGAAGGCGCAAAACTCTGGATTGTGGCGGCCCTCCCGTAAGAAAGTCAGAAATGCCAGCTTGAGGAAGCGCAGCTTCCAGGCTCGGACCGATTCGTATTCGACGAACTCGGACTGGCGCAGCGCGGCCAGCGCGGCCTGAGTCGAGGGAAGCGCCCACAGCCGCTGGGCGTGGGCCGAGTCCTCAAAATCCTCGATGGCCTCGACATCCAGGTAGAGGAGGTTTTGATAGAAGACGCTCAGCGGCAGATACGGGCTGGTGTTGTAGGGACGCCGGTTGTGGATGGCGTGCAGCGGATTGAGGGCGATGAAACCCGCGCCGGTCTCCTCGACGGCCCAGTCGATCAGGCTGCGCAGGTCGCGGAAGTCGCCGCAGCCCCAGTTGCGGGCGCTGCGGACGCCGTAAAGGCTGATGGCGATCCCGGCGCAGCGAAGGTCCTCGGGCAGGTAGGCGCGGTCGGGGGTCAGGATCAGGCGCGCGGCTTCGGGTGCGCGATCCGGGACCGACACGGTGAGGTCGTAGTAGCCCAGATCCAGGTCCGGCAGCCGCAGCCGGCCGCCGCGCACCGGGGCCTCGAAGCGGGCCGGCTCGCCGCTTTCGGGCCGCAGGTCGATCGTAGCGAGGAGGCCGTCGGGCGCGTTGATGGGCAGTTCCGCCGGCCCCGCGCCCAGCACCAGACAGGGCGGGACGAGCCGCTGCCGTTCGCCGCGCAGGCGCTCTTCGATGGCCCGCTCGAAATCGGGATCCACGCCGCGTCCAGTCAGGATGGCGCGCTTGGTGTCATCAGAGGTGACGTGGAGCCGGCCAAAGATGTCCCAGTAGTGCGGCTCGATTCCCCACAGCTCGGCGGCGCGATCCAGGGGAGAGGGAGAACTGGAAGGGATCAACTTCTATTCTAACAGGGTGGTGAAAAAGGCCAAGGACCGGGGAACCGCTTGCTCACGCGCGCGGCTCGGAAGCGTGAGGGAGAATCACAGCCGCGGGACGGGGGGCTTCAGCGCTTTCCAGGGCCAGACGCCCTTGCGGCGCACCTGGCGCCGGTAGACTTTGTCGCCGTGGGTGATATACAGGGTCTGCAGATCGGGTCCGCCGAAGACGACGTTGGACAGGCTCGCGTTCTGGGGCTTATTGATGATGCCGACCACGCGGCCGGGCTGATCGCAGACCTGGATGCCGAGCCGGGTGGCGACGTAGAGATATCCTTCGCTGTCCAGGGTCATGCCGTCGGCGCCGCTGGCCGAGTTCTCGTCTGGAGTTTCCAGCCGGTAGAAGGGCTGGCCGTTTTCGAGCGAGCCGTCCGGCCTCACCTGGAAGGACCAGACCCACTTGCCGCGCGAGTCGGCCACCAGGAGCAGCGACTGATCGGGCGAGAGGCGCACGCCGTTGGGGAACTCGAGTCCCTCATGCACCACGCGCTTGCCGCCCTTGGCGTCGATGAACCAGACGCGTTTTCCCGGCGGATCGCTGAAGTAGATCTCGCCCCGGCTGGTGACGGCCAGGTCGTTGGAGTTGACTCCCTCCGCGATCACCGTCTCGACGCCGTCCGGCGTGTAGGCCACGATCCGCTTGCGGCCGTTCTGGCAGACGAACAGGCGGCCGTCGGGACCGAACATCAGGCCGTTGGCGGCGCCGCTGTCCTCCTTGAACACGGTGACCTTGCCGTCCAGGCCGATCTTGTGAATCCGGTTGATGTCGGTGAAGAAGACGTTTCCGTGACGGTCGACGGCCGGGCCCTCGGTGAACTTGTGGCCCTGGCTGACCAACTCCCAGTCCTTGGCCGGATCCAGAATGGCGGTGACAAAATGCCGCTCCCCGCCGCCCCGGGAGGCCACGACCGGCTTGGGGTAGTCGCGCCACAGCCAGCGCAGCGCGTCCGGCAGGATGGCTCCGCCGTGCTTGCTGTTGTGGCCCTCCGTCCCCACCACGAAGGTCGAGTCGTAACCGGAATACTCGAGCGCGGCTGCCATGTCCTGGTTGGCGATGTACCAGCTTCCGGAGTAGATGTTCTGGTCGTTCTTGCCGTCCTGCAGGTAGACGCGCAGGGGCTTGGGCTCGGTCTTGCGGATCAGCGAGGGGTAGATGTGGCCGCCGCGCAGGTTGGTGTAGCTGCCGATAAAGCTCAGCACCCGGCGAAACACGTCCGGGCGGCTCCAGGCGGCGGTAAAGGCGGCAATCCCGCCGGAGCTGGAGCCGGCGATGGCGCGGTCATTAGGATCGGCGGAAAGGTTGTAGCGCCTGGCGACTTCCGGCAGGATCTCCTCGATCAGAAAGCGGGCATAGCGGTCGCCCAGCGCGTCATATTCGAAGCTGCGGTTGTAGCGCGACTGCTGATCCCCGGACAACGCCGGCAGCACACCAGGGTTGATGAAGATCCCGATGGTGACCGGCATCTGGCCTTTGTGAGTCAGGTTGTCAAAGACGATTGGAACCCGCCATGCGCCGGTCTCGGTGACGTACCCGCCGCCATCCTGGAAAATCATCACGCAGGCAGGCTTGCCGGGCTGGTACTGCGACGGGACGTAGATCCAATAGTCGCGCACCGTGCCCGGGAAGATCTTGCTCGTCCAGGTGTGCTGGGTCACGACGCCCTTGGGGACGTTGGGCTGGCGCCTTGAGTCCGGGCCGAGGGTGTATTCCTCCGCAGATGCCAGCAAGCAGGCGAAGAGGAAAAGGGATACCTTCATGGCCTGCACTAGAGGTAAATGGGTTCCAGCTTGTTGACCACGTACGCGCCGCTGCGCTCATAGCTCAGGCGCGGCCCTTTGCGCGCCGTGTCCAGATCCACGCAGATCCAGCCCTTGAACTGGATCTCTTTGAGGACGCGGTGACAAGACGGGAAGTCGATCTCGCCGTCGCCCAGGTCGTAGATGCTCTCGAAGAATTTGGCGCTCTTGGAGTCCTTCTTGTG
>JACOSH010000212.1 GCA_016178945.1 Acidobacteriota bacterium
GGTAGAGATTTCAAAGGTGGGGCCGCGCTCCTTGACGTCGATCTCGACCATGCGCTCGTCGAGCTTGCCGGCGCGCAACCGCTCGCGCAGCTTCTCCCGTGTGCGCTCGGCCGATTCGCTGGCCTCCGGCTGCGGCGGCATCAACAGGGCGAGCAGCCGCTCCTCGGCGTTGACCTCGGCGCGCTCAGCCACTTCGTCCAGCCGCTCCTCGCGGATCATGTCGATGGCGATATCGACCAGGTCGCGGATCATGGACTCGACGTCGCGGCCGACGTAGCCTACCTCGGTGAACTTGCTGGCCTCCACCTTCAGAAACGGGGAGTTGGCCAGCTTGGCCAGACGCCGCGCCAGCTCCGTCTTGCCCACGCCGGTCGGGCCGATCATGAGGATGTTCTTGGGCATCACCTCGTCGGCCATCTCCGGCTGAAGTTTGTGGCGGCGGATGCGATTGCGCAACGCGATGGCCACGGCGCGCTTGGCCTCGGACTGCCCGACCACGTGCTTGTCCAGCTCGCGCACGATTTCGCGCGGCGTTAATTCATCCAGAGCCGGCTCTTCATCGACCGACTGGCTGGGTAAGTAGATCACCATTCCGGCTCCTTAGCCCAGCTCTTCATAGGTCGCCTGGTCATTGGTATAGATGCACATCTTCCCGGCGATGGACATCGCCTCCTGGACCACCTCGCGCGCGTTCATCTGGGTGTGCCGCAGCAGAGCCGTGGCCGCGGCCAACGCAAAGGGCCCGCCCGAGCCGATCGCCGCCACGCCTTCGTCCGGCTCGATCACGTCGCCGTTGCCGCTGACGATGTAGGTATTCTTGGCGTCGGCCACCAGCAGCAGCGCTTCCAGGTGCCGCAGGACCTTGTCCGTGCGCCAGTCCTTGGCCAGCTCCACCACGCTCCGCGGCAGATTCCCGTTGAACTGCTCCAGCTTCGTTTCGAAGCGGGAAAACAGCGAAAAGGCGTCCGCGGTCGACCCCGCGAATCCAGCCAGGATTTTTTCGCTGTAGAGCCGGCGCAGCTTCTTGGCCGTCGACTTGAGCACCTCGCCGCCCAGGGTGACCTGGCCGTCGCCGGCCATCACCACTTTGCCGTCGCGGCGCACACAGATCACCGTCGTCGAGCGTATCCGTTCTTTCATGGGGATCGATTCCTATTTTATCGCACTGGGGCGCACGTGCCGCCGCCACATCGCGGCGAACTCCCGGAAGGCCTCGGGCTGGCGTTTCCCCATCAGCATGCGCACGATCTCGACAGCCGCCCAGGCCAGGTAGGCGTAGGTCACGTACTCGTGAATGTGCCCGGCCACGCTGCCCACCAGGCCAGGCCCCGGCTCGACTGGCGAGAGGACGAACTGGATCGCCCACAACCCGAACAGCGCGGAGGCCTCCCACCAGGCAAGCTGCATGTTCACCAGAAACAGCGCCCCGACCAGCGATTGCCCCAGCGTCATGAGGATCTCCAGGCGCTGCCTCCCGTCGAAAGGGATAGTGGACGGTTCCCCGCGGCTGATCGAGAAAACCACCACCAGCATCGCCGACAATAGCGTCCACTGGTTGATGTTGCTCGACACCATGTTCATCAGCGCCATGGGTGCTCCCTTGATGGTTCGCGCCCAGTAGAACGCCGACACCTTCTCCGGGAACTCGGAAACAAACGGAGCCACCCATTGGACAAACACGAAGTTGGGCACGCCGAGCGTCAAGGAAAGCGCCAGCAAGCTTCCCAGAAACGGTTCGGCCGTGAGGTAGATCAGGGCTCCGCCTCCCAGGAACAAGGCTCCGATCGCCAGGAGGCGCGCCGCTCGCGGCGCCAGGACGATGGCGCGTGGCACCCGCTCCAGATCCTCGATTCCCTCCGCATCCCGCGCCGGCACCTTGCTAAGAATCATCAGATAGCCCACATAGATGACGACCAACGCCGCCCCATCCAGCAGACTCAGCGAAGACTTCCACCAGACCACCGTCATGTACGCCATGCAGGCCAGCAGGCCCACCACTTCGACGCAATGCTCGCCTTCCAGGCGTATCTCCCGCAACGGTTTTCCCGTCTGACGCCGGTGGAAGAACGCGGCCGTGACGTAGATCATCGGCCAGCCCAGCCCGGTCAGCAGGCGCAAGGCCCCGGTCAGGTTGGCAAGCAGCAGCGGCACCTGCTGCTTCCAGGCCAGCACGGCCTCCACCGCGAATTCCGGCAGGGTCTGCAGCCAGGCCAGGATGGCCAGCGCGAAACCCTGGGCAATGAAGAACTGCGCCGACTCGGCCGCCCAGGCGATCAGCATCGCCGCCAGGAGGATCGAGGGCGCCGTCCACAGCACCGACCAGGGCGCTTCCTCCTGGATCGGCATGGCGGCCAGCAGCAGAAGGGCAAACAGGGGCAAGGCGTGCGTCTTCTGCCTCGCCGGGGCACACCACGCGATCAACCGGGCAACGGTGGGGAGATTCCGCAATTCATATTGTGACAGCGCCCCTCCGGTTCGGCAAGCAGGACCGTCGTCGCAGCGTGCTTCAGAGCGGGTAGAAAACATCGGCAACCGCTCCCTCACGGTCGCGGCTAGTCTTCCTTGGCCGCGAGTGTGTTTTCGAAGCGGCGGCGCGCCTGGTCAAGGATGGCCGTCACCATCTGGTCGTTGTGCCAGGGGTCGTGGTGGAACAGGATGAGCTGTTCGGCCTGGGCGTCGCGCGCGGCGTTGGTGGCTTCCAGCCAGTGGCTGTGTCCCCATCCCCTGCGGCTCTCGTATTCCTCCAGCGTGTACTGGGCGTCGAAGATCAGGATGTCGGCTTTCTGGGCGTAATCGCGAACGACGCGGTCGAGCCGCGGGTCTCCAAACTCCAGGTCGGTGGCGTAGACGATTACTTTCCCGGGCGATTCGATCCGGAATCCACTGGCGCCTTGGGGGTGATTCACCGGGAAGGCGTGAATCCGAAGGTCGCCGCAGCGGACCGGCTCGCGGTCCATCTCGACGAAGCGGGTGCGCGCGCCGGCGCGGTCGAAGTCCACTGGAAAGTAGGGGCGGGTCATCTGCCCGCGCAGCACGGTCTCGGCCGGCCCCAAGTGAGCCGAGGCATGAAAGGTGATGTCGACATCGGGCCGGTAGAGCGGAGCGAAGAAGGGCAGGCCTTGGATGTGGTCCCAATGATAGTGAGTCAGCCAGACGTTTAGCGAGAGGTTGGGGCCGGCCAGCGAGCCGCCCAGGTTGCGCAGACCGGTGCCCGCGTCGAAGATCAGGAGCTCGCCGCCGCCGCCCCGGATCTCGACACAGGGGGTATTGCCGCCATAGCCCAGGTTGTCGATCTGCGGAGTGGGCGCGGAACCCCGGACGCCCCAGAACTTCAGGTCCATGTGGCCATTTATCGTAGCACCCGCCTTTGCCGCTTGCACTTCCCGGCGCGGGCGCGCTACTTTCAAACCTAGGAGTACTTCTCTCACGATGCCTGGAATGCTTGTTCTTGCACTGCTGTTGCTGGCGCCCCTGCTGGGGCAGAACCTCAAGGATTTCGAGAAAAAGGTCACGGAGTTCGGGCTGGCCAACGGGCTGCATTTCATCGTCATCGAGCGGCACGAGGCGCCGGTGATTTCCTTCAACACGCACGTGAAAGTGGGCTCGCTGTTCGACCCCGGCGGGCAGACCGGGCTGGCCCACATGTTTGAGCACATGGCGTTCAAAGGCACGGCCACGATCGGCTCCAAGAACTGGACCGAAGAGAAGAAGGCGCTGGATGCGGTGGAGGCAGTCTTCCAGCGGCTGGAGGCCGAGCGTCGCAAGGGCCTGCGGGCCGACTCGAAGGAAATCGAAAAGCTGCAAGGCCTGCTCAAAGCCGCCATCGAGAAAGCCGAGCTGTATGTCGACACCAACGCCTACCCGCGCATTATCGAATCGAACGGCGGTGTGGGAATGAACGCCGGTACGGGATTGGAAGCGACCAACTACTATTACAATTTCCCGTCGAACCGGCTGGAGTTGTGGTTTCTGCTGGAGTCGGAGCGTTTCCTGCATCCGGTGTTCCGCGAGTTCTACAAGGAGCGCGACGTGGTGCGCGAGGAGCGGCGCATGCGAGTGGAATCCAATCCGCAGGGCAAGCTGGGCGAAGCGATCCTGACCACGGCCTTCATGGCGCACCCCTATCGCCAGGTGCCGATCGGCTGGGCCAGCGATATCGAGAATCTGCGGCTAAGCGAGGCCGAGCGCTTCTACAAGACCTACTATGTGCCCGGCAACATAGTGATCGGGATCGCCGGCGACGTCGATCCGGCGGAGGCGAAACGGCTGGCCGAGAAGTATTTTTCGCGGCTGCCGGGGGCGCCGCTGCCTCCCGGGATCACTACCATCGAGCCGAAGCAGGAGGGCCCCCGCCGCGCGGAAATCGAATCGCCGGCGCAGCCCATGATGTTTATCGGATACAAGCGCCCCGACCATCACCACGCCGACGACCCGGTCTTCGATGTGATCACCACGGTGCTGGCCAGCGGGCGCACCGGCGTTCTCTACAAGGAACTGGTGCGCGACCGGAAGCTGGCGCTGGCGGCGATCAGCGGTCCGAATTTTCCGGGCAGCCAGTACCCCAACCTGTTCATCTTCCTGCTCGTGCCGAATGCGGGCAAGACCATGGAGGAAAACGAGAAGGCGTTCCAGGAGGTATTGGAGAAGTTCAAGAACACGAAAATAGACCCGGTCACGCTGGCCCGTGTGAAGACCAAGGCGCGCGCGGGCCTGATCCGGCGGCTGGACAGCAACGCCGGACTGGCGACCCTGCTGCCGCTCTACCACGTGGCGTACGGCGAGTGGAAGAAGATGTTCACCGCGCTCGACGACCTCGATAAAGTCACGGCCGACGACGTGCAGCGCGTGGCCAAGGAGTATTTCATCGACAACGGCAAGACCGTGGCAGTGACGTTCCAGCCCAAGAAGGCTTCCGGAGGCGCCAAATGAGAGGGTTGTGGATTGCGGTTGGAGTGGTGGGCGGGCTGCTGGCTCAGGCTCCCGCGAAGAGGGCGGCTGCGCCGCCGCGACCGGCCGGAGCCCAGTCCTACAAGGACCTGAAGTTTCCGGCTTTGCGGCAAGTGGAGATTCCCAAAGTCGATACTCACACGCTGCCCAACGGGATGCGGCTGTACCTGCTGGAGAACCACGAGCTGCCGACCGTCAACGGGTTTGCGCTGGTGCGGACCGGCAACCTGTTCGATCCACCGGACAAGGTGGGCTTGGCCCAGATCACGGGGACGGTGATGCGCACGGGCGGCACCACCCAGGAGACCGGCGACGCGCTGGATGAGAAGCTCGAAAACATCGCGGCGTCGGTGGAGAGCTCGATCGGGGAGTCGAGCGGGCGCGTCTCGTTCTCGGCGCTCAAGGAGAACGCCGACGAAGTCCTGGCGGTGTTCAAGGACATTCTGACCAGCCCGGAGTTTCGCGCGGACAAGCTGGAATTAGCCAAGACCCAATCGCGCAGCTCGATCTCGCGGCGCAACGACGACCCGCACGGCATCGCCGCGCGCGAGTTCGATTCGATCGTCTACGGACGCGACAACTCGTACGGCTGGCGCATGGATTACCAGCACGTCAACCGGATCGCGCGCGAGGACCTGATCGCTTTCTACAAGCGTTACTTCTTCCCGTCCAACCTGATGCTGGCGGTCTACGGCGATTTCTCCGGCGCGGAGATGAAGGCCAAGCTGGAGAAGCTGTTCGCCGGCTGGACCGCGACCCAGCCCGCTGTCCCGCCGTTCCCGAAGATTTCGGCCAAACCCGCGGCGGGCGTATTCCTGGCCGAGAAGGCGGACGTGAACCAGACCTTCTTCGAGATCGGCCACCTGGGCGGCCTGCTCAACGACAAAGATTTCGCGGCGCTGGAGGTGATGGGCGACATCCTGGGCGGAGGCTTCCGCAGCCGCCTGTTCGAGCGCGTGCGCACCAAGCTCGGTTACGCCTACAGTATCTCGGCGGATTGGGGCGCCGACTACGAGCACCCCGGACTGTTCCAGGTTTCCGGCAGCACCAAGTCGCTGTCCACCAGCGAGACGTTTCAGGTGATCGAGGAAGAGATCGCCAGGCTGCGGGACAGCGAAGTGACCGGCGAGGAGCTCAAGGACGCCAAGGACACGGTGCTGAACGGCTTCGTGTTCAACTTCGACACGCGCGCCAAGACGCTGAACCGCCTGTTGAACTACGAGTACTTCGGCTACCCGAAGGACTTCATCTTCCAGTATCAGAAGGCAGTGGCCGCGGTGACCAAGGCGGACATCCTGCGGGTTGCGCGCGAGCGTCTGAAACCGAAGGAGCTCACCTTCGTGGCCGTGGGCAAGCCGCAGGATTTCGGCAAGCCGCTGGACACGCTGGGCCGGCCGCTGGTGAAGATCGACCTGACCATTCCGGAAGCGAAAGTGGAAGCGGCCAAGGCCGACGCCGCCAGTCTGGCCAAGGGCAAGGCCCTGCTTCAGCGCGTGCAGCAGGCCGTGGGGGGCGCGGAGCGGCTGGCCGGGGTGAAGAATGTGATGCAGGTGGTGGAGATCCAACTGGCGCCGGAGGCCGGCGGCCTCAAAGTGAAACAGACCAACCGTTGGATGGCGCCCAACCTGTTCCGCCAGGAGATGGAGCTGCCGTTTGGGAAAGTCGCTTCGTTTTCCGATGGCGCGACGGGCTGGATGAAGACGCCGCAGGGCGAGGGGCCGCTGCCCGGGCAGGCGCTGAAACAGGCGCAGGGCGAGTTGTTCCGGGCCTTCCCGCGTCTGCTGCTGAGCGATCGGGATCCGGATCGCACGGTCAACCTGGCGGGCGAGGGCGTGGTGGAGATCTCGGGGAAGGATGGCAACGTGGCGCGCTTGACCGTCGATTCCGCCGGACTGCCGGCGAAAGTGACCTACCTGGGCCCGCAGGGCGAGGTGGAGGAAGCCTGGAGCGATTTCCAGGAAGAGGGCGGGCTGAAGCTGCCGCGCAAGACCACCGTTTCGCAGGGCGGACGCAAGTTCGCCGACGCCACCGTGCTGGAGGTAAAGCTCAACACAGCGTTCACTCCGGAAGAGATGAGGAAGCGCCCATGAGGATCGGCCTGGCGTTGGCGCTCACCGCCGCCGCCGTCTTCGCCCAGACTAAGGCCGAGCACGGCAAGCGCGTGGCCGACGCGGCCATCGAAGCCCTGGGCGGACAGCGTTTCCTGGCCATGGAGGACAGGGTGGAAACAGGCCGCGCCTACTCCTTCTACCGCGAGCGCCTCAGCGGGCTGCAGCGAGCCAAGATTTACACGCGCTACCTGACCCGCCCCGAGCCTCCGCTGGCCGGATTCTTCGGCGTGCGGGAACGCCAAGCCTTCGGCAAGAACGAAGAGGCCTATTATCTGCTGAATGAGAACGAGGGCTATGACGTCAGTTTCCACGGCGCGCGCCCGATCGATCCGGCGACGCACGAGCGCTTCCGCGAGACCACCTGGCGCAACATCCTGTACATCCTGCGCATGCGCCTGGGCGAGCCAGGACTGGTCATCGAGTCGCGCGGCTCCGACGTGGTGGACAACCAGCCGGTGGAAGTGGTCGAGATCGCCGATTCCGATAACCGGACCGTGACCGTGTTTTTCAACGCCTCCACCAAGTTGCCCATCCGGCAGGAGGCCTTCCGGCGAAACCCGCTGACCAAGGAGAAGGTGGAAGAAGTCACGCTGTTCGCCAAGTACCGGGACGTCGGTGGCGGGGTCCTGTGGCCGTTCCAGATCCAGCGCCAGCGCGACGGGGAGAAGATCTTCGAGATCTTCTCGGAGACCGTGGAGATCAACCAGGGCCTGACCGACAACATCTTCACACTGCCCACCCGGGTGAAGATCCTCGGCAAGAAGAAGTAGGGCGTTTGGCTTGACCAATTGGTCCTTTGACATCCTCACCTTTCGGCGTGAGAATGGTCATATACGAAAGGAAGGGGAGTGTCTTATGTTCCAGAAGAGTGCGTTCATTCTGCTCCTGTTGTGTCTTGCCGCGTTCCCGGTACTGGCCCAGGAAGTCAGCGCCAGCATCGTGGGAGTGGTCACCGACCCGTCCGGCGCCATCGTGGCCAATGCCGCGGTGACCGCCCGCGACGTCGATCGCGGCACGGTATGGGAAACCAAGAGTAACGAGGCGGGAATCTACTTCTTCCCGCGTGTTCCGCCGGGCAAGTACGAGATCAGGGTAGAAGCCAGCGGATTCAAGACCGCGGTCCGGCCGGGCATCGGGCTGGAAGTCAACCAGCGCGCGCGGTTGAACATCACCATCGAAGTCGGCGCTATCGCCGAATCAGTGGAGGTGACGGGCGAAGCGCCTCTGCTGCAGACCGACAGCACCATGGTCGGCTCGACCATCAGCGCGAACAACCTGATCAACGCGCCGATCCGCAGCCGTAACTACATCGCCCTGGTGCTGCTGGCGCCGGGCGTCACCACCACCGATCCTTCGGGGTTCCAGAACGACCGCCGGACAACCGGCGGCGGCCGTCCCTACGTCAACGGCAACCGGAAGGAAGCCAACAACTTCTTGCTGGATGGCATCGACAACAACCAGGTCTCCGACAACCTGACCTCCTACCAGCCCAACCTGGAGGCCATCGCCGAAGTGAAGATGATCACCAACAACGCGTCGGCCGAGTTCGGGAACTTCCAGGGCGGCATCGTCAACGTGACCATGAAGTCGGGGACCAACGACTTCCATGGAACGCTGTTCGAGTACTTCCGGAACGACAAGCTGAACGCCAACGCCTGGTCCCGGAAGTGGAACGTGGGGCCCGACGGCAAGGCGCTGCCGCGTCCCTATGTCCGCTACAACGCGTTCGGCGCCGCCGGGGGCGGTCCGGTGCGGATTCCGGGCGTCTACAACGGCAAGGACAAGCTGTTCTTCTTCGCGGACTACCAGGCCATGCGCCGTCCCACGCCGGCCACGATCAGTACGCCGACCGTCATGACGGCGGAAATGCGGCAGGGCGACTTCTCGCGCCTGCTCAATCTGCAACAGGAACTGGGCCGCGCCAACGTCCAGCTCTACAATCCGTACGCGCTGGATGCGAGCGGCAACCGGCAGCCCTTCCCCGGAAACCGGATCCCGCTGAGCATGGCGAGCCCGGTGGCGCGGAACCTGTTCGCCGACACCTCCCTGTATCCGCTGCCGCTGACCTCGGCGCTGCGATTCAACCAGCTCAGCGCGTCCTCCAACGTGTTGAACCTGGACCAGGGCGACATCAAGGTGGACGCGAAGGCCAGCAGCAAGGACGACATCTCGGTCCGCTATTCGCACAGTTGGCAGGTCAACCCCGGTTTCAACACCTTCCCGCTGTCGTTCAACTCGTTCAACGACTCGCCTTTCAAGGCGGGAGTCGTCAACTGGACGCGTTCGATCAGCCCGTCCGTTGTGAACGAGGCGCGCGTCGGCGTGAACCGCATTGTGCTGTTCAACGGGGGTACCGACAAGGGGTACCCGGACCTGAACCAGAAGCTGGGAATCGCCGGGGTCAACAGCACGGGCTTACTATCGATCGGATTGAGCAATGGCGTGGCCGGCATCGGCGGCTCCTCGAACATCGGCACGCAGCAGTTGTTCGCCAATGCGACCTACCAATATGTGGACAACCTGACGGTGATTCGCGGCCGTCACCTGATGAAGATGGGCGGCCAGGTCTTGCGCCAGCAGATGAACACGTTCTATGCCGGCAATAACGGCCGCACCGGATTCATGAACTTCAGCGGGCGATTCACCTCCGCGGACCCGAGCAAGTTCTCCTGGGGCGAGGCCGACTTCTTCCTGGGTCTGCCCGAGACCATCGGGCGGGGCCTGGATACTGGCACCTGGGGTCATCGCAAGATCATCTGGGGCTTCTACTTCCAGGACGACTGGAAGGCGAGCGACACCCTGACCCTGAACCTCGGGCTGCGGTGGGAGTACCACACGCCGCTGGTGGAAGTGAAGGACCGGCAGTCCAACTTCGAACACTTCACCGGCAAGCTCTTGCTGGCCGGCAAGGACGGCAACAGCCGCGCCTTGTACGCGCCTTACAAGAAGGACTTTCAGCCTCGCATCGGCTTCGCCTGGACTCCGAAGTTCGTGTCGAAGTTCGTGGTCCGCGGCGCTTACACGATCTCCTCGTTCATGGAGGGAACCGGGACCAATCTACGGTTGCCGCTGAACCCGCCTTTCAACTCGGAGTTCGAGGGCCGGTACGATTCGCCCAGCTTCAACCTGCCGGGGTCGACGGCCTCCCAGGGACTGAGCGTGTTAACGAAGGCGGATCCCTACCGCGGGGCCAACATCCGTCTCTGGGATCCCTTCGTGCGCCCGGCCAATACCCAGCAGTGGAACCTGACCATCGAGCGGCAGTTCGCGCACGAGCTGGTGGCCACGGTCGGCTATGTCGGCCAGAAGGGGCATCACCTGGTGGTCCCGATGCCGTACTTCCAGCGGCAGTTGCTGCCGGACGGCTCGTCCACGCCCAGCTTGTACCTCTCCGGCAACCCGGCGCTGCGGGTGATCACGCAGATCTCGGGCACCAACAGCAACGGGAACCAGAAGTACAACGCCTTGCAATCCACTTTGCGCAAGCGCATGAGCGGAGGCCTGGAGTTCCAGGCGGCCTACACCTGGTCGAAGGGGATGAGCGACGCCATCGGCTATTACGGCGAGGGCGGTCAGGCCGGATCGCAATCGGCCTATTGGCAGTACCTGTACGCCCAGAAGGCCGAGTGGGGTCCCACCTACTTCGACGCGACCCACATGCTGTCGTTGTCCCACGTGTGGGACATCCCCATCGGGAAGGGCAAGCATTTTGGCACGAACCTGCATCCGGCGCTGGAGGGCATCATCGGCAACTGGCAGTTGGGTGGCGTGCTCTACCTGCGCAGCGGATTCCCGCTTACCATCCGCGGTCCGGACAACTCGGGCACGCTGTCGCGCGGCGCCCGGGCGGATCGCATCGGTGTGGGCGGCACGCGGGGCGAAGTCGGCCCCAACTCCCGCTGGTTCGAAACCACCGCCTACCGGACTCCGCTGGCCAGGACGCTGGGCAGCGCCGGCAACGGCACCGAACGCGGACCGGGATGGAAGACCTACGACATCTCGATCCACAAGCGGTTCCCCATTCGGGAGCGGATCTTCTTCGAGTTCCGCGCGGAGTTCTTCAATCTGACCAACACGCCGCAGTTCAACGGGCCGAACCGGACGGTGAACAGCGCTACGTTCGGCGAAATCACGGGCGCTCAAGGCGAGCGGCAGGGACAGCTCGCGCTGAAGTTTAACTTCTAACGCGGGGCCTCCCTGCCTCGCGCGTTATGCTGGGTGGGGAGGCTCTCTATCCGCAAGATTCTGGTTCGCGCGGCCAACTGGGTTGGCGACGCGGTGATGTCGCTGCCCGCTCTACGCGCCTTGCGCGAACGATTCCCGGAAGCGGAGATCGCGGTCCTGGCCCGGCCGTGGGTGCCGGATCTTTATGCGGAGGAGAGCTCGATCCGGCGCGTGATTCCGTATGGGCCTTGCGGCGGGTGGCGCGATTGGGACGCCAAGTGGAGTGTAGCGCGGCAGCTTCGCGCCGAGCGGTTCGATTGCGCCATCCTGTTCCAGAACGCGTTTGAGGCGGCGTTGGTGGCGCGGCTGGCGGGGATCCCGCGGCGCATCGGGTACGATCGGGATGGGCGTGGCTGGCTGCTTACCGACGCCGAGCCCGTGCCGAAGCCCGGCGAAATCCCCCGTCATGAGCGCTTCTACTACCTGGAGCTGCTGCGTCGCGCCGGGATCCTGGAAGCGCTTCCGGAGGTGGAGGCGATCCGGCTTGAAGAAAGGGGCGCGGAAGCGGGCCGGAAGCGATTCGCGGAGCTGGGAGTGAGCCCGCCAGTGATCGGGATGAGTCCGGGCGCCGCCTACGGGGGGGCAAAACGCTGGATTCCCTCGCACTTCGCGGCGGCGGCGGCGCGGCTGGGAGACCGGGTGGCGCTGTTCGGCTCGGAGAGCGAGCGAGCGCTGTGCGAGGAGATTGCGGTGGAGATCCGGAAACGCGGCGCGGCGGCGCACAATCTGGCCGGGCAGACCACGCTGCGCGAGTTTATCGAGTTGGCCGCGGCGTGCCGCCTGTACCTGACCAACGACTCTGGCGCCATGCACATCGCCTCGGCGCTGGGGGTGCCGACGGTGGCCATCTTCGGCCCGACCGACGACACCACGACCGGACCCACCGGCCCCCTGGCGCGGGTGGTGAGGGAGCCGGTGGAATGCAGCCCGTGCCTGCTGCGGGAGTGCCCCATCGACCATCGCTGCATGACACGCGTGACGCCGGAGCGGGTGGTCAGCGTGGCGCTGGATCTGGTGAAATAGAAGTACCTGGTCCAACGTGGATACCCGCTCCAAGATCATCGACGCGGCGCGCCTGGCCGAATTGCCGCTGCCGCGCACGCTGGTGGCCGCTTACTTCGACGTGCTGGTGACCGATCATATCCGGAAACTGCGCCAGTTGCGCAGCCCGGGCCACGATCTGGTGGTGGTGCTGCGCGATCCTCCGGATCCGCTGCTGGAGCCTCGCGCGCGGGCCGAGTTGGCGGCCGCGCTGGACATGGTGGACTACGTTGTCCTGGGGGCGGATGGGCAGCTTCCGGTGGACGCGACGCTGGAAGAGGACAGGCAGGCGCTGATTGAACATGTCATCGAGCGGCACTAATATCCTGGTGGTGCGGCTGAGCGCCATGGGCGACGTGATTCACGCATTGCCCGCGGCGGCCAGCCTGAAACACGGATTTCCCGGCGCGCGCCTGACCTGGGTGATCGCGTCCCGGTGGGCGACGCTGATGGACTCCAACCCGTTCGTCGACCGGGTGATCCTGTTGGACCGGAAAAGTCTGACCAGCGTCCGGCGGGCTCGCAGCGAACTGCGGGAAGCGCGCTTCGATCTGGCGGTGGATTTCCAAGGGCTGATTCAATCGGCCCTGGTGGCGTCGGCGGCACGGCCCGACCGCCTGGTGGGGTTTGATTCCGCGCAAGTACGGGAGCGCGCGGCGGCGCTGTTCTATTCGCGGGCCGTCGCGGTCGAGGCGCGGCACGTGGTGGAGCGCAATCTGGAGCTGGCCCGGGCGGCCGGGGCGAGCAGTCTGCTGCGCGTATTCCCGCTGCCGGAAGGAGCGGCGGAGGATAAGTTGCCCGAGGGCGAGTTCGTGCTGGCCTGCCCGCTGGCGGGTTGGGAATCCAAGCAGTGGCCGGTGGAATATTACGAGCGGCTGGCCGAGCGCCTCGAGCGGGAGGCGGGCGTGCCGCTGGTGGTCAACGGGCCGCCCTCGAGCCGCGAGGCGCTGTCGGCCATCCGAGGGATGTGCGTGCACCTGTCGGGCCTGGCCGGGCTGATCCACGCTACGCGCCGGGCCACTGCGGTGGTGGGGATCGACAGCGGGCCGCTGCACCTGGCGGCGGCGCTGGGCAAACCGGGCGTCGCGATCTTCGGTCCCACCGATCCGGAGCGAAATGGCCCCTACGGCGGGACGCTCAGGGTGCTACGCAGTGCGGGCGCGGCCACCAATTACAAGCGTGGGACCCGGATCGATCCGAGCATGCGCGAGATCTCGCCGGATGCGGTGTTCGAGGCCCTGAGGCCCGTGGCGAGCCTGGCGTGACCTTCCCCAAACCCTACGCCGACGCCGCGATGCGCCTACGCGTGCCCAGCGGATTCCTGCTGGTGGCGGCCTTCGCCTGGTGGGCGGCGCCGGACCCGCCCTCGCTGGCCTGGGGCGCGCCGGTGTCGCTGGCGGGTCTGCTGCTGCGGGCGTGGGCGGCGGGACACCTGTCGAAGAACCAGGCGCTGGCCACCGGCGGCCCTTACGCGTGGGTCCGCAATCCGCTGTATCTGGGAACGCTGCTGGTCGCGCTGGGACTGGCGGTGGCGTCGCGCCAGGCGGGGCTGGCGGCGCTGTTCGCGGCCGTGTTTGCGCTGGTGTACCTGCCGGCGATCCAGTTGGAGGAGGAGCATCTGCGCAAGCTGTTCCCCGAGTATGCCGAATATGCGCGGCGGGTGCCGGCGCTGACGCCGCGCCGGCCGGACGTGCCCTCCGGGGAGCGATTCCGGTTCGAGCTGTATGTGAACAACCAGGAGTACCAGGCGCTGGCGGGGTACCTGGCCGGGCTGGGGCTGCTGGGCTGGAAGGTCTGGGGCTGACTGCTAGACAGATGCATGCACATGCATGTATGATGGTGGTCATGCGAACCACCATCGAGATGAAGCCAGAGCATCGAGCCCAATTGCTCGAATTGGCCGCGCGCCGCGGAGATAAGGGATTCTCCACCGTGGTCGCCGAAGCGATTGACGCCCATCTTCAAGGCCGGTCCGGCGTCGAGCGCGCCCGCAAGGAGGCCTTGAAGGTACAAGGAAGCTTCAGTGCCAAGGAAACCGAGCGGCTGCGCCGGGAAGTGAAACGAATCCGGAGCCACTGGCGATGATGGTGGCGGACACCGATGTCCTGATCGACTATCTGGGCGGTCATGCTCCCGGCGCCATTCGTGTTGCGAAGGAGATGGAGCGGGGCCGGCTACGAACTACCGTCATCAGCCGGTTCGAGCTGCTTAGCGGAGCCCGTGACCGGCGGCAGGAGGCTCGAATCCGAGTGCTGCTGGGCGCGGCGCCGGCGCTGCCGCTCGATGAACAAGGCGCCGACCGGGCTGCTCAAGTACGACGAGCGCTGGAACAAGCCGGCGAAATGATTGGAATGGCCGACAGTTTGATCGCTGGTATTACGTTAGCTCACGGCGGGACTCTGCTCACCCGAAACCAACGGCATTTTTCGCGCGTGGCAGGCCTTCAGATAGAAGATCCGGCTTCATAGCGCTTCGCTACTCGCCCTCCTCGGCGCGGCGGCTCATCTTCTCGCGCGCTTCCTGGTAGAGGCGGCGGGTCTGCTCGCGTTCCTCGGGGTTGTTCCAGGCCGGCTGGGCGAGGGCCGCGGCCAGGGTGCGGTCGATCCACTGGACGAAATGGTTCGCGTCAGCGCGGGAGCGGACCGGCTTGCCGCCGATGGTCACCCATACCGGCATGGTGGCGGCGAAGGGGTACGGGCGGCGGAAAGGGTCGCGGGCGTACTGGGCGCGCACTTCGACCGAGATCCAACCGCTGCGATCGAGCGTGACCTGCTTGCGGAAACGGAGCTGGTGAGCGGGGGCGGGCTTCACGGTCTCGACCGTCTTTCCGTTGCGGATGACGTCTACGTTCAGGATCGGAAGGATGCAGGCGGCCTCTACCTCGACATCCAACGTGTGGCTGCCGGCGGGCAGGCGGATCTCCTCGCCGGTCTCCTTGCCGTTCACCTTGAGCAGGACCAGCGGGCCGCTGGTGACGAAGGACTTGCCGGCGCGGAAATCCGCGGTCCATCGATCGTAGTCGAGCTGGCTGCCGGTCCGAACGTAGACGCGGTTGGAGCCCAGGATGTAGCTGCGGTAGAAGTTCGGGAAGGCATCCTCGCCGGCGGAGGCCACCACGCGGTATCCGCAGTTCCAGGCTCGATACAGCGGCTGCATCCCCTCGAGCGAGTTCGCTTCCACGAAATCCACGTTGTCCAGCGCCAGATCGGCGGCGAAGTTCTGACCGGCCCCGTGGGCGTAGCCGGCCAGTCCTCCCTGCTCGCGGGCGACGCGGAAGGGAACTGTATTGGCCGGGAACAAGCTGTCGACCACCGTGTTCTGGTAGCCGACATAGTCGGGGATGACCAGGTGCTTTTTCAGATTCAGGAAGGCGGAGTGGCCCCAGAAGGGAGGATGGTACTCCTGGCTGTGAAACAGGATGCGCTCCGGGGTCGAGACCGGGTCGGGCGCGCCGCTGAAATGGGCCACGTCCGGGATGCGCTGCTCCTTGTTGCAGATCAGGTTGTTGAGCACGTGGAGGTCTTCGGCTTCGGCCTGCTCCATCAGGCGGCGGGGAGTGTTGAAATAGACGCCGGCATAGTTCATGTGGAAGTGGTTGTCGCCATCCCACCAGCCGCGCGCCGGATAATTGTCGAGGCGGCGAAGGGAGAGGGTCAGCTCGGCGGGCTGGTCGGCGGCGACCGTCACTTCCTTGCGCAGGGGATGGTATTCGAAGCCGTGGGAAACGTCGAGCGTGGCGCGGCCTGGAGGCAGGTCGAGCTGGAAATCGCCGCCGGTGTGAAAGTAGTGATACTCGTCCCGATCCATGTGATCGAACATCAGCCAGTCCGCGCGGAACCAACTCTCGGAGGGCGCGTAGGCGCGTCCGTCGGCGGCATTGAGGTGGACCCGCGCGCGCAGCGGCCGGCCGGTGGCTTCGTCCCGCACGCGCACGCGCAGCTTTCCCATGGGACGGCGGTAGACGAGCCGGGCGATGGGGACCGGCTCCATCCGGCCGCCGAACCAGTGCCATAACCAGAGGCTGGTGTCCCCGGTTTCATTCGAGATGAAGGCGATGCGGGCGCCGTCCGGAGACCAGCGCGGCGTAGTGCGGTCGAAATCGCCGTAGGTGAGCGGGAAGGCATCGCCGCTCTTGGGCGGCATGGCCCAGAGCTGCTGCCATTGCCGGCCCAAGTATGAGCTGTAGACCAGCTTGGCGCCGTCGGGTGAAAGCGCGGGGCGGGCTTTCCAGGTGGTCTCTTCGTAGTGGAAGCGCTTGAGCTCCGCGCCCGGCTCGGCCTTCATCCGGTAGAATCCGCCGGAGCCGTGCTTGTTGTCGCGGTTGGAAATGAGGATGAGCTCCTTGCCGTCGCGGGTCCAGGTGGGATGGATGTGAAGCGCCCACTTCCCGTAGTAGACCGTGGGCGGGACCAGCTCGAAGTCTCGCGTCAGCATCCGCGGCGGACCGGGAACGCCGCCGGCGACCGGCATCACGTAGAGGTTGTAGTTGCCGTTGGGGTGAGTGGAGACATAGGCCAGCCGGCTTCCGTCCGGCGACCACTCCGGCTCCACATTGATGGAGTTGCCGGAGGTCAGCTCGCGCGTGGTTCCGTCGCGCAGATTCAGCAGACGGAGGTGGATCTGTTCATTGAAGTCGGAGGTGTAGGCGATCCAGTTGCCGTCGGGGGACCAGGCCGGTTGGGAATCGTAGCCTTGGCCGCTGGTCAGCTCGTAAGCGGTGGTTTCGCCCAGGCGCATCTTCCAGATGGAGCCTTTCATGGCGAAGGCCAGCTCCTTGCCGTCCGGCGACCAGGCGGGGAAGTTGGGGCCGTTGGTGATCTGCGGCAGGTAGCACTCCAGCGTGTAGGGCTCGCCGGTCATGATGCGGGAAAAGACGCGGCGCTGCGTTTGGGCAGGGGCTAGGGCACCGAGCAGAAGCAGAAAAACCATAGAGCGGGGAGCCATATGGACGCATTGTATACTGGAGCCAATTATGAAACACGGTCGACGATCCTTTCTTGCGGGGGCGGCGGGGCTGGCGGTGCCGGCGGTCAAGGCCGCGGACTTCGCGAAGATTCGCGAGCTGTTTCCCTGGGCCGAGAAACAGGTGTTCCTCAACCCCGCGGGCTGGCACCCCATGGGCGTCCACTCGATTCGCGCCATGCAGCGCTATCTGGACTACAAGCTGCTGGGCCCGGGAGAGGGACGCGGAGAGTGGCAGGGCGGCCATCAGGATGTGGCCAAGGCGCTGTTCGCCAAGCTGATCAACGCCAGCCCGGCGGAGATCTCGTTCGTCCCCAGCACGCTGGTGGGCGAGAACCTGGTGGTGGCGGGCCTGGGGATTCCCGGGGGCAGCGGCAACGTCGTGACCGACGAGCTGCATTACGAGGGGTCCATTTACCTGTACAAATCGCTCGAGAAGCAGGGCCTGGATCTGCGCCTCGTCAAGAGGCGCGACGGGCGTATTCCGCTGAGCGAAATGGAGAAAGTGGTGGATCGCAAGACGCGCCTGATCGCCTGCTCTCTGGTGTCTTATCTCAACGGAGTGCGCGCCGATGTGAAGGCGATCGGCGAGCTGGCCCACGCTCACGGCGCGTATGTCTATGCCGACGTGATTCAGGCCGCCGGCGCCGTGCCGATCGATGTGAAACAACTTGACCTGGACTTCTGCGCCTGCTCGGGATACAAGTGGCTGATGGGCGACCGCGGCCTCGGGTATTTGTTCGTGAGAGAGGCGCTGCAGGGCAAGGCGCTGCGGAGGACCCAATACGGCGACCGGCAGTTCTCCAATTTCCGCTACCACGTCTTTCCGCACGATCCTCCCGGACCCGCGCCGGCGTCCTGGGAGACGCGGACCGGGGCGGGCAGCTTCTATGAGGTCGGCAACATCGCCAATGTGGTGGCCGCGGGCCACGCCGCGAGTATGCGCTTCATCCTGGATCTGGGCGTGGAGCGGATCCAGGAGCATGTCCGGCCGCTGGTGACGCGGCTGCGGAAGGATCTGCCGGCGCGGGGTTATCCCTGCATGACGCCGGAGGACACGCCGACTCCCATCTCCTCCTTTGTCGTGGGGAGGCCGGAGGCGCTGCGCGCCAAGCTCAAGAAGGCGAATGTGGACGCGAAGGTGGAGTGGAATCAGATGCGGGTGTCCTGCTCGGTCTACCATCAGGAGCGCGATATCGACCGGCTGCTGGAGGCGGTTGGATAGTGAGGCCTTGGTTGTGGATTGGCCTCCTTCCGCTGCTGGCCTCGGGTACGGCGACGCACGACGTGCGCGCGTATGGCGCCAGGGGCGACGGCGTCGCCAAGGACACCGCGGCCATCCAGGCGGCCATCGATGCGGCGTCGAAGGAGGGCGGCGGCGTGGTGCTGCTGCCGCAGGGCAGGTATGTCTCGGGCACCCTGCACCTGAAGAGTCACGTCACGATCGAGGTCCGCGCCGGGGCGACGCTGCTGGCAAGCCCCGATGAAAAAGACTTCGACCCCTACGAGGAGCTGGGCTTCGAGCGCGTGGACGACCGCGAGACCAGTTACTTTCACTACGCGCTGCTGGCGGGCGAGAACGTCGAGCACGTCACCATCTCGGGATCGGGCATCATCGAAGGGAACCGTCCCAAGCGGGGAGGGCCGAAACCCATTGCGCTCAAGAACTGCCGCTATGTATCGATCCAGGGCGTGACGGTGCGGAACTCGCCGAACTACGCGGTGAGCTTCCTGGGCTGCGACTACGTGGACGTGGACCGCGTGACCGTGCTGAACAGCTACGCCGACGGCATCGACCCGGACAGCTCGCGCTACGTCCGGATTTCGAACTGCTACGTGGACAGTTGGGACGACGCGATCTGTCCCAAGGCGAGCCGGGCGCTGGGACGTCCGCGCTCGACCGAGCATCTGACCGTGACCAACTGTGTGCTGCGGACCTCCTGCAACCATTTCAAATTCGGCACGGAGAGCGCCGGGGACTTCAAGAACATCGCGGTCACCAACTGTGTGATGCTGCGGCGGGAGACGGGGCGCGCGGCGATCTCCGGCATCAGCCTGGAGTCGGTGGATGGCTCTCACATCGACGGCGTGGCGATCTCGAACATCACGATGCAGGATGTGCGCACGCCGGTCTTTCTGCGGCTGGGGAATCGCGGCCGCGGGCTGAATCCACCCACGCCAGGATCGCTGCGAAACGTCACGATCAGCAACATCGTCGCCAACGGCGGCGTCATGGCCAGCTCGGTGAGCGGGATTCCCGGCTTCCCGGTAAGAAACGTGACCCTCGACAACCTCAACGTCACCATGGGTGGTAAAGGCGTGTTCCAAGTGCTGGACGTACCCGAGCACATCGCCAAGTACCCCGAGGCCGCAATGTTCGGGGAACTGCCGGCGTATGCGCTCTATGCGCGGCACGTGGAGGGGCTGACGGTGCGGAACCTGAAGGCGAGGTGGCTCGAAGAAGACGGCCGGCCGGCGGTGGTGATGGACGATGTCCGCGACATGGAATTGCTGGCGTTCCGGAGCGACACCCCCAGCGCGGCGGCGCCCGCGCTGCTGTTTCACCAGGTGGTGGGCGCGCTGATCCAGGGATCGCGCGTGACGCGGGATACCGGGGTGTTCCTGCGCGTATCGGGAGATCGAAGCGGGGAAATCAGCCTGGCCGGCAACGACCTGCGGCGGGCGCGGACGGCAGTAGAGACCGCGGAGGAAGTGGCAAAGGGCGCGGCGGCGGAGCGATGAGGAGGACGCATGTCTGAGAAGCTGGCCTTGCACGGAGGGCCGAAAGCGAAGCGCACGCCGCTGGGACCGCGCAAGCGGCACGGGGAGCGGGACAAGCAGCTCCTGGCGGAAGTGATCGACTCCGACATGCTGTTCTTCCACCTGGGAACCAAGGTGCGGGAGTTTGAGCGGCGCTTTGCCGCCGTGTACGGCAAGCGGCACGCCATCGCGTGCTCGTCGGGAACCGCGTCGGTCCATATGGCGCTGGCGGCGCTGGAACTGCCGCCGGGCAGCGAGGTGATCACCTCCGCCATCACCGACATGGGAAGCCTGACCGGGATGCTGTATCAGGGGCTGGTTCCGGTGTTCGCCGACGTCCATCCGGACACGCTGAACATGGACCCGGCCTCGGTGCGCGCCAGGATAACGGACCGCACCCGGGCCATTCTGGCCGTGCACCATTCCGGCCTGGCCGCCGATCTGGACCCGCTGCTCGAGCTGGGCGTGCCGGTGGTGGAAGACTGCGCCCAGGCTTACGGCTGCGAGTACCGGGGACGGCGCGCCGGCACGTTTACGGCGTTGAGCGCGTTCTCGCTCAACCACTTCAAACACATCTCCACCGGCAGCGGCGGCGTGGTGGCGACCGACGACGATCGCCTGCGCTACCTCTGTTCTCTGTTCCTGGACAAGTGTTACCAGCGCGAGGAGGGAATCCGCAACCCGTTCTTTCTGGCGCCCAATTACCAGATGACCGAGCTGCAGGGCGCAGTGGGGCTGGCGCAGCTCGAGCGGCTGGCTGAGTTCACGGAGCGCCGCCACCGGCTGGGTACGCGGCTGTCGGAGCTGCTGCGCGAGGTTCCCGGAATCGCGGTGCAGAGGGTCGCGGAGAGGTCACGACATTCCTATTTCCTCTACCTGTTCCGGCTGGATTTCGAGGTACTACGGTGCACGGCGGCCGAGTTTGCCGAAGCGCTCAACGCCGAGGGGGTCGCCGTCAGGGCGCACTTGATCACGGGAGGGCGGCCAGCCTATTTGTACGACATCTTCGTCCACCGCTCGGCGTTCCCGGGAAGCCAGTATCCGTTTGTGTCCCAGGACACGGGCGTCAACCGGGTCTATGCACGCGGCGATTGCCCGGTGGCCGAGGAGGCCTTCTCGCGCTGGATCACGATGGATCTCCAGGAGAACTACACCGCGCAGGATATCGACGAAACTGCGGCCGGCATCGCCAAAGTGGCCGGCTACTACGCGGCCGGGCCGTCTCACTCGTCGTAGGACAGCGCCCGGGCCTGGCGTTCGTAGGAGCCGTCGGCGCGCGGGTAATAGACGTTGCAGCGGGTGATTTCGCCGCCATAGATGTGGAGCGTGATGGAGGTGGCATCGCGGGCGTTGGCCAGCACGTGATGCTCGAAGGGCGGGATCAGGCAGCCCGCGGAGCCGACCGAGGCGTGAACCGGCTCGCGCTTCAGGAAGCGGCACATGCCGTTGGTTTCTTCCAGCAGCTCGTATTGGGTGACTTTCATTTCACCATCCACCACCACCTCCACGCACCAAATCCCTGCGTGGTCGTGGACGGCGGTACCCTGCCCCGGCCCCCAAGTCATGACCACCGCGGTGTATCCGAGGTCGCGGTTGCGGAACAGCAGGCGGCGGGCGTAGTGATCGGAGCTGATCTGGTAATAGCGCTCGGGCAGGACGAGTCGGCCTGCGCGGATGAATCCGGAGAGGATGTGCTTGATGCGGTCCACGGTGGCCGGGGTGTCGCCCAGCGCGACTGCCTGGTCGATCTGTTCCCGGAGAGCTTCCATGGGAGTCTCCTATTCGATAGGGAAGGGGCCGGCCTTGGCCACCCGGAGATCGCGGGCCTGCTCGTCGACGGCGTTCACCTGGACCTCGACGGCGCGCACCGGGTCCACCAGCTCCATACGGAAGGGAGCCTCCTGGCCGGGCTGGAGCGCCTCTTCGTCCACGGCGCCTTTCTGGGTGGTGATGACGGCGCGGCCGTCGGCCATGAAATCGAAAACCAGGATCAGACCGCGGATGACCTTCACCGACGTATTCCGCACGCGCCCGTCCACCGAGACCTTGCCGGAGGCGCGCTGGGCCGTGCATTCGAGGACCTCGATGTCCGGGGGTTTGGGGGCCTTCCTTTTCTTGTCGGCGGCCGGGAGCGTGACCGCCAGCAGCAACACGGCGAAGACGGCGAGTCGCACGAGGTATAGTGTAGCAGGACGTGTTACCCCGTGTTACCCTAGGCAGCATGATCACCCGACGCCATTGGATCGCCGGCGGGGCCGCCCTGCCTGCCTGGACCGCGGCCGGGGCCGCCGCGCCCAGGAATATCGTGGTTTCCAGCGAGAACGGCCTGAGGGCCTGCGCGCGCGCCATGGAGATGATCCAAGCGGGCAAAGACACGCTGGAGGCGGTGATCGCGGGAGTCAACATCAACGAAGAGGACCCCGAGGACAACTCGGTCGGCTACGGCGGTCTGCCGAACGAGGAGGGCGTGGTCGAGCTGGACGCCAGCGTCATGCATGGGCCGACGCGGCGGGCCGGCTCGGTGGCGTCGATCCGCAACATCAAGACGCCCTCGAAAGTGGCCCGGCTGGTGATGGAACAGACCGACCACGTGATGCTGGTGGGCGAGGGCGCGCTGCGCTTCGCCAAGGCGGTGGGCCTTCACGAGGAGAACCTGCTGACGGAGAAATCGCGGCTGGCGTGGCTGGTTTGGAAACAATCGCTGCGCGATCCGAAAGGCCACAACAATTGGACCGATGGACTGGACGCACCGGGACCGGCCAAGCCCTCCGCGCGGCTGAGGCAGTTGTTCCCCGCCGCCGATGAGCAGACCCTGGCCTGGGCCTGGGAACAGGCCGTCAATCCGACTACCGGCACGATCAACTGCCTGGCGTTGAACACCAGGGGCGAGATGTCCGGAGTCACCACAACCAGCGGCCTGGCCTGGAAGATTCCGGGGCGCGTGGGAGACTCGCCGATCATCGGCGCCGGGCTCTATGTCGACCAGGACGTCGGGGCGGCCGGGTCCACGGGCCGAGGGGAAGAGAACATTCGCGTGGCCGGCGCCCATTCGATCGTCGAGAACATGCGCCATGGCATGCCGCCGAAGGAAGCGTGCCTCGAGGTCCTGAAGCGCGTGGCCCGCAACTTCAACGGCGACCGCGCGAAGCTGGAACAGTTCGACCTGAGCTTCTACGCTCTTCGCAAAGACGGGGAATATGCGGGCGCGTCGCTGTGGAGCGGGGGCCTTCGCAACGGCAAGGTGACACGCAAGAGGTTCTGCGTGAACGACGGCGGCAAGAGCCGCCACGAAGAGTGCGTGTTTCTGCTGGAGCGCACGAGCTAGTTCGGGGCCAACCTAGGGACATTTGGGGATTCCGGGGAGATCGTGCATAATAGGGAATCTCTGATGGGAATCGATCCAATCAGGCCAGCGGTGTCTGGAAACGGAGGCCGGCCGTAAGCCATGGCCCAGATCTTCCATCACAGCACCAACACCTTCTCCAAGCTGAGCATCTTTGGAGCGGTATTCATTCTGGCGCTGCTGCTGTGGCTGTTTGGAGCATTCAGCCGGTCGTCCTACGCGACGCAGGCCGGCGTGGATCGCGAGCAGCCGGTGCCCTTCAGCCATGCGCACCACGTGGGAGGAATCGGCATCGATTGCCGGTACTGTCATACTTCGGTGGAAACGTCGGCGGTGGCGGGGATCCCTCCAACAAAGACATGCATGAACTGTCATTCGCAGGTGTGGAACTCGAGCCCCACGCTCGAGCCGGTGCGCGAGAGTTTCCGCTCGGACCGCTCCATCGAGTGGACGCGCGTGCACGACCTCCCCGACTTTGCCTACTTCAACCACAGCATTCATCTCAAGAAGGGGATGGCGTGCGAGGTTTGTCACGGCCGCGTGGACAAAATGCCGCTGATGCATCAGCAGGCGTCGCTGCAAATGGAGTGGTGCCTGGACTGTCACCGCAACCCGGAGAAGTACGTCCGGAGGCGCGAGGATGTGTTCAAGATGGGCTACGAGCCGCCGGCCGACCAGCTCGCGTTCGGCCTGCACTTGGTGAAGGAGTACAAGATTCAGAGTAGGACGAGTTGTTCGACGTGTCATAGGTAGGAGGTGTCAGGTGTTAGGTGTGAGGTGTTAGGGAAGAACGACGCCCGCCCCCCTAACACCTGACACCTGCTTTTATGCTTCACTTGGATCAAATTCGCCGCAAGCTTGAGGCCGAGCGTGGGCCGAGGTATTGGCAGAGCTTGGAAGAGCTGGCCGAGACCGAGGGCTTTCAGGAATTCCTGTACCGCGAGTTTCCGCGCCAGGCGTCGGAGTGGGAAGGCGACGAGGCCGGGCGGCGCAGATTCCTGAAGCTGATGGGCGCGTCGCTGGCGCTGGCGGGGTTGATGGCGTGCACGCGGCAGCCGGATGAGAAGATCGTGCCCTACGTGCGGCAGCCGGAGGAGATCGTGCCCGGCAAGCCCCTGTTCTTTGCCACGGCGTTCACGCTGGGAGGCGCCGCGACGGGCGTGCTGGTGGAGAGCCACATGGGCCGACCCACCAAGATCGAAGGGAATCCGGATCATCCCGCCAGCCTGGGCGCCGCCGACGCGCTCACGCAGGCTTCGGTGCTGGGTCTGTACGATCCGGACCGGTCGCAGACGGTGACGCGGTTCGGCCAGATCTCGTCCTGGGACAAGTTCACCAGCCATCTGCGCGAGGCGCTGGCGGATCAGAAGGCCCAGCAAGGCGCGGGGCTGAGAATCCTCACCGAGGTGGTGACCTCGCCGGCGCTGGCCGCACAGATTCAGGCAGTCCTGAAGGCGTACCCGCAGGCCAGATGGCATCAGTACGAGCCCGCCCATATCCCTCTCGACCGGCATTACAAGATCGAAAACGCCGATGTGATCCTGGCGTTGGACTCGGATTTCCTCACCAGCGGTCCCGGGCACCTGCGCTATGCGCGAGCGTTCGCCGACCGCCGGCGGGTGCGCGGCGAGCGGACCGCGATGAACCGGTTGTACGCGGTTGAGCCATCGCCGAGTCCGACCGGCGCCAAGGCGGATCATCGCTGGGCGGCGCGGGCTTCGGAGATGGAAGGCGTCGCGGCGGCCATCGCGGCGGAATTAGGCATTGGAGACAAGGCACCGGTGCCCAAGTGGGCTAAAGCGGTGGCGGCGGATTTGGCGAGACACAAGGGGTCGAGCCTGGTGATCGCCGGACCCTATACGAGCGCCGCGGTCCAGGCGCTGGCCGATGCCATGAATCAGGCGCTCGGCAACGTGGGGAAGACCGTGATCTTCACCGAGCCGGTGGAGGCGCGGCCGGAAGATCCGGTGGCTTCGCTGAGAGCGCTGACCGGCGAGATGCAGGGCGGGACCGTCGAGATGCTGCTGATCGTGGGCGGCAACCCGGCCTACAACGCGCCGGCCGATGTGGCCTTCCGCGACGCTCTGAGCAAGGTGAAGCTGCGCATCCGGCTGGGATTGTACGAGGACGAGACTTCGGAGGCGTGCCAGTGGCACATTCCGGAGGCGCACTACCTGGAGTCGTGGAGCGACACGCGGGCTTTCGACGGCACCGTGACCATCCAACAGCCGCTGATCGCCCCGCTGTATCGCGGCAAATCGGCGCACGAGCTGCTGGCCGCTTGCATGGATCAGCCGGAGCGCGGCGGCTACGACATCGTCAAGAGCTACTGGCAGACGCGTCATCCGGCCGCGGACTTTGAGGGCTGGTGGCGCAAAGCGGTTCATGACGGCGTGGTTCCGGGCACCGCCGCGGCGGTCCGGAACGCGCCAGCGCCCGCGATGAAGGCTGAGTCGCGGCCGGCGGTCCAAGGACTGGAAATTGTTTTCCGGCCCGACCCCTGCGTGCACGACGGACGTTTTTCCAATAACGGCTGGTTGCAGGAGCTGCCCAAGCCCCTGACCAAATTGACCTGGGATAACGCGGCGCTCCTCAGCGTGGCGACGGCGGAACGCTTGGGGCTGCAAAGCGGCGATGAGGTCGAGCTGCAACTCCGCTCCAGAAGGGTAAAGGCAAGCGCATGGATCCTGCCGGGCCAAGCCAACGACTCGGTGACGGTCCACCTCGGCTACGGGCGCACGCGGGCAGGCCGGGTGGGCGCCGGCGCCGGGTTTAACGCCTATGCGCTGCGCGCCTCCGATGCGCTCTGGTCCGGCGGGGGTCTGGAATTGCGCAAGACCGGAAGGAAGGTCCAACTGGCCGTGACCCACGGCCACTGGCAGATGGAAGGCCGGGCGATCGTGCGTTCGGCGCCGATCGAAGAGTACAAGAAAGAGCCGGCCTTCGCCAGGCATATGGAGCATGCACCGCCCAAGGAGCTGAGCCTCTACCCGGAGATCAAGTACGAGGGCCACGCCTGGGGCATGGCCATCGATCTGACGGCCTGCAATGGCTGCAATGCCTGCGTGGTGGCCTGCCAGTCGGAGAACAACATCCCGGTGGTCGGCAAGGACCAGGTGGCCAAGGGCCGCGAGATGCACTGGATCCGGGTCGACCGCTACTTCGAGGGCAGTCTCGACCATCCGGCCGTGCATCACCAGCCGGTGCTCTGCATGCACTGCGAAAACGCGCCCTGCGAAGTGGTCTGCCCGGTGGCGGCGACCGTGCATTCCAGCGAGGGCCTGAACGACATGGTGTACAACCGCTGCGTCGGGACGCGCTACTGCTCGCACAACTGTCCCTATAAGGTCCGGCGATTCAACTTCCTGCTGTACTCGGATTTCGTCAACGAGACGGTGGCCATGCAGAAGAATCCGGACGTCACGGTGCGCAGCCGCGGCGTCATGGAGAAGTGCTCGTACTGCGTCCAGCGCATCAACGCGGCTCGGATCGAAGCCGAAAAAGAGGATCGCGAGGTGCGCGACGGCGAGATCCAGACCGCCTGCCAGCAGACCTGCCCCACGCAAGCGATTGTCTTCGGCAATCTCAACGACGTGAGCAGCCGCGTGGCGAAGATGAAGGCGGAAGAATTAAATTACGGGCTGCTGGCCGACCTGAACACGCGGCCTCGCACGACGTATCTGGCCTCCCTGAGCAACCCCAATCCGGAGATCGAAGCCTAAATGGAACCGGACCAGACACAGATCGAGCCGCTCACGCTGGGCGAGCAGAGGCGCGCCGAGCTGGTGGGACCGGGCCATTCCTTTGCCACCGTCACCGACAAGATCAGCTCGATCGTGCTGACGCGCAAGACCACGCTGGGCTTCCTGGGGGCGTTTACGGTGGCGTTCGGCTTGGCCATGATGCTTTTCTACACCCTGGCCTACGTAGTGGTGGTGGGCGTGGGAGCCTTCGGCGTCAACGTGCCGGTGGGCTGGGGATTCGACATCATCAATTTCGTGTGGTGGATCGGCATCGGGCACGCGGGCACGCTGATTTCGGCGATCCTGCTCCTGTTGCGGCAGCAGTGGCGCACGTCGATCAACCGTTTCGCCGAGGCCATGACGCTGTTCGCGGTGGCCTGCGCGGCGCTGTATCCGATCATGCACACGGGCCGCCCCTGGCTGGCGATCTATTGGCTCTTCCCCTATCCCAACACGATGGGGCTGTGGCCGCAGTTCCGCAGCCCGCTCATCTGGGACGTCTTTGCCGTGTCGACCTACGCCACCGTGTCGGCGCTGTTCTGGTTCGTGGGCCTGATTCCGGACCTGGCCACGCTGCGCGACCGGGCCACCGCGAGATTCGCCCGGTTCGCCTACGGAATGCTGGCCATGGGCTGGCGCGGCTCGGCCATGCATTGGCACCGCTATGAGACCGCGTCGCTGCTGCTGGCCGGGCTGGCCACGCCGCTGGTGGTGTCGGTCCACACCATCGTCAGTTTCGACTTCGCGGTCTCGGTGCTTCCCGGATGGCACGCCACCATCTTTCCGCCCTACTTCGTCGCCGGCGCCATTTATTCCGGTTTCGCCATGGTGATGACGCTGGCCATCCCGCTGCGCGTGGTCTACGGCCTGGAAGACTTCATCACCCTGCGCCACTTGCAGAACATGGCCAAGATTATCCTGGCGACCGGACTGATCGTGGCCTACGGCTACATGATGGAAGCGTTCACGGCCTGGTACAGCGGCAACGAGTACGAGCGGTTCATGATCCTCAACCGCCTGAAGGGGCCGTACGCGGTGATGTACTGGGCGCTGATCGCCTGCAACGTCATTGCGCCGCAGATCCTGTGGTTCGGGAAGCTGCGCCGGAACGTCGCGCTGCTGTTCGCGATGTCGCTGGTGGTGAACGTGGGCATGTGGCTGGAGCGCTACGTCATCATCGTCACCAGCCTGCACCGCGACTTTCTGCCGTCTTCCTGGGGCCTGTATTCCGGCTCGAAGTGGGACTGGTCGATGTACATCGGGACCATCGGGCTGTTCCTGACGCTGCTGTTCCTGTTCATCCGCTTCCTGCCGATGATCTCGATCTTCGAGATGCGCACCATTCTGCCTCAGGCCGAGGTCAAAGAGGAGGGACAGTGAAGCTCAAGCGCGGGCCACAACACTCCATCTACGGCCTGATGGCGGAGTTCGACAATCCCTCCGCGCTGGTGGCGGCGGCGCGCAAGGCGCGGGAGGCCGGCTACAAGAAGATGGATGCATACTCACCCTACCCGATTGAAGAACTGGTCGAAGCGCTGGGACAGCATCACGACCGTTTGTCGCTGCTGGTGCTGATGGGCGGCCTGTTGGGGCTGGGGGCCGGTCTGACGCTGGAATACTGGGCCGCGGTGATCGCCTACCCAATGAACGTGGGCGGGCGGCCGCTGGCGAGCTGGCCGGCCTTCATCCCGCCGGCCTTTGAGACGACCATCCTGTTCGCGGCGCTCGCCGCCGTCCTGGGGATGCTGGGCCTGAACGGGCTGCCCATGCCCTACCATCCGGTGTTCAACGTCGAACGGTTCGCGCTGGCGTCGCGCAACCGGTTTTTCCTGTGCATCGAGTCGCGGGATCCGCTGTTTGACCGGGAGAAAACCGTGACGTTTCTGGAAACCCTGGAGCCGCGCGAGGTGGCGGAAGTTGCGTACTAGAGCGAGGGCAATTCCGGTGGTGGGTCTGGTCCTGTTGGCCGGGGCCTGCCGCCAGGATATGCACGATCAACCGAAATACGAGCCGCTGGAGGCGAGCAAGTTCTTTGCCGACCGGCGGGCGTCGCGGCCGCTGGTGGCCGGGACGGTGGCGCGCGGCCACCTGCGGGAAGATGTCCACTTCTACACCGGCAAATCCGGGGACCAGGATGTGACCACTTTTCCCTTCGCCGTGACCCGGGAGGTGATCGAGCGCGGCCAGGGGCGGTACAACGTCTATTGCCGGCCGTGTCACGACCCGACCGGCTACGGGCTGGGAATGGTGGTGCGGCGCGGGCTGCGGCGTCCGCCCTCGTTCCACATCGACCGGCTGCGGGAAGCTCCAGTGGGACATTTCTACGACGTGATGACCAACGGCTTCGGGCTGATGCCCGACTACGCCGCGCAGATTCCGGCGCGGGATCGGTGGGCGATTATCGCCTACATCCGGGTGCTCCAGCGCAGCCAGTATGCCACGATCGAGGATGTGCCCGCGGACAAGCGCGCGGAGGTGAAGAAGTGACCCACGCCACTTCATCTGAAATGCTGGCTCGCATCGATGGCCTGCGGCAGCGCGCGCTGATTGCGGGCGCCGGGGCCCTGGTCCTGTGCGGCCTCGGCGCGTTCGTGAATCCGGACCAGTTTTTCCGCTCCTACCTGATCGCGTTCGTGCTCTGGAATGGCGTGGCCCTGGGCTCGCTGGCGATCAAGATGCTGCACCAGATGACCGGCGGGGCGTGGGGACTGGTGATCGGGCGCCTGCTGGAGGCGGCGTCGCGCACCTTTCCGTACACGCTGCTGCTGTTTCTCCCGCTGGTGTTCGGGACCAAGAGCCTGTATATCTGGTCGCACCCGGAAGTTGTGGGCGCGGATCAGGCGCTGCGCGACAAAGCCCCTTACCTCAACACGACCTTTTTCCTGGCTCGCGCCGCCTTCTACTTCGCGGTCTGGAACGGGCTGGCCTACTTCCTCAGCAAGTGGTCGCGCGAGCAGGATGAGGGCGGCGCCGAACCGTATCACACCCGGCTCCAGGTGCTCAGCGGTCCGGGACTGCTGCTGTACGGTTTTACCGTGACCTTCTCGTCGATCGATTGGGTGATGTCGCTCGACCCGCACTATTCCTCGACCATTTACGGCATCCTGTTCATGGGCGGCCAGGGCGTTTCGGCGCTGGCGCTGGTGATTACGATCGTTGTGGTGCTGGGCGATCACGAGCCGCTCAAGAGCGCGATCACCTCCCGGCACCTGCACGACCTGGGCAAGCTGTTGTTTGCCTTCATCATGCTGTGGGCCTACTTTTCGTTCTCGCAGTACCTCATCACCTGGTCGGCGAACCTGCCGGAGGAGATCCCCTTCTACCTGAAGCGGACCCAGGGCGGCTGGCAATTCATCGCCGTGGCCCTGCTGGTGGGCCACTTTGTACTGCCGTTCGCGCTGCTGCTGTCGCGCGGGACCAAGCAGAACCGCCGCCTGGTGCTCGGAGTGGCGCTGTTCCTGTTGTTCATGCGCCTGGTGGACATCTATTTCCTGGCCGGACCTTCGGGGCACGGCGAAGGCCCGGCGGCCTTGCACTTGCACTGGATGGACCTGGCCGCGCCGGTAGCGGTGGGCGGCTTGTGGCTGGCGGCGTTTTTCTGGCAGTTGAAGCAGCGGCCGCTATTGCCGGCCCACGATCCCATGCTGGAGGAGGCGCTCGAACATGGACGTTAAGACTCCCCCGCATGGCGGTCACGAGGCGAGCGACGTCAATGTGCGCTCGGTCAGCCGGTTCACGATCGGCCTGACGCTGGTCACCATCTTCGTCCTGGGGCTGATGTGGCTGGTGATGGACTTCTTCCTCGGGCGCGAGGCCGCGCGCAGTCCCAAGCCGGCTCCGATGATCGCGGCCGATCCGTTGAAAGAGCCACCCGAGCCGCGGCTGCAGACCAAGCCGGCGCTGGATCTCCAGAAGGTTCGCGAGGACGAAGAGGCGCTGCTCCATCAGTACGGCTGGGTGGACCCGGACAAGGGCATCGTGCGAATTCCGGTGGAGCGGGCGATGGAGCTGGTGGCCAAAGAAGGACTGCCGGTCCGGCCGGGAGGTGGGAAATGAAAATGCTTCTGCTGGCTGTGGCAGGACTGGCGTCCGCGCAGAACTTCATGCGCCAGCCCGTGGGCCGGCCGTCGGCCGATCCGGTGCCGGGTCTGAAGGAGGTCGGCTTCGACCAGAAGCTTGACCGCCAGTTGCCGCTGCACCTGATGTTTCGGGACGAGACCGGCCGCTTGGCGGCGCTGGGCGAATACTTCAAGACCCGCCCGGTAATCGTGGCGCCGGTCTACTACGAGTGCCCGATGCTGTGCTCCCAGATCCTGCAGGGCCTGGTGGCGGGCCTGAAGCCCGTGAATCTGGATGCGGGCAAGGACTTCGAAGTGCTGGCGGTCAGCTTCGATCCGTCGGAGACGCCGGCGCAGGCGCTCAGGAAGAAGGAAATGTACGCCGCCCGCTATAAACGGCCCGCGGGCGAAACCGGTTTTCACTTCCTGACCGGGGATGCGGCGTCGATCCAGGCATTGATGGCCGCGATGGGCTTCCGCTACACCTTCGATCCTAAGACCCGGCAGTTCGCTCACGCCAGCGGCGTTCTGGTGGCGACCCCGCAAGGCCGGATCTCCCGCTATCTGTACGGCGTGGAATACGCACCAAGGGATCTGCGGCTGGGTCTGGTAGAGGCTTCCCGCAACCAGATCGGATCGGCCGTCGACCAGTTGTTGCTCTACTGCTATCACTACGATCCGGCTACGGGAAAGTACACGGCCGCGGCGATGAATATTCTGCGCCTGGCGGCGCTGGCGACGCTGGTGGCGTTAGGCGGCTTTGTCATTGCGATGCTGCGCCGTGACAGGATCCGGCGCATCGACCTGATGAGTGGAGTCTAATGGGTTCCCGACTGCCTTTATTCCCGGAGCAGGGCTCGGCGCTGGCCGGCGAAGTGGACACGTTCTACTTTTTCATGCTGGCCGTGAGCGCGTTCTTTTCCGTGCTCATCGCCGGGCTGGTCATCTATTTCGCGGTCCGCTACCGCCGGCGTTCCGAGAACCAGCGCGGCGAGGCGATCCACGGGGGAATGACGCTGGAAATCGCCTGGATGGTGATTCCGTTTTTTTTGACGATGATCATGTTCTTCTGGAGCGCCAAGCTCTTCGTCCGGATCAGCCGTCCGCCCGACGATGCCATGGAGATCTACGCTGTCGGCAAGCAGTGGATGTGGAAGCTGCAGCACAAGGAGGGCCAGCGGGAGATCAATGAGCTGCATATCCCGCTGGGCCAGGCGGTCCGGCTGAAAATGACCTCCGAGGACGTGATCCACAGCTTCTACGTACCGGTGTTTCGAACCAAGATGGATGTGCTTCCCGGCCGCTACACCACCACCTGGTTCAAGCCCACTAAGACCGGCAAGTTTCACCTGTTCTGCGCCGAGTACTGCGGCACCAAGCACTCCGGGATGATCGGGTGGGTTCATGTCATGGAGCCGAACGAATACCAGGCCTGGCTGGCGGGCGGCGCCGAAGAGGGGACGCTGGCCACGCGAGGCAGCAAGCTGTTCCAGGACCTGGCGTGCATCAACTGCCATCGCCCCGATGGCAAGGGGCGCGGGCCCAGCCTGGAAGGGCTGTTCGGGGACCGGATCGATCTGGAAGACGGGGAAAAGGCGGTGGTGGACGAAGGCTATCTTCGCGAGTCCATCCTGAGCCCGCAGGCCAGGCTGGCCAAAGGCTATCCGCCGATCATGCCGACCTTCCAGGGGCTGGTCACGGAAGATCAGCTCCTGCAGTTGATCGAGTACATCAAGAACACGGAGAAGAAGACCAAACCCGGGGCTGCGCCCGCGGCCAAACGGTAAACGTATGATCACGGCACGCGAAGAGAAGCTGAATTATCTGACGGCCGACTACGGCGTGAAGTCGTGGCTGCTGACCGTCGACCACAAGCGGATCGCCCTGCTCTACCTGGCCACGATCACCCTGTTCTTCTTTCTGGGCGGCGCTTTCGCGGTCCTGATCCGGCTGGAGCTGCTGACGCCGGCCGGCGACCTGGTGCAGTCCCAGACCTACAACAAGCTGTTCACGATGCACGGCGTGATCATGGTGTTCTTCTTCCTGATCCCGGCGGTGCCCGCCGTGCTGGGGAATTTTCTGGTGCCCCTGATGATCGGAGCGCGCGACCTGGCCTTCCCGCGACTGAACCTGGCGAGTTGGTACATTTTCGTGATCGGCGGGACGTTATCGATCCTGGCCGCCATCCTGGGCGGCGTGGACACGGGCTGGACGTTCTACACGCCCTACTCGAGCACGTACTCCAACACGTACGTCATGATCACGGCGGTGGGCATTTTCATCACCGGCTTCGCCTCCATCCTGACCGGGTTGAACTTCATCGTCACGATCCATCGCATGCGCGCGCCCGGGCTGACCTGGTTCCGCATGCCGCTGTTCATCTGGGCCAACTATGCGGCCAGCCTCATCATGGTGCTGGGGACGCCGGTGGTGGCCGTCACCATCCTGCTGGTGGGGGTCGAGCGAGCCTTCGGGCTGTGCATCTTTAATCCCAACTGCGGCGGCGACCCGGTGTTGTTCCAGCACCTGTTCTGGTTCTACTCGCACCCGGCGGTCTACATCATGATCCTGCCGACCATGGGCGTGATCAGCGAGCTGGTGGCGGCCTGCACCCGCAAGCAGATCTTCGGCTACAAGCTGGTGGCCATGGCCAGCGTCGCCATCGCGGTGCTGGGCTTTCTGGTGTGGGGTCATCACCTGTTTGTCAGCGGTCAATCCGTGTACGCCGGTCTGGTCTTTTCGTTCCTGAGCTACGCGGTGGGCATCCCGTCCGCGGTCAAGGTTTTCAACTGGACCGCGACGCTCTACAAGGGCGCCAACACCTATCAAACGCCGATGCTCTATGCCTTCGGTTTCATCGGGCTGTTTACCATCGGCGGTTTGACCGGCTTGATGCTGGCCGCCACGGGTCTGGACGTGCACGTGCACGACACCTACTTCGTGGTGGCCCATTTCCACTACATCATGGTGGGCGGCGCGATCATGGGCTACCTGGGCGGGATGCACTTCTGGTGGCCGAAGATGACCGGTCGCATGTATCCCGAGCTGCCGGCCAAGCTGTCGGCGCTGGTGATTTTTGTCGGATTCAACCTGACCTTCTTCCCCCAGTTCCTGCTGGGCTACCTGGGTATGCCGCGGCGCTATCACGCTTATCCGGAGGAGTTCCAGGTCCTGAACGTGATGTCGACGGCCGGGGCCTCGGTGCTGGCCTTCGGCTACGCTCTGCCGATGTTCTACTTCGTGTGGTCGCTGCGGTACGGCCAAAGAGTAGGCAACAACCCGTGGGGCGCGAAGGGATTGGAGTGGCTAACTTCGTCGCCGCCGCCGACTCACAACTTCGACGTCACTCCGATCGTGACCGAGCCCGCCTATGCCTACGCCGCCGAGGAGGGAGCCGAAATTGTCCACACCTAGCGCCGAGCACCCCGGACATCCGGCCGCGCTCCTGCACCATTTCGACACCGCCGAGCAGCAGAAGGACGCCTCCACACTGGGGATGTGGCTGTTCCTCATCACCGAGATCATGTTCTTCGGCGGGATGTTCACCGCCTACGTGGCCGGACGCTTCCGCTTCCACGAAGCGTTCAAAGAGGCCAGCAACACGCTCGACGTCACGCTGGGCGCGATCAACACCACGGTGCTCATCTGCAGCAGCCTCACCATGGCGCTGGCCGTGCACGCCGCGCAGGTGGGCAAGAAGAAGCAGATCGTCTGGTTTCTGCTGGCGACCATCCTGCTGGGGTGCACCTTCCTGGGCGTGAAAGTGGTGGAGTATCACGACAAGTTCGTCCATCACCACGTGCCGGGCCTGCACTTCCACTTCCCCGGCCCGAATGCCCGCAATGCCGAGATGTTCTTCTCGATTTACTTCGGCATGACGGGCCTGCACGCGCTGCACATGGTGGTGGGCGTGGGGCTGCTGGCGGTGCTGGCCGTTCGAGCCGGCAAGGGCTGGTTCACGCCGGACTACTACACGCCGGTCGAGATGACCGGGCTCTACTGGCACTTCGTCGACATCGTCTGGATCTTCCTGTTCCCCCTGCTTTACCTGCTGGGGGCGCACTTCGCAATCACGGGGCACTAGCGGCGCTATGTCGAATCACATCGTTTCCACAAGAATCTATTTCGCGGTTTTCGCCGCCCTGATCGTGTTCACCTGGGTGACGGTCGCGGTGGCGCGGATCGACCTGGGCCTGTATTTCAATACCGTGGCGGCCCTGGCGATCGCCGTGACCAAGGCTCTGCTGGTGGTCCTGTACTTCATGCACGTGCGCTATTCGACCAAGCTCACCAAGTTCGTGGTGGCCGGCGGCTTCCTCTGGCTGGTGATCATGATCGGGCTGGTGATGGCGGATTACTACACGCGGGCCTGGATCGGGTAGCCTCATCCAACGTTGTACAATCAAATTGGATATGAATCCGCGGATTCTGGAATATCTGCCACTCGTCAGCCCGATAGCCACGCTCGTGGTGGTGATGTTTGGCCTCCTCGTGAACAACCGGCACGTCGATGTCCGGATCAATGATGTGATGAAGATGATCCAGGTGGAAGGCGCCCGCCTGGAGCAGATGATCAGAGCAGAGATTGCAACGTTGCGCGCGGAGCTGCGCACGGAGATTAGTGCGGTGCGCGCCGAACTGCGCACGGAGATTGCGGGCGTGCGCGGGGAGATGGCCGGACTGCGTGCGGAATTCAAGACCGATTTGGCGGCTCTGCGTGTCGACGTGGGCAAGCTCGATCAGCGGATGGAGCGTTTGGAAGGCCAGCGCCTGGTCCGGTAGCGATCCACGAAACGCAACGTCCGGCGGACCCGACGGGCGGTTCGCTATGATAGTGAAGGTGGAGAGCGCGTGCCTTGATGGATCGTGAGCCGCAGTCGTCGCGCAGAAAAGTGCCGGCGTGGCTGCTGCCCGTTCTTGGCTATGCGCTATCGATCGCCAGTCTGGTGTGGGTTTTCCACGGCTTCCCACTGAAAGAGGCGTTGGACGATTTCCGCGCCCAGGACTGGCGCTACGTGACGCTGGCCGTGGCGTCGGACCTGGCGATCTACCTCTGCGGCGGCTGGCGGTGGACGATCCTGGTGCGGCCGGTGGCCCGGGCCGGCTTCTGGCGCGCCGTGCAGGCGATCTACATCGGACTCTACGCCAATGAGATCCTGCCGCTGCGCACCGGCGAGGTGATCCGCTGCTACCTCATGGCTCACTGGAACAGCCTGCCGATGTCGCTGGCGCTTTCCTCGGCGGCCATCGAGCGCATTTTGGACGGCATCTGGCTGGTGATCGCCTTCCTGGTTACCGCCTTCTTCATCGAGCTCCCCAAGGGGATTGTGGAGGGCGCCCGGGCGCTGGCGGTTCTGCTCCTTCTCCTGTTGGGGATGGTCGGTTTCATCATGTTTCGCAAGCATCAGGCGCACGCCGCGCTGTCCAGCAGCCGTTGGGCGGTGGCCTGGAGTCATCTGGTGGAGGGGATTCACGCCATGGGCAATCCCGGCACCCTGACCCTGGCCACGCTGGCCAGCCTGCTCTACCTGGTGCTCCAGATCATTCCGGTGTGGGCGCTCATGAAGGGGTCGGACATGGATCTGTCCATCTGGGCGGCTTCTGCGGTTCTGATCATCATTCGCCTCGGCACCGTGATCCCCAATGCGCCGGGTAACGCCGGAATCTATCAGGCCATGTGCGTCCTGGGGCTGAAGCTTTTTGATGTCCCCAAGTCCACCGCCATCAGTTTTTCCCTGACCATGTTCGGGGTGCTCACGCTGCCTCTGCTGATCGGGGGCTTTATCGCCGTGGAATTGTCTGGCCTCAAACTGCACGATATCCGCCACCGGGCGCGCAGCAGCGTGAAAACGGCGGCGCTTTCACGTCCGCAGGCTGACTGAGACCCCGTCGCGGATCGGCACGAGCGCAGTGAAAAAGTCGGGCGAAGCGTAGAGACGGCGGTTGAACTCCACCACGGCGTGGTCCGCCTCTTCCCGGGGATCGAGCACCCGGGCGTGCCACAATGTGTTGTCGGTCAGGAACAGGCCGCCCTTCCGGAGCCGTGAAGGAACGGCCTCCAGCACCGCCAGGTAGCCTTCCTTATCGACATCGTTGAAGATCAGATCGAATACGCCGGGCGTGGCGGCCAGCGCCTCCAGGGCGTCGCCGACGTGGATGTGAAGGCGGGAGGCGACGCCGGCGCGCTCAAAAAAGCCGCGGGCCACACGGGCATTGTCCGCGCTGCCGTCGCTGTAGTGGACCTCGGCGCCCTCGCCGGCGGCTTGCGCCAGCCAGAGGGTCGAATACCCGATTGCCGACCCCAGCTCGAAGATGCGTTTCGCCCCGGAGATCCGCACCAGGGCGGCCAGTAATCGCGCGGTGGCCGGTCCGATGATGGGGATCTGCCGCCTGGCCGCCAGCGCTTCCATCTCCGCCAGCGCCGCATCGCGCGGCGGCAGCAGGGAGTCCAGGTAGCGCTCGATATCGGGATGAACGATCATGAGCCGAATACTCTGCTAAAAATCCGGTCGACGTTGCGCAACTGGCGCTCCAGGGAAAAGCTCCCGGCGATCTGGCCGGGTCCGAGCACGGCGCGGATCTCGGGTTCGGCCTCAATGGCGGCGCGGAAATCCGATTCCTCCTCCCAGGCCTTCATGGCGTGGCGCTGCACCAGCGCGTAGGCTTTCTCGCGCAGCATTCCGGCGGCGGCCAGATCGAGCAGGAGCTGGCCGGAGAAGACCAGACCGCGCGTCATCTCCAGATTCCGCCGCATCCGCTCCGGGTAGACGATCAGCTTGTCCACCAGATGCGTGGTCTTGGCCAGCAGGTAGTCGGCGAGGATGGCGGAGTCGGCCAGGATGACGCGCTCCACCGAGGAGTGCGAGATGTCGCGTTCGTGCCAGAGCGCGACGTTTTCGAAGGCCGCCTGCGCGTTGGCCCGCACCACGCGAGCCAGGCCGCAGATCTGCTCGCAGGTCACCGGATTTCGCTTGTGGGGCATGGCCGAGCTGCCCTTCTGTCCCTTGGCAAAGTACTCCTCGGCCTCGCGCACTTCCGTGCGCTGCAGATGGCGGATCTCCAGCGCGATCTTTTCCAGAAGGGCGCAGACCAGCGCCAGCGCGGAGATCCAGGCGGCGTGGCGGTCGCGCTGGATCACCTGGGAAGCCACGGGGGCCGGTTTCAATCCAAGCCGGGCGCAGATGCGCTCCTCGGCTTCCGGGTCGATGTGTCCGAACGTGCCCACGGCCCCCGAGATTTTCCCGACCAGGAGATCCTCGGCCGCGGCTCGCAGCCGCGCCAGGTTGCGGCCGGCTTCTTCATGCCAGATGGCGAGCTTCAGACCGAAGGTGACCGGCTCGGCGTGGACGCCGTGCGTGCGGCCGATCTGCACGGTATGGCGGAACTCCTGCGCGCGGCGGCGGAGCACCGCCTGCAACTGCTCCAGACCTTCCAGCAGGAGCGCGGAGGACTGGCGCAACTGCAAGGCCTGGGCCGTGTCGACGACATCGTTGGACGTTAGTCCGTAGTGCAGCCAGCGCGAGGCATCGGGGTGGCCGGCGGCGGCCATCGTCTCGGCAACAGCGGTCGTAAAGGCGATGACGTCGTGCTTAACCTCGGCCTCGATGGCTTCGATCCGCTCCAGATCGAAGCTCGCGTGCGCGCGCAGCAGGCGCGCGGCCTCGGCCGGGACCACGCCCAGCTCGGCCAGCGACTCGGAGGCCGCCAGCTCGACTTCGAGCCACTGCGCGAACTTGTTCCGGTCGCTCCAGATGCGTCCCATGGCGGGGCGCGTGTATCGGGCAATCATGGGGGTTAGAAGGTAAAGACTTCGGCCGGCTTCTTCTGTTCGGCGATCACCAGCCGCGCCGCCAGGCCGCGCCGGTGGAGGGCCTGGTGCGCCATCAGGCGGACAATCTCAGGGTGGTTGTTCTGCTCGCTCAAATGGCCCAGAATCAAACCGCCCACCTCTCGATCCAAATCCTGAAGAATGAAATCCGATGCGCTGTCGTTCGACAGGTGCCCCACCCTGCTCATGACGCGCTGCTTCACCGCCCAGGGATAAGGGCCGACCTTGAGCATCTCCAAGTCGTGATTCGCCTCCAGCAACAGCAGGTGCGAGCCGCGCAGGTGATAGCGGATCGAATCCGTGACGTAGCCGAGATCGGTGGCTATCGAGAACTTGATTCCTCCCGCGCGCAGGCTGAAGCCGACCGGATCGATGGCGTCGTGCGGAATGGTGAAGCTATCCACTTCGATATCGCCGATGGTGAAGCGCGAGCCGGCCTGAAACAGCTCCAGCTTGGGCTGGACCTCTCCCCAGTCGATGGCGGGCGCCGTGAGCCGCGTCATGTAGACGGGGATGGGGAGACGCTTCGCCATCCGCACCAGGCCCGCGACGTGGTCGGAATGCTCGTGGGTGATCAGAATCGCGTCCAGCCGCTCCAGCGTTTCGCCGGCGTGGACCAGGCGATGAGCGGTGTCGCGCAAGCTCAGCCCGGCATCCACCAGCACCCGCGTGCGCGCGGTGGCGACCAAGGTCGAATTTCCGGAACTGCCGCTGGCCAGGACGCAGACTCTAAGGATCGCGATTCCCCCTCTCTCCTTGTATCAGGATTCGGGGGGGCAAACAAGGGGTGACGAGGCTCAGTGTTCGTGCAGGCACTCCGGAAACTGGGCCAGCACCGTGTTTCCGGCGTAGCCCAGCTCCTCGACCAGGCCGGTCCGCGAGGTGTAGTACCCGTCGGCGGTCATGTTCTTGACCACGCGGAAAAAGTGTTCTGGCGCCGTTCGGGCGCGGCGGGCGTCGACCGCCTGGCTGAGCGGCGCCAGCAATTCGGTCTGGCGCTCTTCAGTGAGCCTGACGAATCGTTTTCCAAAGCGCTTCTTCGACTCCCGGTCGAGCCAGCGCAGCCCCGCCCGGAAGCGCGTGCGGTGCTCGGCATTGGCGCTGACCACCTGGTCGATATACCGGGGCACGCCCGCCCCAACCGCGCCCGGCGTTCCGGTCGGAGGGATGATCAGGTCGGCCAGCCGCGAGAGGGCTTGGTATTCGGCTTTCTTGAAGAACATCGGCTGGAAGGGCTCTTCGGGGACGGCAGGCGGGCGGCTGGGAGGATGCGCATGCTGGCCGTACAGCTCGTCGGCGGCAAACGGGAAGGCGCAGGTGGCGCCGATCGCGCCGATGATCTTGAGGGACTCCCGCCGGCTCTCCATTTACATCTCTCCTTTCCGCAGCCGGTCCGCGATGTGATCGGCGGCGCGAGCGGCCAGCGCCATCATGGTGTGGGTCGGGTTTTTCTCCGATGCCGACGGGAAGACGCTGCCATCGACCACGTAGAGGTTGGGCACGTCGTGGGTGCGGCAGCCGGCGTTCACCACCGACGTGCGAGGGTCCGTTCCCATCCGGCAGCCGCCCAGCTCGTGGTTGGTGCTCGGCTCGGCGGATACGGACTGGATTTCGGCGCCGGCCGAGCGTAGGATCTCGACCGACCAGCGCGTCATGTCATGGAAAATCTTCCGGTCGTTCTCGCCCCAGACGTACTGCCGGCGGGCCAGCGGCAGGCCGAACCGGTCCCGTTTGCCGTAATCCAGGTCGATATAGCTCTGTTTGTTGGGCAGCATCTCGCCGTACGGCGAAAAGGTCAGGAAGGCCGGATAGCGCTCCTTGATCGACTGCTTGTAGGCCTTGCCAAACCCAGGCATCGCGCGCGCCCAGCCGACCGACCGCCGGTTCTGGTAGTTGAACTGGATACCGAAACTCCGGGCGTAATCCCGCTTGCGCTGGTGCATGAAGGAGGGCACGTAGGCGTGATCCAGAAAGCCCTCGTCGTTGGCCGCCGGTTTGCCGATCAACTCCGTCAGGAAACACTGCACCCCGCCGGTGAAGTGCGGGATGAAGTTGCGGCCCAGCTCGCCGCTGGAGTTGGCCAGCCCGCTGGGATAGCGCGAGGACTTCGACATCAGCAGCAGCGCCACGCTCTGCACGCAGGCGCACGACACCACCACGCAGCGGGCGCGCAGCTCGCCCTCCGCCAGCGTCTCGCGGTGGAGGAAACGCGCGCCGGTCGCGCGGTTCTCTTCGCTGACGATTACTTCCCGCACCACCGAGTTGGGAAAGACTTCGAGCTTGCCGGTTTTCAGCGCGGGCTTCAGGTGCACATCGGCGGAATTGTACTTGGCCACCACGTCGCAGCCGGCCATGCAGTTGCCGCAGAAATGGCAGGCCGGGCGCGCGCCCCGCGCCACCGAGAGCGTCGACTTGCGGACGTGGATGACGTTGATTCCGAGCTTGGCCGCGCCGCGCTGCACGATCTTGTCGCTGCACTTCATGGGCACGGGCGGCAGGAAGATGCCGTCGGGGAGGTCGGGAAGACCGTCCCGGTTGCCGCACACGCCGACCTCGCGTTCCACCTGGTCGTAATAGGGGGCCAGATCCGGGTAATCGATGGGCCAGTCTTCGCCCGCGCCATCGATCGAGCGGCCTTTGAAATCGCGATGGCTATAGCGCCAGGCCACTGCATTCCAGGTGAGGCTCTTGCCGCCGACGCCGCGGCTGCGCTCGCTGTCGAACCCCGGCACACCGGGCTTCATGGTCGGGATGTGGCGGTTGGGAAAGTCGAAGGGCATGGCGTGCGTATTGAACGCCGTGCGCGTGTCCACGACCGGGCCGCCTTCCACGACGGCGACGTCGACCCCGAGATGCGCCAGGTGCGCCGCCAGCGTGCCGCCGGAGGGACCCGAACCGGCCACCAGCACGTCGTAGATTTTCTGAGGCATGGCGCTTGCCCATTATCTCGCAACGCGCCGCCCTACATCCGGTACAGCATCCAGTAGACGACCACGCCGGTGACGCTGACGTACAGCCAGATGGGCAGCGTCCAGCGGGCGATCTTACGGTGGCGGTCGAAGCGCTGCTGGAGTGCGCGGCTCAAGGTGATCAGCGCCAGGGGTGGGACGGCCGCGGCCAGGCAGGTGTGGGTCGCCAGAATGGTCAGGTAGATGCCGCGGATCGCGCCGGTCTTCTGGAATCGCACCGAGCCCACCTGGAAGTGATACACCAGGTAGCAGATCAGGAACAGCGTAGAGGTCGTGAAGGCCGCCAGCATCGTCCTCTTGTGCGCGGCGATGTTGCCGCGGCGGATAAAGGCGTAGCCGGCCAACAGCAGCACCGTGGAGGTCGCGTTCAGAGCGGCGTTGACGGAGGGAAGAACGTTCACGAGGGTTCCTGCAGCAGTCGCTTGATGTCGGTCAGCAGACGCTGGATGGGAGAGTCCTCGTCGGTGCCGTAGTAGCCGCGGATGCGGCCGCGGCCATCGACCAGGACCAGCCGGGTGCTGTGGTTGAGGCTGCCGTCGACGCTGCCCAGCTTGAACGCCTCGCGCTTCAGATGGTGCAGCGCTTCCGCGCCACCGGTGAGAAAGCGCCAGCGCTCCGGCTGCGCGTGGTTGCGCCGGGCGTAGGCGGCGAGCACCTCGGGGGTGTCGCGCTGCGGGTCCACCGTCATCGAGACGAGCCGCACCTGCGGCAGGTTGGCCGTGAGGGTCTGGAGCTGGCGCATCAGCGAAGTCATGCGCGGGCAGGGGCCGGTACACGTGGTGTAAATAAAATCCGCTACCCAGACGCGGCCGTCCAGGGTTCGGCTCTCAAAGGCATGGCCGGTCTCGGCGGTCAGGGTGAAGCCGGGAATCTGGCCGTAAACTGGCAAAGGGCGCTGCGGGGAGCAGGCCAGAAGCAGGACCACGACAAGAAACAGGGCAGTTTTCAACCCACGTTCCTCACGCTCTTGCGGTTGGCCAGTACCACCGATGCCGCCAGCAGCGCCAGTCCAAACGCCGTCGTCACCGCGAACCCCGCCGCCAGCGAGGGCTCGGCCGGATCCGGCGCCTCCGCCAGCAGCCCGCGCAGCAGTGAAAGCGAATAGGTAAGCGGATTCACCCACATGATGGCGCGAATCCATCCATGCGCGCTGGCGATCGAGAACACCGCGCCCGACACCAGCCACATGGGCATCATCAGGAGGTTCATCACGGCATGGTAGCCTTGCGAGGAATCGAACTTCCAGGCAAAGAAAAATCCCATCGCCGACAGCGCGAGCGCGATCAGAAACAGCGCCCCGGCGACCTCCAGCAGTTGCAGCAGGCCCGGATGAAAACCCGCTACCGGCGCGAAAACCAGCAGGATCGCGCCCTGGATCCAGGCCAAGGTGGCCGCCCCCAGCGTCTTGCCCAGCACCAGGCTGGCGCGCGACGCCGGCGACACCAGCATCGACAACAGGAACCCCTCCCGGCGGTCCTCAATGATCGAAATAGTCGAGAAGATCGCCGAGAACATGACGGTCAGGACAATCGTGCCCGGAAAAAAGAATCGAGGTCCCTGCTCCCCGGAGCCAAACCCGATCACCAGCCAGAAAATCAACGGCGAGGCCACCACGCCGAGCACGCGGCTTTTCTGACGCCAGAAGTGGTAGAGCTCGCGCTGCCACAGGGTCGCCACCGGCAGGAGGAACCTTACCATAGCGACGCCCCCGTCTCGTGCACGAAGACGTCCTCCAGGGTCGGCTTGTGCAGCGCCACGGACTCGATGAGGCCGGGAAAGGCCTCGACCACTTCGGTGATGAAGCGGTGTCCGTTGGCGATCTCGATGCGCAGCGTGGCATCGACCGTCGAGGGCTGGACGTGAAAGCGGGCGGCGATTTGCGGGCCCAGCGTGGCGGGCTGGGCCGTTTCCAGCACTACGACGTCGCCGCCGATTCGCGCCTTGAGTTGCGCCGGAGTGCCCTCGGCCACCACCCGGCCCGCGTGCAACAGCAGCAGGCGGTCGCAGCGCTCGGCCTCATCGAGGATGTGGCTGGTGAGCAGGATGGTCACGCCTTCGCGGTCGCGCAGCTCGCTCACGTACTGCGACAGCTCGCGGCGGGCGCCGGGGTCGAGGCCCGTCGACGCTTCGTCCATCAGCAGCAGGACGGGCCGATGCAGCAGACCCTTGGCGATCTCGACCCTCCGCTTGAGGCCGCCGGAGAGCGTTTCCACCAGGTCGCCGGCCCGCGACGCGATGCCCAGCCGCCCGGTGACCTCGCCGATCCTCTGGCGCAGCGCGCTGCCCGAGAGGCCGTGCAGATGACCTTGCGCGCGCAGGTTCTCGGCGACCGTCATCTTCTTGTCCAGGCTCTGCGATTGAAAGACCACGCCAATCCGGCGGCGGACATTCTCCGGAGACCGGTCCACATCGTGTCCGGCCACAACCGCCCGTCCCCCGGAAGGCGCCATCAACGTCGACAGAATGCGAAACAGCGTCGACTTGCCGCCGCCGTTAGGACCGAGCAAACCGAAGATCTCGCCTTCCCTCACCTGGAAGGTCACGCCGGCGAGCGCCACGCGTTCGCCGTAACGATGGCTCAGATTGTCGACGGTGACGATCACAGGGCCGGGCGGTCCAGCAGCATCAGCCCGTAAATCATCGGAAGATACACCACCGAAGCGAGCAGGACGCCGCGGGCCCGCAGGATCGTGCGGTCGAACACCACACGCAGGCCATAGTAAAGATAGAGCAGCCCCAGTCCCAACGCGCCGAATAAGTAGAGCTTGCCTGTCATCCCCAGCAGGCTCGGCGCGATACTCACCGGGATCAGGGCCAACGAATAGAGGACGATCTGGCGGGCCGTGGATTGGCCGCTGGGCTCGACCACCGGCAGCATGAGGATGCCGGCGCGGGCGTAATCTTCGCGATACATCCAAGCGATGGCCAGGAAGTGCGGGAACTGCCACAGAAACAGGATCGCGAACAGCACCCAGGCCTCCGCGGTCAGAGCGCCGCGCGCGGCGGCGAATCCGATCATGGGGGGCATCGCCCCGGGGAAAGCGCCCACCAGCGTCGACAGGTGCGTGCGCTGTTTCAGCGGGGTGTAGAGGAACAAGTAACTGGTGAGCGTGAACAGTCCCAGCAGCCCGGTCAGCAGATTGAGGCCGATCGCCAGCTCGGCGAAACCGAGCGCCGACAGCGCGGACCCGAAGGCCAGCGCGCGGCCCGGAGTGACGCGCCCGGTCGGGAGAGGCCGCCTGGCCGTTCGCCGCATCTTGGCGTCGGCTTCGCGCTCGTACCATTGGTTGAGCGCGGCCGTGCCGGATGCGATCAGCGCGGTGCCGAGCACCGTATGGAGAATCGGCAGGAGTAACCAGCCGCCCTGGTGCCCGAAAAAGTAGCCGACCGCCGCACTCATGAGGATGAGCCAGGTGACGTTGGGCTTGGTGAGCTCGATGTAATCCTTCATGAGTTGGCCGGAAGCGCTTCCGGAATCGTGGGACAGGCCGATACCCGTCCGGCATAACGAAAAACCTGGATCCCAGTTAGGATACTACAGGCCAGAGTCATCGCGCCAAGGGCGACATGCGCGGAGGTGAAGACGACCATCACTTTCATGGGTTGCGGCGCGTCCACGGTGGCGATCCGGCTCATGTACGCCGCGATCCCCAGGAAGACCTGCGCGAAGGTGATCGTGACCAGCGCCAGCGCCGGAGTGCGCAACTGGCCGTGGCCGGAGTGGCGCATCAGAATCCGGGTGACCAGCCACAACACCATCCCCGTGGTCACCGGCGCCCAGGCGATATGCGCCAGCGCGCCCAGCGCTTTGTGCCGCGCCGCCGCGCCCAGCGCCAGTTGGATGAACACGGAAACCGGCGCGGCCAGCGCCAGCCGGTGCAGCCCGGGATCTTCCACATTGGGGCCGCCGCGCCGCCAGGCCGGAGAGGTGAACCAGGCGATGGCCACTGTGGTCGAAAAGAATAACTCGGCCAGACAGGCGTGGCCGATGCTGACCGGTTTGGGCTGCAGGAGGAGCACCGTGATTCCGCCGAGCAGGCCCTGCGCCACCACCGCGCCTAACGCGCTCCAGCCCAGAATGCGCAGCCAGGGGCGCGTCTCCACGCGCGCGATCCACACCGCCAGGATGAGGGTAAGAAAACCGACCGTGGTGGCCACCATGCGGTGGCCGTGCTCCCAGAAGATGCCGCCCTCCATCTTGGGCATGAGCTGGCCATAGGAAAGCGGCCAATCGGGAACAGAGAGCCCCGCGTCGTTGCTGGTGACCAACGCGCCGGCTACCACCAGGAGCAGCGTCGAACAGGCGACCAGCACCGAGAACCGGTGTAGCATAACCTCGGGATGCGGGGCAGGCCGAGGGCCTGCCCTACAGGCCTACCCTTTGAACTCGAAGTCGACCGCCTTGGACTCCTTGGCCTCGACTTTCACTTTCTGCTCCATCGCGCCGTACTTCTCGTGCCAGGCCTCGATGGTGTACTCGCCCGGTGGCAGCCCTTTCAGGGTGAATGCGCCGTCCTCGCCGGTCACGGCGAAGAACGGATGGTTCACCACTCCGATGTAGCTCTTCATCCAGGGGTGCACGTTGCACTTCACCGGGATCATGACCTCCTCGCGCGCGAACTGCTTGATCTTCTTGTCGCCCTTGGGAGGCTGGGATTCGTTCCACTCGCGATTCACTTTCGGCAGCGGGTGGATGTTATGGTTGGTCGGATCGCTGTTGGTGACCTCGATGTCCTGCCCCGCGCGCACGCCGAGCATGTGGGGCCTGTACATGCAGCCCGACTGGTCGAGCGCGACCGTGTTGGACGCGGCGGGCCACTGCCGATCGGGCAATCCCGCCTTCACCCAAACGAACGTGTAGCGCAGCGTGCCGTTGTCGTTGACCACCGCTTCCTCGGACTTCTGCGGAGTGGAATGCGCCCGCGCGCAAGCCGGCGTGGCTTCCATGCTGATGGTCTTGGCCGTGGGCTTGGCCCCGCTGAAGGCGACCTTGCCCGTAACGGTAGCCGCGTTAGCGTCATCGACCGGCGCCGCCGCCGGAGCCGCGGCCGGTGCTTCCGCTTTCTTCTCTTCCTTCTTTTCCCCGCCTCCGCAGCCGTTCAACATCAGGGCCGCGGCGACTCCCAAACTAATCCAGAACTTCTTCATATTCAGTATGCCTCTCCTCTATTTGAATCACCGGCCGGCTCCCGCGCCGGCGCTGGCGCGCAGACGGTTGAGCTCCTCCGGCGTGAACTGGAACATGTAGCGGACCAGCAAGTCCGCGTGATCCTTCTTGTAGCCCTCGAAACTGGCGGGCGTGGGGCCGGCGAATACCCAGCGGTCGCCTTGCTTGGCAAACAGGCCCGAGGGCATGGCCGTGCCCGGGGCCATGCGCGCCGGATCCAGCATCCAGCGTTTGGTCCAACCGGGCTTCAACCTCTCCTTGGCGAAGAGAAAATTAGGCGCCGTGGCCCGCTTGTCGCGGTTCGGATCGCCGGTGGCGTGACACTTCAGACAAGGCGCTCCTTCGCTCGAAAACAGGGCCCGGGCCATGGAACGCTCTTGCTCGCTCAGCGGATCCAGCTTCTGCGCGATATACGGCTGCGCCTGCGACGAGAGCGCTTCGAAGAACCGGACCAGCTTCCGCAGCTCTCCGTCGGAGAAGTGGAAGGTCGGCATCCGCACCTTCAGGTATTGTCGCACACCGTTGCGGTCCTGATCCTTCTCCGACAGCGATGGGTTGTTCAGGAAGCGCATCAGCCAGACCGGATCGACGCGCGCGCCCTCGCCCACCAGGCTCGGCGGCCGCTGCTCCTTCCAGTCAGGATCCTGGTAACGGGGCAGGACCTCGAACAACGTGTTCTGTCCCACGCGCACGCGGTGGCACCCCATGCAGTTGTACTTGCGTACGATCCACCAGCCCTCGACGATGTCCTGGCGCTGGTCGCTGGGCGCGTAATGATAGCGGGCCGGGATGTTCGGCTCCACCGAACCCAGCAGGAAGGTCGCGACGGCGTCAATCTCCTCCTTGCCGAGATTGAAGTTGGGCATCTTCAGCCGCTCCAGCTTGTTGGGCTTCTCCTTGCCCTCGTCGTACACGGCCGGGTCCTTCAGCTTGTGCTCGAAGAAGCCCTTGTGCGTGTACCAGCCCTCTTTCTCGGCCTTGTGGCCGAGCAGCGCGAAGTCCAGGCGCTCGATCGGTTTGGACCCTTCCCGGGTCAGCTCCGTGCCGATGCGCTGTTCCTCCTCCAGTCCCGCGATCTCGTGGCAGGCGGCGCACCCGTAGTTCTTTACCAGGAACAAACCGCGGGGCTTCAGCTTGGGATCTTCCAGAAAATCGGCCGAGGCGTAAGATTCATCCCTCGTGCGGGTCATCAGGTAGCTGGCGATGTTGCGGGCCTCTTCCGTGGTCAGCCGCAGGCTGGGCATGGGGGTCATGTTCTCCACCACCAGCTCATGGCCGCCAATGGGAGACTGGGAGTGCTCGACGTCGAACACGAACGGCACGCCCGCCTTCTTGTAATCTTCTTCGGAGAGATCGCGCTTCTCGATCGGATCGTAGGGAAGCGTGCGCTCGCGCGGATTGTGCACCCAGCGCACCAGGTAATCGTAGTTGACCTTCTCGCCGACGCGGCTCAGATTGGCGGCGAACGTCCCGCCCTGCTTCTGGCCGCCCTCGCCCATGGAGTGGCAGGCCATGCAGCCGCGCGTCTCGAAGGACTCCTTGCCCTTCTCCGGATCGCCCTTGGCTTGTGGGGCCAGCTTGCCGGTCACGCCCGACTGCCAGACGAACGCGGCGATGGCGCGGACTTCGTCTTTATCCAGCCGGAAGGTGGGCATCTTGGTCCCGGCTCGCCAGTGGTTGGGATTCTCGATCCAGACCGGCAGCCATTCCTTGCGCAGCTTCATCCGGACTTCCTTGAGGTTCGGTCCGACCTTCTTGATCTCCCGCAGCAGGTTCTTGGACCGCATGTCGAGCTGCTCGATCCGGGCGTCCAGGCCCGAGGACCGGACCTTCAGATTCTCGGCCAGCGCATACAGCCGCTGCGCTTCGCTGTTGTCCTTGGTCTTGTCGGCCTTGGCGATGCTGAATCCCGACTCGCGCTCCCACTCCGCCTTCTGGGACTCGTGCTGCCGGATCTGCTGGTAAACGCCGTCCAACTCGTCCTTCTCCCGGTCGTAGCCCTCATAGCGGTGGCAGCCGCGGCAGCCCCGGTTGCGGAAGATCTCCCGGCCCTCGTTCAGGCGGTCGGCCATCTCGGTGACCACTTCCCGGTAATGGCACTGCTGGCAGCCCGCCTCGAAGTTCTCGCGGTAGTGCATCGGCCACAGCCAGTATTTATGGCGCCCGTGGCCCTTTTCCTCGCTGGACGTGGCGATGCCGTTCCCACCGTGACAGGGGCTGCATCCGAACTTTTCCGGATCGTGGATCTTGAGCAGCTCGCGGTTGGGATGGCTGGTGAACATCCCCTCGCCACCCATGGAAGCCCTGGTCAGCACGACCGGCTCGCGCGCGCCCAGGTGGCAGGACTCGCAGCGGTCCACCAGGTCGACGTCCCGCACGTGAATCTGGCGGATTCGGATGTCGAAACTCCTCACCTTGTTCTCGAGGCCGTTCAGGACATCCGTGGAAGCCTCGGCCATCCGGTCGGACAGGTATTGATCGCGCTTGGCGCGCAGCTCGGTGGCCGGCTTGAGCAGGTCCACGCGCTCCTGGAGGCGCTTGGCTTTCTGGGTCTTCCAGGCGTCCAGGCCGGCCTCCATCCGGGCGTATTGGTACTCGACCTTCTCCTCGGTTCCGTCCGCTTTCGGAAGGTTCACCGTGACCGCGCGCTGCTTGATCTTCTCGATGTCGGCGCGGATGGAGTTCTTGGCCGCCTCGCCGGAAGCGGTTTCGATCTTGTAGGTCAGGGCGACGATCTCGGCCCGCGACTCCTGGAACTTCTCGTTCAGCGCCAGGATGCGCGGCACCAGCGTGAGATTCACCTCGTCGTCGATCGCCTTCACCTTGGCCATCACGGCGCTCTCGGCCGCTTTCATCTCGCGGTCGAGCCGCTGGTACTCGGAGGTGGCTTTGATCTTCTGCTCGACCTCGGCGCCGGCCGGCTTCTCCTTCTTCAAGAAGGCGGAATACAGCCTGACAAACCGCGCCTGGTATCGCTTCCAGGGCCGCATGAAATAGATCTCGTCGGCCAGCGCCCAGACCAACGACAGCACCAGCAGCGTCGACCAGATCACCAGGTGACGGCTGAGGGAGGAATGAACTACTGGATCCTTTTCGGGGTCGGTCATAGCATGCTCAGTTGTGCGTTATCCACCGCCGTTTGCCGCCGGCGGCGGATAACTTCAGATATTGAACCACGGGCTCACCCAGATGTATTTGATTCGGAACAGCAGGCGCAGCAGGATCTTGATGGGCAGCGCCAGCATGATCACCAGGAACACCTGCATGGTGACATACTGCAGCAGGCTCATCCGCTTGTAGATCCTGCGGCTGAACGGCGTCGCGTTGATCAGCTTGTGGACCCCCAAGGCTGCCGCCACGGCATAGATGCCGGTCACGATGACGCCGAAAATGTTCTTCACCAGACCGCTCTTGATGCCCAGGATGTCCGGCAAGTCGCGGTTGATCTCGAACACCTGGCGGTTGTGATCCCAGGTCATGCCGGGCCAGAACCACATCCAGCCCGGACCGCGGATCAGCGTTCCGATGACGATCATGGTCACCCAC
>JACOSH010000213.1 GCA_016178945.1 Acidobacteriota bacterium
CCGGTCCTGTGCGTGAAGTGCCATGCGAGCAATCTCGGCGCTCGTTCCGGAATGAGCGGGATCTCCGCCCTCACTGTCGCCATGCACGGCTTCCACGCCAGCCAGACCGATCCGGACACCGGCCAGCGTCTGGGCGATTCCGGCGAGCGCGCCGCTTGTTACCGCTGTCATCCGGGGCCGGAAACGCGCTTCTTGCGCGGCGCGATGGGGCGCGCGGTGGCCGAGGACGGAACGCCCGCCATGCACTGCCAGAGCTGTCACGGCACGCTGGGCGTGCTGGCCGCCTCGGGACGCCGCGGATGGCTGGAAGAGCCGTACTGCCAGGCCTGCCACACCGGCACGGCCATGAACAACGCCGGCCAGATCCGTTTCACCAACGCCTTCGCCGGCAGCTCGTGGCGAAGATTCTTCTTCACCGACTATGCGACCGAACGGGATATCAACGACGGCAGCGTGGTGCTCTACCGCTCCTCGCGCGGCCATGGTGGCCTGCAGTGCGCCGCCTGCCACGGCGCGACGCACGCCGAGTCGCCCAGCGCGCACGACAACGACAACCTGCAGAGCGTGGACTTGCAGGGATTCGCCGGCACTCTCAGCGAGTGCGGCGTCTGCCATCGCGACGGCAAGGTCTACGAAGCCGGCGGCCCGCACAACATGCACTCGGTCGGCTCCGCCTGGGTGGCGGTGCACGACAGTTTCGCCGAGCGGAGCGTGGAGCCCTGCCGCGAATGTCACGGCCGGGATCTGAAAGGCACGCTGCTCTCGCGCGCCCTGGCGGACCGCTCCATACAGAGCAAGCTCGGCACGCTCCAGGTGTGGCGCGGCTTCCAGATCGGCTGCGCGACCTGCCACCTCGGGGAACTGGACGACCGCCCCAATCCGAACAAGCCGCCGGTGGTGTCGAATGCCTCGGCGGCAGTGGCCAGCGGCCAGAGCGCGACCATTGCGCTCACGGCCAGCGACGCCGATAACAATCCGCTGACCGTACGCATTGTCTCCCAGCCCAAGGGGGGAACCGTGGCGCTATCCCGCACCACCGCCACCTATCGCGCCAATCCGGATTTCGAAGGCGCCGACCAATTCACGTATGCCGCCTGGGACGGCGCGATCGACTCCAACCTGGGCAAGGTCACGGTCACGGTGACGGCCAAAGAGCGGCCGGTGCTTACCGCGCAAGGAGTGACCAACGCCGCCAGTTTCGAGCCCGGACTAGCGCCGGGCCTGCTGACCACGATTTTCGGCTCCGGGATGGGCCCCGCGGTCTTGGCGCCGGGCCGGTTTCTCTCGGGCGGATTCATGCGTAAGGAGCTGGCCTCGACGCGCGTCCTATTCAACGGCGTCGCCGCGCCGCTGGTTTACGTCTCCGGCGGCCTGCTCACGGCCGTGGCTCCCTATTCGCTGGCCGGCAGTACGCAGGCCTCGGTCGTGATCGAGTACGCCGGGATCCGTTCGGCGCCGGTGACCGTGCCGGTGGCGCCCGTGGCGCCCGGTGTGTTCACGGCGAACGCGACCGGCAAGGGACCGGTGCTGAACCTGTCCAGCGATCCGGTCACGCCCGGCGCGGCGGTGGTCCTCTATGTGACTGGTGAGGGCGCCACTGCGCCGCCCGGCGTGGACGGCAAGCTGGCGGTGGTCCCTTTGCCGCAGCCCATGCAGCCGATCTCGGTGCGCATCGGCGGAAAAGACGCGCAGGTGCTCTACTCCGGCGGCGCGCCCGGCTTGGTAGCCGGCGTCATGCAGTTAAACGTCGTGGTCCCGCCGGACCTGTCGCCGGGAACCGTAACGCTGGTTGTCTTGTCCGGCACGGTGGAGAGTCAGCCCGGCGTGACCCTGGAAGTGCGGTAACCCGACTTCCGCCGCGCCGCTCCAGTCTGTGAGATGATGCCAGTATGGAGCGCTTTCTCACATTCTGTCTGCTAATTCTAATAGCCGCCGGCCCTGGCCAGGCGCAACTGACGACCGACCAACGGCTGGCCGATTTTCGCAATCTGGCGGATGTTTACGCCAAAAAGTACGCTTTTTACGAGTGGAAACGGGACGCGATCAAGTTCGACGCGCTGAATCTGCAGCCCTGGCTCGCCCGGGTGCGCTCGGTCCAGAACGACCTGGATTTCTACGACCTGATGGCCGAGTACGTTGCCTCGCTGAACGACGCCCACGACGGCTACTATCTACCCTCGACCTTCCGCGCCACGCTGGGCTTCACCGCCGACCTTTACGACGGCAAGGTGCTGGTCGATTCCGTCGACCGGGACCGCCTGGCCGCCGCCGATTTCCCGTTCGAAGCCGGCGACGAAGTCGTGTCGGTGGACGGGAAATCCGCGGACGCTTTGATGGACTCGTTCCTGAAGTACTCGGTGGCCGCAAACACGCGCAGCACGCGGCGCGAGGCGGCGCGCCTGTTGTCGCGGCGCAGCCAGTTCTACATGCCGCACGCGCACGAGATCGGCGATACCGCCGCGGTGGCGATCAAGCGCCAGAGCGGCGAGACCGCCACCTACAATCTCCCCTGGAAGAAGGACGGCACGCCGGTCACCGCGCTGCCTGGCTCGCCGGTGGTCCGCACCGCGCCCTCGCAAGACCGGCTCGCGCGCGGGACCTATCCGCGCCTGCTTCCCCAAGTGCGGAACTGGATGCTGCCGGTGCTGCCATCGGTCCTCAACATCGGTGCGCGCTTGCCGGTGTTCGAGATGCCGGCCGATACCTTCCAGCGGCGGCTGCAGACCACCGATCCCATCTTTTCCGGGATTCTGACGGTTCAAGCCCTGAAGATCGGTTATATCCGCATCCCGAGCTTTCAGCTCTCGTTCCGGCAGACGGACTTGATCAAGCGCGAGATCGCTTTCTACAAGGACAACAGCGACGGCCTGATCCTGGACCTGATGCGCAATCCCGGCGGCTCGCCCTGCCAGGCCGAGGAGCTGCTCTCCTACATCATGCCCAACCCGTTCCGGGTGATCACGCAGGAGCTGCGGGTCAACTGGACCGACGTCCTGGATTACATGGACGAGTTGGATTACGGCCGCCAGTTCGGCTACTCCGACGACGAGATCGCGCAGCTCGACATGACCCTGGCGGCCATTCAGAAGGCCATCGCCGAGCAGCGGCCGCGCACCGAGCCGCTGCCCATCTGCGGTTCGACCCTGCAACGGGACCCGGCCACCGACCGGACCGGGGCCAACATCGCCTACACCAAGCCGGTGATGCTGTTGACCGACGAATTCTCGGCCTCGGCGGCGGAAGTGTTCGCGGCGGCCTTTCAGGACAACGGCCGCGGCAAGATCTTCGGCTGGCGGACCATGGGGGCGGGCGGCGGAGTCACCGATTTTGACGCGGGCGTGTATACCGAAGGCAGCGTCAGCGTGACAATTTCCGCGGGGAACCGCAAGGCGCCGGTGAAGACTTCGGACTTTCCGGAATCGCCCTACATCGAAAACATCGGCGTCCGCCCGGACATCGAGCTCGACTACATGACCAAAGACAACCTGCTGAACAAGGGTAAAGCTTTCGTCGAAGCCTTCGGAAACGCCGTGGTCGAGCACGTGAAGGCGAGCAAGTAGGGAAGCTACAGGTTCTTGGCGGCCAGGTCGGCGAGCAGTCCCAACGGCAGGCCGAGCTGCTGGACGAAGGCGGCGCGGAGGGCCTGCCGATCGCGAGCTCTCTCCTGGCGATCCAGTGCGCGCAGGGCCTTGCGGTCGCGCGCGATCTGCCGGCGGTCTTCGTCGCGGAAGGCGCCGCTCGAGAGCAGCGTCTCCAGGGTTCGCGAAGCCGCCCGCATGCGCGCAGGATCGACGGCCTTGCCGGCGCCGCGCAGGGCCCCAGCCTCGCGCAGGGTGGCGCGCGCATCGGCAAGCTGTTTCTGCTGCCGGGGCTGGAGTGCGGCGGCCTGGACAGCCCGGTCAAAGTCGCCTTTCAGGACGGCGACCAGAGCCGGGCGGCTCGACTTGGGGGCGGCGGACATGGCGGTGTAGGCGCGCACCCAATAGGCGGCGACCGCGGCCAGCAGCGCCAACCCGATGGCGATCTCGACCCAGGCCCGCCGCATCCCCCCGATCTTTCCTTCCGTCAGAAGTCGCATTCAATGGAAGAGACGAGTGGGCTGCCGAAAAGTTATCTATCGTATGTTAAAGGATTGTAAAACCTGGAGGTAAGCCAGAACGGCGGGGAGCGTAAACAGAGTGGAATCCACGCGATCGAGCATTCCCCCGTGGCCCGGGAGCAGCGTCCCCGAGTCCTTGACCCCCGCGCCGCGCTTCAGCGTCGACTCGGCCAGGTCGCCCACTTGCCCCACGGCGTTGACCCCGGCCGAAAGGGCCAGAAACTCCAGCGACGGCCCCAGGTAGGCCGCGCCGAAGGCCATCGAGGCCAGCAGCGCGGCCGCCGACCCCTCCCAGGACTTGGCCGGGCTGATCCGCGGCGCCAGCTTGTGCCGTCCGAACCGGCGGCCGGCGTAGTAGGCGGCCGCGTCGCCGATCCAGTTGATGGCGGTGGCAAACATCAGCCAGCGCGGCTGGATCGCGTGCAGCAGAATCGCGCACTTCCAGCTCCCGAAGATGTAGACCAGCCCCAACGCCACGGCCGAGGCGCGGGGCAGCGTCAGACGCAGATCCGCCGAGCGCATCTCCAACGTCAAGGCCGCCAGCGCCAGCACGACCGCCAGCAGCAAACCCTCGCGCGGTACCCACAGCAGCGCCAATCCTGCGGCCAGGCTCCATTTTCCCAAGGGTCCGGTTCCGTAAGCCTGGGCGATCCCCAGGTACTCCAGGTAGCAGAGCGTGGCAAAGATAGCGACCACCAGCGAAACCAGCCAGGCCGGTCCCCACAGGACCACGTACACGACCACCGGGATGAGGGCCAGGGCGGTGAGAACGCGCGTCATCGCAGCGCTTCGATCAATTGCTCGTCGAGGGAAGCTTCGCTGGGGGCGGGAGTGGTCAGGCCGCCGAAACGGCGGTCGCGCTTTTGGAAATCGAGGATGGCGCGCAGCAGATCCGAGCGCGTGAAGTCCGGCCACAGCGTCTCGGTGATGTACAGCTCGGAATAGGCGATCTGCCAGAGTAGGAAATTGCTGATGCGCATCTCGCCGGAGGTGCGGATCAGCAGGTCGGGGTCCGGCGACTGGCCGGTGTAGAGACGCCGGGCGATCATCTCCTCGTCCACCTTGAGGCCGTCCAGCGTGCCTTCGATGCGGGCCGCGTCCAGGATGGCGTTGATGGCGTCGACCAGCTCCGACCGGCCGCCGTAGTTGATGGCCAGGTTGACCAGCAGGCCGTGGTTCCGCGAGGTCGCCTCAATCACCTCTTCCAGCTCGGCGCGGACCTGCGCGGGCAACGCATCCAGCCGACCGATCGCCTCCAGGCGGATGCCGTTCTTCTGGAGGTCGGGCAGCTCGCGGCGCAGGTAGAAGCGCAGCAGGCGCCACAAGGTCTCGACTTCGGCGCGCGGGCGCTTCCAGTTTTCCACGGAAAATGCGTACAGAGTGAGGACCTGGATGCCCAGCCGCGCGCAGGTTTCCACGGTGGCCCGGACCGGTCCGATGCCGGCTTTGTGACCCGCCACCCGGGGCAGGCTGCGGCGTTTGGCCCAGCGCCCGTTTCCGTCCATGATGATGGCGATGTGCGCCGGCAGCCGGGCCGGGTCGAGAGCGGAGGCCAGCTCCCAGTCCGCCTCCCCCGGCTTCAGCGCTTCCAGTAGGGCCCGCATGAATTTCTATGGTAACAGAAGTCGGCTCAATCCCAGCGTCTCCCGGGTATTCCCGAACCCTTAACTTACTACTCGAACTCGGCATTTAGCATGGCTTCGATCCGTTTCCGCAGATCAGGAACTTCCTCTGTGGCGGCCTTCCAGACCAGGTCCCACTGGATTCCGAAATAGGCGTGCACGAGGATGTTCCGGAAGGCTATGACGTCCCGCCAGGGAATCTCTGGATGGCGCTGCCGGATTTCATCCGGCAGTCTTGACGCAGCCTCCCCGATCACCGTGAGCTTGTGAACGACGGCGCTTCGTAAGAGGTCGTTTTGACTGAAGGCCGCCTCATTTTGACCGGCGACGAATCCGGCCAGCGCGTCGGACGCGTCGCGGATGTCCTGAAGAAACAGAAGTTCACGCCGCATAGATGACGCGCGCGTCCGCCAGGACGGCGTCGCGGATGAGCGGCTTCAGTCCTTGTTTGGGCACCAGGTCGACCTTCTTGCCGAGGAGGTCGGTGAGCTCGTTCATCAGGTGAGCAAAACGCAGCAGGCCGACACCGGCGTCCGGATCGAACTCGACGAGCAGGTCGATGTCGCTATCCGGGCGGACGTCGCCACGTGCGACGGAGCCGAAAACACAGAGCTCCCGCACTCGATGACGACGGCAGATCTCGGCGATCTGGACGGCTGGCAGGTTGAGCTGTGCTGCCTTCGACATCACTCACATTATCGCTGATGTGCAGTTCCGGAGGAACTAGCCCTTGGCGATGCCGACGATGCCGTTGACCACGATCGAGCCCATGCCGATCGGGATCATGTATTTCCAGCCGATGTTCATGAGCTGGTCGTAGCGAAAGCGGGGGAAGGTGCCCCGGAACCAGATCATCAGGTAAACGATACAGCCGACCTTGAACATGAACCAGAACAGGCCGATGATCCGTGCGTTCACCGGGCCGATCAGGAAGGGGAGGCCCACCAGCATCAGCAGGAGAGCCGCGCCGACCAGCACCCGTTGCTGGATGGGGTCTTTCAGGCGCTTCAGCAACAGGAAGCAGCTTGCGCCGGAGCCGATGAACAGCAGCGCGGGGAAGACCATGTTGAGCGGGACCTGGAGCCAGGCGACGTTGGGGAAGGGGCGCAGCCAGCCGCCCCAAAATAGCGTCACCGCCACGCCCGACACCACGAAAATGTTGGCGTACTCGGCCAGGAAGTAGAGCGCCCAGCGGAAGCCGCTGTACTCGGTGTGAAATCCGGCCACCAGCTCCGACTCGGCTTCCGGCAGGTCGAAGGGCGCGCGATTGGTTTCCGCCGTGGCCGCGATGATGTAGACCACGAAGGGCACGATCATGAGGCCGAAATTCTCGAAGACGAACCAGACGCCGCGCTCGGCCTGGGCCTTGACGATGCCCTGCATACTCAGCGTTCCGGCCACCATCAGGCCGGAGAGCAGGGCGAACGAGAGCGCCACTTCGTAGCTGACCAACTGGGCCGCGCTGCGCAGCGCGCCCAGCAGCGGGTAATGGCTGTTGGAGGCCCAGCCGCCCAGAATGATTCCCAGAATCCCGACCGACGACATGGCCATGATCACCAGAATCCCCACGTTGACGTCGGCCACGAACAGCCAGTCGCTCAGCGGCAGGACCGAGAAGGCGGTCAGGGCGGTGAAGGTCGAGATCACCGGCGCGAACCAGAAGATGGCCTGGTCGGCGTCTGTAGGGACGATGTCTTCCTTGAGCAGCAGCTTGAGGGCGTCGGCCAGGGGCTGCAGCAGGCCGTGAGGACCCACCCGCATGGGCCCCAGCCGGACCTGAAAGTCGGCCAGCACCTTGCGCTCCACCAGCACGATGTAGCCGGCCAGCAAGGGGAAGATCGCAATCACCGCCAGGGTCACGCACAGCGGAATGAATAGGGGATGATCGAAGACGGTCTGCATTATCGTGTCAGCGAGCTCTGCGCCAGGCGCAGGAAAGGTTCCGGATAGATGCCGATGGCCAGCGTGAGCGCGGCGCTGGCCGCCAGCGACACCCGCAGGCCCAGGCTGGTGGCCAGCGGTTCGGTAACGGACGCGTCGGTCTGGAACATGCTGCGCACCAGGCGGAAGTAATAGTAGACCGCCACGGCCACGTAGAGTGTACCCACCACTGCCAGCAGGTAGTGGCCGGTCTCGACCAGCGACAGGAAGATGTAGTACTTGCCCAGGAAGCCGGCGGTGGGCGGAATGCCGGCCAGCGAGAGCAGGAACACCAGCATCAGGATGGCGTAGCCCGGGCTGCGATGGATCAGGCCGGCCAGATCCTCCACGTCCTCGCCCAGCAGATCCTTGCGGCGCAGCGCCACCACCACCAGGAACGCGCCCAGGTTCATGAAGACGTAGACCAGCACGTACACCGAGACGCCTTTAATGCCGGTGGGATTGCCGGCAATCAGACCCAGCAACATGTAGCCGGCGTGCGAGATGGAGCTGTAGGCCAACAGCCGCTTCACGTTGTTCTGGCTGATGGCCGCCAGATTGCCGACGGTCATGGTTAGGATCGCCACGATGCTCAGCAGCGGCTCCCAGGAGGCTCGCGAGGCCGCCAGCGGTCCCATGAAGATCCGGAGCAGGAACGCGAACGAGGCCGCCTTGGAGGCCACCGAAAGATAAGCGGTCACCGTGGTGGGGGCACCTTCATAGGCGTCGGGCGCCCACATGTGGAAAGGCACGGCCGAAATCTTGAACAGCAGGCCGACCGCGGTCGTGGCCATGGCCAGGAAGACCATGGGATCCCAGGCGTCGCGCATGGCCAAGGTGGAAGCGATATCGCGCAGCTTGGTGGAGCCGGTCATTCCGTAGAGGAGCGAAAAACCGTAAGCCAGGAATCCGCTCGAGAAGGCGCCCAGGATGAGATACTTCATGGCGGCTTCATTGGAGCGCTTGTCGGTCCGCAGAAAGCCGACCAGGATGTAGAAGCACAGCGCCATCAGCTCCAGGCCGATGAACAGGGTCACCAGATCCGTGCCGGTGGCCAGGAAGAACATGCCGCTTTGCGCGAGCAGAATCAGGCCGTAGTATTCGCCGTGATGCTCGCCTTCGATCTCCAGGTACTTGTAGGAGACCAGCGCCACAATCAGGGAGGCAATCAGGAACACCCAGTTGAAGAACAGGGAGAAACCGTCGACGGTGAGCGCGCCCTGGAAGGCCGTGATCTCGGCGCTGCCGCTGGCGGCCAGGAAGGCCTGCTGCCGCCACAAGGCGAAGCCAGTCAGCCCCAGACCCGGAAGCACGAAGACCGGCAGCAGCCACTTGCGCTGGCTCGGATTGGGGATGATCCAGGTGTCCAGCAGCAGGATGGCGCAGCCGAACAGCGCCAGCATGATGGCCGGGACCAGCACGAAGTGATCGGTAGCGGTGTAGTACTGGCTGATCGGATTCATCGAGGGCCTGCCTTTGCCGGAGCCACCGGCGCCACCGGCGGCGCCGCGAGCGGGGCTTCACCGGGCGGCGGGCCGGCGAAATAACCCGGACGGACCCGCTCCACCAACTGGGCCACCGGCTTCTCGAGAATGTCGAAGTAGGGCTTGGGATACACACCGATCCAGACCGCCCAGGCGATCAGCGGCGCAAACACGGCCATCTCGCTCCAGCGCAGGTCGGGCAGATTGAGATTGCGGCCGTTGGTGACCTGTCCCAGCATGGTCCGCTGATAGAGCCACAGCAGGTAGGCCGCGCCCAGCACCACGCCGGTGACGGCGAAGGCCGCCCACACCCAGTTGGTCTCGAAAGCGCCTTGCAGGATGGTGAACTCGCCGACGAAGCCGTTGAGCAACGGCATGCCCGCCGAGCTGAGCATGGCGAAGGCGAAGACGATGGCGTACTTGGGCATCACATGGGCCAGTCCGCCATACTCGGAGATTTCGCGCGTGTGCCGGCGCTCGTAGATCACGCCGATGATCAAGAAGAGCATGCCGGTGGAGATGCCGTGATTGATCTGCTGGATCACGCTGCCCGAGATGCCGTTGGGATTCAGGGCAAAAATGCCCAGCGTGCAGAAGCCCAGGTGGCTGACCGACGAGTAGGCGATCAGCTTCTTCCAATCCTTTTGCATCAGGCTGACCAGCGCGCCGTAGATGATTCCGATGATGGACAGGACCGCCAGCGCCTGCACGATGGTCTGATCGATGGAGGCCTTGGGCAGCAGCGGCAGCGAGAAGCGGAGAAAACCGTAGGTCCCCATCTTCAGGAGCACGCTGGCCAGGACCACCGAGCCGGCCGTGGGCGCTTCGACGTGCGCGTCGGGCAGCCAGGTGTGGAAGGGGAACATCGGCACCTTGATGGCGAAGCCCACGAAGAAGGACCAGAAGACCCACTGCTGCAAGCCCAGCGGCATGTCGATCTTCATCAGGTCGGCGATCTCGAAGGTGTAGAAGCCCATCTGCTGGTGATGCTGGAAGTAGAGGGTCAGGATGCCCAGCAGCATCAGCACCGAGCCGGCCAGCGTATAAAGAAAAAACTTGATAGCGGCGTACAGTTTGCGCGGCCCGCCCCACACCCCGATGATGAAGTACATGGGGACCAGCACCAGCTCCCAGAATACGTAGAACAGGAAGAAATCCAGCGAGACGAAGACCCCCAGCATGCCCGTCTGCAACAGCAGGAACATGGCGTAGTATTCTTTTACCCGGTCTTCAATCGCAGTCCACGAATAGAAGATCGCCAGGAATCCGATTAGCGTGGTCAGCATCACCAGCAGCAGGCTGATGCCGTCGATGCCGATCAGGTACTTGGCGCCCAGGCTGGGAATCCAATCGGCGCGCTCCACCATCTGGAAGCCGCCATTGGACTTATCGAAGCGCGACACCAGCGGCAGCGAGACCAGAAACCCGGCGAAGGCCGTCAGATTCGCCCACAGCCGGATGGCGTTCTTGGCCGAGGAGGGAATCAGCAGCAACACCAGCAGCCCGGCGAGGGGCGTGAATAGGACGAGGGTGAGCATGGGTAGTTCGTCAGTTAGTCAGCAATCAGCTATCAGCTATCAGCAATCAGCTATCAGCTATCAGCTAGCACCTACCTCCCCGCAATGTAGTAACCAAAGAAGAGCACCACTCCTGCCAGCACAAATAGGGCATACGCTTGCACCTGGCCGGTTTGCAGGATGCGCACCGGATAGGAGGCGATCTTGACCAAGAACGAGCTGAGGCGCACGGCACCGTCGATGATCCAGGTGTCCCACCAGATGGAAATCGTGGAGGAGAATCGGGTCAGCCAGCCGGCCCCGTTGACGCCGCCGTCCACCACATTGCTGTCGAAATCCTTCATCACGTTGCCGCCGCCCTTGCACAAGCCGTTCACGAACAGGAAATCGTAGATCTCGTCCACGTACCACTTGTTGTAGAGAGTGGTGTGCAGCGGCTTGAGCGAGGCCTCTATCCGGTCCGGAATCGCGGGATTGGTTCCATAGAAGTGGCGGGCGATCAGAATCCCGATCACCGCGATGGCCACCGACAGAGCCATCAGCATCCATTCGGTTCCGGCGTCATGGTGGGCGGCGTGTCCCGCCTCCTCGACCACGGCATGCGTGGATTCGAAGACCGGCGCGAGCCAGTGCTCAAACAGCCGGAACGATTCCGGGAACGCGCTCCACAGCTTGGGGACGCCGACCCAGCCCGCCAGCACGCTGCCGGCGGCCAGCACCATCAGGGGAACTGTCATCACGGCCGGCGATTCGTGGATCTTGGCCTCGACCTCGGGCGTCACGCGGCTCTTGCCATAGAAGGTCAGGAACATCAGCCGCCACATGTAGAAGGCGGTCATGCCGGCCGTGGCCAGCCCGACCACGTACAGCGCCTTGGACCCCAACGGCGAGCTGAAGGTCTGCCACAGGATCTCGTCTTTAGAGAAGAATCCAGCCAGGCCGGGGATGCCCGCGATGGCCACCGAGCCGATGAACATGGTCCAGTGCGTCACCGGGATCTTGTCTTTGAGCCCGCCCATGTTGCGCATGTCCTGCTCTCCGGACAGCGCGTGGATCACCGATCCGGAGCCCAGGAACAGGAGGGCTTTGAAAAACGCGTGGGTAAACAAATGGAAGACCGCCACCCAATACGCGCCCACGCCCAGCGCCAGCACCATGTAGCCGAGCTGGCTGACCGTGGAGTAGGCCAGCACGCGCTTGATATCGTTCTGGACCAAGCCGATCGAAGCCGCCAGGATGGCCGTGAAGGCGCCGATCAGGGCCACGATGTTGGAAGTCATGGGCGTCAACTGGAACAGGGCGTTCGACCGGGCCACCATGTAGACCCCGGCCGTCACCATGGTGGCGGCGTGGATCAGGGCGGAGACCGGGGTGGGGCCCTCCATGGCGTCCGGGAGCCAGGTGTACAGCGGGAACTGGGCCGACTTGCCGGTGGCGCCGACAAACAGCAACAGGGCCGCGGCGCTCAGCATACCGAACTCGATGCTCTCGGCCGGCACTCCGGAGAGGGCCTCCTTCACTTCCGTGAACTTCACGCTGCCAGTGGCGGCAAACAGCAGCAACATCCCCAGGATGAAGCCGGCATCGCCGACCCGGTTGACGATGAAGGCTTTCTTGCCCGCGTCGCCCGCCGACTTCTTGTGGAAGTAGAAGCCGATCAGCAGGTAGCTGCACAACCCCACGCCCTCCCAGCCGACGAACAGCAGCGCGTAGTTGTTGGCCAGCACCAGCATCAGCATGAAGAACACGAACAGGTTCAGGTAGCAGAATCATGACCGAGCTCAGGGGATCCAGTAGGAATCCCCAGTCGGCGGTGAAGGTTTGCATCCGCCCGTCCGCCATGTGGAACGGCAGACCGGCCAGCCAGGTAAACTTGACCACCTGATGGACCCTCTCGCTCTTGCCGGCCAGCTCCAGGATAGCGCCCACCGAGAAAATGAAGGACAGCAGTACGAAACCCGGGCACAGGAGGCTGACCAACTTCTTCAGGGGAGAAGCGTGATGGTCGTGGCCGTGGCTGTGATCGTGCCCGTGTCCGTGATGGTGACCGTGGGGGTGGGTATGGCCGTGCCCGTGGTCATGGCCGTGGTCGTCGATCGGCTCGACGCCGGGGGCCACGGCCACTTCGGAAGCCGCTTGCGGATCGAGCATTTTGCCGAACAGCAGCATGAGCGCCGCGCCGCCGAGCGGGAACAGGGGGATCAGCCAAATCGAATCGAGGAAATTCATGGGTCACGTCACCATCGCAGCAGGTCGATCTGGTCGGCCAGAACCGTTTCTTTGTTGCGGAACAGGGCGATCAGGATGCCCAGGCCGACCGCCGCTTCCGCCACGGCGTCGGTGATCACGAAGATCGCGAATATCTGGCCGTTGATGTTCTGCAAGTGGTGGGAAAAGGCGATGAGGTTGATGTTGACGGCGTTGAGGATCAGCTCGATCGACATCAGCACGATCACGATGTTGCGGCGCGTGAGCACGCCGATCGTGCCGATCAGCAGCAGCGCCACGCTCAGAACCAGGTAGTGAACGGTGGTGATGGGGTGCACTCTCAGATCCTCTTCTTGGCCATGACGACCGAGCCGACCACGGCCACCAGCAGCAGCACCGAGGCGATCTCAAACGGCAGCAGGTACTCGGAAAACAGCGCGTCGGCGATGGCTTCGGTGTTCCCCTTGGCGGCGCTGGCGGCGGCGGCCGCGGCCGGAGCCAGCTTGAAGGCGCCGGCGCCCTTCCGCATGAACCAGGCGATCTGGAGTCCCACGACCACTACGCAGGCCAAAGCCAGCCACCACTGCCCATTGAATTGCCGCTCGCGCGCCGCCTCGTCCAGGTTCACCAGCATGATCACGAACAGGAACAGCACCATGATGCCGCCGATGTAGAGCACGATCTGGACCGCGAACAGAAACTCCGCGTGCAGCAGCAGGTATAGACCGGCCACCCCCACCAGCGACCCGATCAGGCAGATGGCGCTATGGACCGCGCTGCTGCGCGTGATGGTCAGGATCCCGCCGCCCACAACCAGCAGGGCGAACAGGTAAAAGAAGATCGTGTCCAACATAGGCTCGCCGCTAGCACCTGTACTGCGTCGGTCTCGGGCCCTCCTCCAGCATCTGGCGGTCCCAGATGGCCCCCTCGCGGGTGTAGCTGGCCAGCTCGAAGTCCTGAGTCAGCTCCAGAGCGTCTACGGGGCAGGCGTCCTCGCACAAGCCGCAGAACATGCACCGCGAGATGTCGTAAGTAAAATAAGTAAGTTCCTTCCGGCGCGTCTGCTCGTTGCGCTCGCTGCCGACCACGATCAGGTTTTCCGGGCAGGCCAGCGCGCACAGGTTGCAGGCGATGCACAGCGTCTCGCCGTTATCGGGATTGATATTGAGCCGCGGCGCCCCTCGGTAGCGTTCGGCCACCTTGGGCCGCTCTGCCGGATACTGCTCGGTATAAATATACTTCGGCCGCTGGTTGCGGAAGGTCACCCAGAGCCCCTGCAACAGATCCACGAGAAAAACGGTTCTTAGAAATTTCCCCATACCCTCATCCTAACGCCCCTAGCGGTCCACCTCGCCCAGCACGATATCCAGCGTCCCGATGATCGCGACCACGTCGGCCACCAGCGCCCCCCGCACCATGCGGTCCAGGGCCTGAAGATTGATGAAAGACGGCGGGCGCACTCGCACGCGGTAGGGCTGGGTGGAGTTGTCGCTCACCACGAAGTATCCCAGCTCGCCTTTGGGCGCCTCGATGCTGACGTACGCCTCGCCGGTGGGCGGCTTCACGACTTTGCCGACCTTGCCCATGATGGGACCCGTGGGGATCTTTTCCACGGCCTGGCGAATGATCCGGATCGACTGCCGCATCTCCTGCATCCGCACCAGGTACCGGTCGTACGTGTCGGCGTTCTGGCCGGTGGGAATGTCGAACTCGTACTGCTCATAGCCGGAGTAGGGCTGAGCTTTCCGCAGATCCCATTTCACGCCGGCGGCGCGCAAAACCGGGCCCGTGACCCCGTACTCCTTGCACTCCTCGCCGGTCAGGATGCCGACGCCCTTCAACCGCTGGACCCAGATCCGGTTGTGGGTCAGGAGCTCCTCGTACTCGTCCACTTTGGGGAGGAACATGTCGCAGAAGGCTCGAACCTCCTGCTCGAAGCCGTCGTAGAGCTCATACTGGAGCCCGCCGATCCGGAAGGCGTGGGTGGTGAGCCTCGCGCCGCAGTAGTTCTCGAAGATTTTGAGGGCTTCCTCGCGCTCCCGGAAGCAGTAGAAGACCGGTGTGATCGCTCCGATGTCCAGCGCGTGAGTGCCCAGCCAGAGCAGGTGGCTGGTGATGCGGTTCAGCTCGGTGAGGATCACGCGAACGGCCTGCGCGCGCGGCGGCGCTTCCACGTTGAGCAGCTTTTCCACGGCCAGGCAATATCCCAGCCCGTTGGACACCGCGGCCACGTAGTCCATGCGGTCCACGTAGGGCGCGAACATCTGGTAGGTGCGGTTCTCGCCGATCTTCTCCACCCCGCGATGGAGATAGCCGATCACGCACTCCGTGCCCAGGACCTTTTCGCCGTCCAGCTTCAGGATCACCCGCAGCACGCCGTGGGTGGAGGGGTGCTGCGGCCCCATGTTGATCACCAGCTCGTTTGCGTCGAGGAAAGTGGTCTCCGGCATATCCCCTTACTGGCCGCTCTCGATGCCCAGGTTCTCCTTTACCCAGCGATCGTCTTGCTGGACGATCGAGTATTCTTTCCGCAGGGGGTAGCCTTCCCACTCCTCCGGCAGCAGGATGCGGCGCATGTCGGGATGCCCGTCGAACTGGATGCCGAACATGTCGAAGACCTCGCGCTCCAGCCAGTTGGCCGCCGCGTAAACGGTGGTGGCGGTAGCCGCCTGGACGCCGTCGGCGAGGGTGGTCTTCACGCGCACCCGGTCGTTGCGGGCAAAGCTGTACAAGATGTAGGTCACTTCGAAGCGCTCGGGCTTCTTGGGATAGTCAACGGCGGTCAGATCCACCAGGTAGTCGTAGTCGGCCTCCAGCTTGAGGAACTCCAGGATGGGAATCAGCGCCTCCGGCCGGGCTACCAGAAAGTTTTGGCCCAGGTAGGACGAGCATTCCAGGACCGCGTCGCCAAACCGCTCCCGGATCTCCTTGGCCAGGTCGCTCTCCCAGGGAGTCGAGGCCATGGGAGGCGGCGGCTTGGGCGGGGCGTGGCCCGCGGGCGCAGCGCCGGCGGCAGGCTTGGCGGCGGGTTTGGCGGCAGGAGGTTGGGGGGCTTGTCCGCCCGCATCGGCGGGCGCAGGCGCACCTTCGGGCTTCGGCTCGTCAGCCATTGATTCTCCGGTGGAAGATCACTAGGTTTAGCACAGGGGCCGGGGAGAGTCAAATAGGCCGCGCCACTCACTCCATCGGATGACCCCCAGTTCCGGCCTGGGCGGATCGGGCAACATGCACAGGAACTCGAGCAGGTTGCCGTCCGGGTCCGAGAAGTAGATGGAAGCCGCGGGCATCCAGGCCAGCACGACCGGGTCGTCCGTCGGGTTGCCGTCAAAGTCTCTCGGCACGATGCCCGCCTCCCGCAGCCGCGCTGGAGCTTGATGCAGGCCGGCGAGATCGACCTGGAAGGCCACGTGGGAGCTCCTGCTGAGCCTCATGGTATCGGCCTGCCAGAGGCCCAGCATGGCCTTGCCGGGAGCGCCCAGCCAGAAGAAGGCGACCTTGCGCTCGCGAAACACGCGGGCCAGTGGCAGCGCCAGACTCTCCTGGTAGAAGGCAACCGCCCGATCAAGGTCGGTGACCGTCAGATGAGCTTCGAACAGGTCCGAGATTCCGAAGGCGG
>JACOSH010000214.1 GCA_016178945.1 Acidobacteriota bacterium
GGATCCGGCAGGCGATGCTGGGCGCTGCCTCCCTTGAGCAGGCCCCGCTGGAGCTGTCCGCATCCGAAAAGACCCAGCTTCAAGCCCTGCAAAAGCAGCGCTCGGACCTGGCCTCGCGTCTGCCCGATCCGGTCTTCGGGCTGCTTGGCGTCGAAGATCTGCCTCACAACCTTCGCCTCCACAAAGGGGGCAGTCATCGGAATCTCGGAGAGGAAGTTCCCCGGGGCTTTCTGCCGGTTCTTTCCGGCGCGCGTCCGGCGGCCTACGACCAGGGCAGCGGTCGGCTGCAACTCGCCGATGCCCTCGCCGATCCCGCCAATCCGCTGACCGCCCGCGTGCTGGTGAACCGGGTTTGGAAGCATCATTTTGGCGAAGGATTGGTCCGCACGCCGGACAACTTCGGGCGGACCGGCGAGCGGCCCTCCCATCCCGAGCTGCTCGATACGCTGGCGGCGCGCTTCGTCGAAAGCGGCTGGTCGATCAAGAAGCTGCATCGCACCCTGGTGTTGTCGAGCGCCTACCGGATGTCGAGCCAAGCCTCCTCCCTGGCCGCGGCTGCGGACCCCGACAACCGGCTGCTGCATCGCATGCCGGTACGGCGGCTGGAAGCCGAGGCGATCCGCGATGCCGTTCTCGCGGTGACCGGCTCGCTCGACCGCGCCGCATACGGCCCGAGCGTCCCGCCTCACATCAGCGAATATCAGGACGGGCGCGGCAAGCCGGAATCCGGTCCGCTCGATGGCGCTGGGCGCCGCAGCATCTATATCGGCGTGCGGCGCAACTTCCTTCCGCCCCTGTTTCTGGCCTTCGACTATCCCATGTCGGTCGCGACCATCGGCCGGCGCGGTTCCTCCACCGTGCCTTCCCAGGCGCTCATCCTGATGAACAGCGAATTCGTCGCCAAACAGGCCGCCGGCTGGGCCGACCGCATGCTCGGCGGCTTTCCCCAGCCGCAACAGAGGATTCAACAAATGTTCCTGGCCGCCTTCGGGCGTCCGGCCGGGGAAGCCGAAGCGGCCCAGGCGGCCGGCTTCGTCGACCATCAGGCCAGGCGGCACGGCCAGGGCGCTGAGGCCGTCTTCCGCGCCTGGACCGACCTGGCGCACGTGCTGTTGAACGCAAAAGAGTTTATATTTATTCGATAAGGGTCATGACGCCGCGCTGCCTCACCCGTCGCGAGATGCTCTGCCGGGCCGCCAACGGTTTTGGCGGTCTGGCCCTGTCCGCGCTGCTGGCCGAGGACCAAGCCCGCGCGACCGATCCGATGCAGGTCCGCGCCCCGCACTTTGCGCCTAAGGCCCGCTCGGTCATCTTCCTGTTCATGGACGGCGGCGTGTCGCATGTCGACACCTTCGATCCCAAGCCTCGCCTGAATCGGGAGGATGGAAAGCTGCTGCCGGTCGCCGAGCAGGCCGGCGCCCGCAATCCCGAGAAGAAGCTGTGGGGCTCACCCTTCGCTTTTAAGAAGCACGGCCAGTCCGGCGCCGATGTCAGTGAGCTGTTCCCTCACCTGGCCGGGTGCGTGGACCACATGGCCATCATCCGCTCCATGGTGTCGGACTTTACCGAGCACACCGCGGGCAACTACTTCATGCACAGCGGCTCGGGCATGCAGGGGCGGCCGGGCCTGGGCGCCTGGGTCACCTATGGGCTGGGAAGTGAATGCCGGAACCTGCCCGGATTCGTGGTCCTCGATACCGGCATGATCCCACCCGGCGGGCTGGACCTGTTCGGCAGCGGTTTCCTTCCGGCCAGCTACCAGGGCATGCTCTTTCGCAAAGGACGTCATCCGGTCGCCGACCTGACGCCCCGCGACCCGTCCCCGGAGATCCAGCGGGCGAAGCTCGACCTGGTGCGCGAATTGGATCGGGAGGCGTTGCACCGCTACGGGCCAGTCAGCGAGATGGAGGCGGCGATCGACAACTATGAGCTGGCCTTCCGCCTGCAATCCGAGGTGCCCGGCCTGCTCGACTTCGCTACCGAGAGCGAAGCCACCCGCAAGCTCTACGGCATCGACGAGCCCGATACCGGCGAGTTCGGCCGCGCCTGCCTGATCGCGCGGCGGATGGTCGCGCGCGGCGTCCGGTTCATCGAGCTGCTCTCCCCCCGCCGCCCGGGCGTGGACCGCTGGGATCAGCACGGTAACCTGGTCAAAGGCCACTCGATCAATTGCAGGTCCACCGACAAGCCCATGGCCGCCCTGATTCAGGATCTGAAAGCCCACGGCCTGCTCGACCAGACGCTGCTGGTGTGGGGCGGCGAGTTCGGCCGCACGCCCACTTCACAGGGCAACCGGGAGCGGGGCTTCGGGCGCGACCACCATCCCTACGGCTTCACCATGTGGATGGCCGGAGGCGGCGTCAAAGGCGGCGCGGTCCACGGCGCTACCGACGAGTACGGCTACTACGCCGTGGAGAAGAAAGTGTACGTGCATGACCTGCACGCCACCATTCTGCATCTGCTGGGACTGAACCACAAGAAGCTGACCTTCCCCTTCGGCGGCCGCCAGATGCGCCTCACCGACGTGCACGGTGAAGTGGTCCGCGAGCTCCTGGCGTGAGGAGCAGAGCGCCCAGGCTCAGTGTCCCGCGAGTCGGCGGCTTTGATCGGCCAGCATCCGCACCGCCAGGCCGTGCCCCTGCAGGACGTGCGTCAGTTCATGGGCGATGGGGCGCTCGGCCCGCAGCGCCACGCCGATCCGGTGGAAGACGCTCCGCCCGGCGGGAGAAGACAGCGCTCGCGTGACGCCGGTGCTGGACCGGGCGCTGGAAACCACGCGGCTCGCCACCGACTGGCGGCCTTCCGCGCGCCGCACGGCGCCCGCATGAGCCGCCTGACTGGCCGGTTCACACAGGAAGCTCGGGGGGATTCGTCCAGGACTGCTTCCGCCGATTCGCATGCTCGTGTCCTCCTCTTCGGACTTATCGGGGCTCTACGCCCCTTGTTGCGGGCGCGCCTCCACAAATTCCCGGATGGTCCGGTTCAAGGCCTCGGCCGGCAGCCAGGTCAGAGCCACCAGGTGAGGCTCTGGGGGCTCCACCCCGGGCAGCTCGCGGGCGATCTCGCTTTCGCCCAGCACCTCGTGCATCACTCGCCGTCCAGGCGGTCCGATGAATACCACCCGCTCCACCGGCCCGCCCTCGGGCAGCAACACGTACTCCAGGGTGACCGCCTGACCGCACCGCAACAACTCCATCCAATAGTCGAGCGGCGGGCGCAGCCGGTGACTTCCGCCGGCGCTCTCCAGAAACTGGACCTCAGCCAGACATTCCAGGTTGCGAACGGATTCCTCCGCGCTGAATCCCAGATCCTCCAGGGCGCCGATCGCTTCCGCCTGGGTCACGGACTCGTTCAGCGCGCGCCCCACCAGCGACCAGATCGCATCGCCAAACTGGATCTGCGAGGGCCACAGCAGCGCGGCGCGGTGCTCCTCGGGCGGCTCCTCACCCCGAAGCTGGCGAACCAGATGACTGGCCAACAACTCGGCCCCGATTGGAGCGCCCACATGAAACTCGTCTCCGTCCAGCCGCCCCATGGCGGCCCACTCCCCGCGCAGAAACAGCGCCGTCTCGGCCGGCGGATCGGTGAGCGTCGCGACGTTCACATGCAACAGCGCTTCGGGCTGAGCCAGGATTTCCAGCGCCTGCCGTACCGGGGAACCCGGTGTCAGGGCCCGCAAGGCCTCCGCTCGCGCCGGTTCGGCCGGGTCCTTCGCGCCGGGCTCCACCGCCAGCGGAGAGCAGGGAGAAATCGGCAGTTGTCCGCTTCCCGCAATGCCGGCCAGGGCGGTCCGGGACAGCCGCATCGGCTCGGCCTGAAACGGATCGTGCAGGTTAAAGCGGCCAGTCATGGAGTCTTACATTCTAGCAGGTGTATACTCCGGTGTAGCGTTTATGACCGGGCAGACCATCTCGCACTACCGCGTCGAGGAAAAGATCGGCGAAGGCGGGATGGGCGCCGTCTACCGCGCGCGCGATCTGCAACTGAACCGCAATGCCGCTGTCAAGGTCCTGTCCGCGGAAGTATCCAGTGAGGAACGCCGCCGACGCTTCCAACAGGAAGCTCTGATGGCCTCCTCGCTCAACCACCCCCACATCCTCACGGTCTACGAAGCCGGAGAGGATGCCGGCCGCCAGTACCTGATCACAGAGTACGTCGACGGCGGAACGCTGCGCGACTGGTCGCGTCGTGAGCAGCCCTCCGTGCGCCAGATCGTCGAGATGATCGCCCCGCTGGCCGACGGCCTCGCCTGCGCGCACCAGGCCGGCATTCTCCACCGCGACATTAAGCCCGAAAACATCCTGATTTCGCGGCAGGGGCACGCCAAGTTGGTCGATTTCGGCCTCGCCAAGCTGATGGAGCCGGCGGGGGACGCTAATCTCACTACCCGATCCATCGAGGCGGCGCCCTCGCGCCCCGGCGTCGTGGTCGGGACCATCCCGTACATGTCGCCGGAGCAGGCCTCCGGGAAACCCAGCGATGCCCGCGCTGACATCTTTTCCTTTGGCGCTGTGCTCTACGAACTGCTGACAGGCCAGAGGCCCTTCGTCGGCAAGTCGGACGGCGAGGTCATGCTGGCCATCCTACAGAGCCAGCCGCGCTCCTTGGTGGAACACCGGCCGGAGGCGCCCCCCGATCTGCGCAACATCGTGGAGAAGGCGCTGGAAAAGGACCCCGCCGACCGCTACCAGTCCATGCGTGAGATGGTGGTGGACCTGAAGCGCTCGCTGCGCGCCCGGACCTCGGACTCGGTTCCGGCTGTCGCGTCGCAGCGGCGCCGTAGGGACATGCGAGGTCTCGTCGCGGTGGTCATCACCCTGCTCGCCGCGGGGGTGGGGGCCGCCTGGTGGCTGCTCGACCGCGCCGACTACTTCTGGAAGAACCCTCTGGCCAGCGCCCAGTTCCGCAAACTGACCAACTTCAACGGCCAGGAGCTGGAGGCCGACATCTCTCCTGACGGGAAGTTCGTGGTCTTCCTTGCGGACCGCGAGGGCCCGTTCGATGCCTGGATTCATCAAATCGGCGGCGCGGGTTTCGTCAACCTCACCAAAGGGCGGGTTCCCGGAATCGTCACCGAGCATCATCGCGGGCTTGGTTTCACCGCTGACGGATCGGAAATCTGGCTGCGCGCGTCTGGTCCTACCTGGGTCGTGCCCACCATCGGCGGCGCCCCTCGGCAGTCGCAGGGGACGGGTTTCTCGCTGGTTCCCTCGCCCGACGGGAGCCAGATCGTGACCTACGAGCACCCGCAGGGCAGAGGCGAGGTCATCCGCATCGGTGACCGCAACGGCCGGAATCTGCGGCTGGTCTTCCAGAACCGATTCGAGGGCCACTGCCACTACCCGATCTGGTCGCGGGATGGCCGCTTCATCTATTTCCTGGACGGCCTGCTGCCCTACGAGGCAGACATCTGGCGGGTGCCGGTCACTGGAGGCAACGCCGAGCGGATCACCCGCCACAATTCGCGCGTCAGCCATCCTACGCCGCTCGATGATCGCACGCTTCTGTACGTGGCCACGGCGGAGGACGGTTCCGGACCGTGGATCTACGCCATGGACACTCGGAAACGGGTTGCCCACCGGGTGAGCTTTGGGGTCGACACGTACATCTCGGTGGCGGCGGGCTCGGCCCCGGGCTCCCGCCCCGGAGAACCGCTCCGCCGCCAGGTGGCGACGGTCTCGAATCCGACCGCGAACCTGTGGACCGTCCCCATCACGCCAGGCGTCGCCGATGACTCGGCGGTGGAACCCTTTCCGGTCGCGGAAGTCCGTGCCACGTTCCCGCGATTCGGCCCGGATTACGTCCTGTACCTGTCTTCCCGCGGCGGCGATGACGGCTTGTGGAAGCTGAAAGACGGCGCCGCCACCCAATTATGGAATGCCGGCGAAGGACGACTGGTGGCTCCGCCCGCAGTCTCGTCCGATGGCAAGCTGATCTGCCTGTCGATCCGCAAGGAAGGACGCAACCGGCTATTGGTCATGTCGGCGGACGGCGCTAACGTCCGGCCACTGGCGGATACGCTCAAAATGTCGGGCCAAGCCTCGTGGTCCCCGGACGGCCAGTCAATTCTGGTTGCTGGAGATGACGGGAAGGGCAACGGGCTGTTTCGGGTCCCGCTTGAGGGGGGCACGCCCAGCCGGTTCTTCGACCAGGTCGCCGTCAATCCCCTGGCCTCGCCGGACGGGCGTTTCATCCTGTACTCTCCCCATCCTGGGGGCTCCGGACACGACGTGAGGACCGTGACGCCTTTCGATCTCCCGAGGATGCAGGTCACCAGCCTGGGCGATTTCTACCGCTTCCTTCCTGGCGGCAAGCAGATCGTCTATATGCGCGGCGATCTGCGGCATCAGAACTTCTGGCTGCTCGAGGTGGACGGGGGCCGCCAGCGTCCGCTCACCAGCTTCCTGGGAGGGCCGACTATCAAAGGATTCGACATCTCGCCCGACGGCAAGAAGATCTTGTTCGACCGGGTGCGCGAGAACTCCGACATCGTCCTCATTGACCTGCCGCCGCGATGACCTCCTCCACGCGGATCTGACCCATGGGGGCCAAGACCCTCACCCGCGGGCCGCGCGGCGCCCAAACCGCCGGATCGGTGGGGCCGAACAGCGCCACCACGGGCGTGCCGGCCGCCGCCGCCAGGTGGGCGATGCCCGAATCGTTGCCGATGTAGACCCGTGCCCGCGCCAGCCAGCAGGCCAGATCGTAGAGGTCCGGGATGCGGACCGCATCCTCCAGCTCCTCTTCCGGCCCCGCGCACCAGCGCACCGGCATGGGCAGGCGTCGCGCCACTTCCCGGAAGCGCTCGAGCGGCCAGCGCTTCGCGGGACGGCTGGCAAAGGGATGAATGACCGCGAAATCCTCGCGGGCGGCGGGGCATTCTATCCGCGGCGCGGCCCCGGGTTCGGCGCCCACCTGAGCCAGGTAGAAGTCCACCGCGTGCGATCGGCCGTCCGGCAACGCCGCCAGAAACTCAAAGGGCAGTCCCCACCGAGCCACCGCCTCGCGAAACTCGGTCCGGGCGGATCCATACCAGGAGACGATGCGGTCGAATCCGCGCAGCCGTTCGATCAGCCGCTCCGGCGGCGCGAATTCCAGCAGGTCCAGACCGGTGGAGGCGATGGAAAAGGCCGCGTCGGCGAATCGCGCCAGCGGCACGTTGGGCGAAGCCGTCCAGACCTCGGTGTAGGCGCCGCGCAGCCGTTCCATGGCCGGCAGCGAAACCAGGAAGTCGCCCACGGCGCCAGGGCGAATGAGCAGGTGTCTCACCAACCGGCTTAGCCAGGCAGGATGCGAGAGATGTCGTTGTACAGGGCGAACACCGTGACCACCATCAGGAACACGAACCCAACTTTGATCACCGCTTCCTTGACCGGCATGCTCAGGTCGCGCCGGATCACGATCTCGACCAGCAGCAGCAGGATCACGCCGCCGTCCAGAATCGGTATGGGCAGCAGGTTGAAGATGGCCAGGTTCAGGCTCACCATCGACATCAGGTGGATGAAGGCCGACGGTCCTTCGCGCGCCGCCTCTCCGGAGAGCTGCGCGATCCCGATGGGCCCCTGCAACTGCTTGGCCGACATCCTTCGCTCCACGATGCCCTTCAGGAATCCAACGATCATCTGGGCGCCCTTCCGGTTCTGGCGGACCGCCTCTGCCAGCGCCTCCGGCAGCCCGAGCTGGGTCGTGACGATCTTCAGCCGCGCATCCGGCGCCACGCCGATCATCCACAGGTTCTGGCCCTCGTTGTTGTTGAGGACCGCGCGCAGCGTCACCGTGCGCCGCTGGCCGTCGCGCTCGTACTCGATGGCGGCGGGTTCACCCTTGGTGGTCTGGATCAGATCCCGCAGCCTGAGGCGGGCATGGATCGGCCGGCCGTTCACGCTGACCAGCAGATCGCCCTTGCGCAGGCCCGCCTTCTCCGCGGGCATCCCCGGCGAGACGCTGCCGATTTCCACTTCGGTCTTCTCCGACCAGCCGGCGTAACCCACCCCCAGCTTCTCCTCCAGAACCGGTGTGACCATGGCGGGGAAGCGTTTGCCCTCGCGCTCCACCGTAATGTTCAGAGTCCGGTAGGCGCTGGCCACCTCCTTCATCATGACTTCTTCCCAGGTGGGGTTGTCTTCGCCTTCGATCGCCGCGATGCGGTCGCCCTCGCGCATTCCCGCCTTGTCGGCCGCCGAATTCGGAATCACGTGGCCGATCACGCCGCGCACGGGAGGCTCGGCCAGCTTCTGGAACTTCACCATGTACAATCCCGTCAGCAGGCCGACGGAAAGCAGGATGTTCATCAGCGGTCCCGCAAAGGCGACGATCAGGCGCTGCCAGCGGGGTTTGCCGAGGAAGCTGCGCGGATCCTCCGTGGCCTCGTCTCCGGCCTGCTCGCCCATCATCTTGACGTAGCCGCCGAACAGGATCGCCGAGAAACGATAGTCGGTGTCGCCGCGCCGGAACCCGAACAGCCGCGGTCCGAAGCCGAAGCTGAAGACCTCCACCCGGACATCGAAGAATCGCGCCGCCCAGAAATGCCCGAGCTCGTGGATCAGGATCATCACCCCGATCAGGACCAGCAGCCACAGCAGGTTCTCGAAAAAGACCATAACGTTATGCTCGGACAGCGACCCTGTGGGCGCGCGCCTCGGCCAACTCCCCGGCCACTCTTCGCGACTCCAGGTCCAGATCCAGGATATCGCCAATCGTCGCCGGCTGCCGGTTGGGCATCCGCGACAAAGTCTCCTCCACCACTTGGTGGATGGCGGTGAATCCGATCTTCTCCTCCAGGAACGCCTCCACGGCGACCTCGTCGGCGGCATTCAGCGTGCACGTCGCCGACCCGCCCGCCTCCTGCGCCTGACGGGCCAGCCGGAGCAGCGGAAACTTCTCCTCGTCGGGAGGCAAAAACTCCCACTGCCGCGCTTGCCGCCAGTCCATCCGTGGGACCGGCGCCGGCCACCGCTCCGGGTATGTCAGCGCATACTGTATCGGCATTCGCATGTCGGTGGTGCATACCTGGGCGATCACGCTGCCGTCATTGTACTCCACCAGGGCGTGCACCGAGGATTGCGGGTGCACTACCACTTCCACTTCCGCGGGCTTGAAATCGAACAGCCAGCAAGCCTCGATCACTTCGAAACCCTTGTTCATGAGGGTCGCCGAATCGATGGTGATGCGGTTGCCCATCTTCCAGGTGGGATGATTCAGCGCCATCGCCGGAGTGACGTAGGCCAGTTCGCTCCGGGGGGTGTTTCGGAACGGGCCGCCGGAGGCCGTGAGGATGAGCTTGGTGACGTCGCGCCGGGTGCCCGCGCGCAGACATTGGTGGGCGCCGTTGTGCTCGCTGTCCACGGGAATCAACTCGCTCGTCCCGGCGCGGACAGCCTCCATGACCAGTGCGCCGCCCGACACCAGCACTTCCTTGTTGGCCAGAGCCACCCGTTTCCCGGCGCGCACCGCCTGGTAGGTGGCTTCCAGGCCGGCCACCCCCACGATCGCCGACAGCACGGCGGTCACTTCGGGAGCGGTTGATACGGCCACCCTCCCCGCCGCGCCGCATCCCAGATCCGGCCAGAGGCTTCTTGGGAGACTGCTTTCCGCCAGCTTGGCGGCTAGCCATTCCCGGCCCGCTTGGGTGCCCGTCACGGCGACTCGGGGCCGAAACTCCAGAATCTGGGAGAAAAGCCGCTCGATGTTGTTGCCGGCCGCCAAAGCGTACACCGGGAAGCGCCCCGGGTTCCGACGCACCACGTCCAGGGTGTTGACGCCGATCGACCCCGTGGATCCCAGCACCGTCAGCATACGTCTGCGATCATAACACGTTACGAGCTGTACCCGACCCGGGAATACCTCTTACGGGCCCAGTACCTTCTCAACTAACGGCGCTCGGCTCGGCTTGGTTTCGTTTGTGGTTTTGAGAGACCCAACCCTTTCGGGCGCCGGGGAGGATGCTTCAGGGGTCTTTTATTAGAGGTTAGTCTCGCTTTGGTGGGAGTTGCCTCCCCGGCTTACTTCCAATAATAATATAACCCCGTCCCGATTGCAACAGAAAATTGTATTTTTCCTTAGTCGGCTTTGACCTCTACCCCTGCCAATCCCTCTAAGACCTTGATTGTAGAACAGATATCCTCTTCTCCGTGACCCGTCGAGATAGCCGCCTGGAACATCTGGCGGGTCAGCGCGGTCAGCGGAAGGGGTACGTCGAGCTCCTGAGCCGAGTCCAGCATCAGTCCGATGTCCTTGTGCATCCACTTCACCGAGAAGTTCGGCCCGAATTCATGGGCTCAAAGTACGGCCGGACCCGCTCGAATACGGCCTGTTCGCCGCCTATCATGAAGGTGAGGTTGCCGCCCTCGGCGCCGGGCCGGGAGCCGGTGCAAGGGGCATCCAGGAAGTGGACACCCTTGTGAGCCAGTTCCTGGCCGATCTCGCGGCTGGCGCTGGGGGCGATGGTACTGGCATCGGCGATGACCGTTCCCGCCTTCGCGCCTTCCGCGATTCCATCTTTCCCCAAAATGACCTGCCGGGACATCCGCGTGTCGCCGACGCACAGGAAAGCGCATTCGGAGGCCGCGCCCACCTCAGCCGGGGTCTGGCAGAAGTGTCCCTTCTCGGCCTCGGCCAACTGGCGCGCCTTGGCGCCCGAGTGCGACCAGACCGCCACCTCGTGGCCCGCCCGCATCAGGTTGCGGGCCATGGGGTAGCCCATGATGCCCAATCCTAAGAACCCAAGTTTTGCCATCTGCCGATTGTACGACGAGCCGCGTCTGTGCGACAATTGCCACTCTCATGAAGCCTTGCGTTCTGGTCACCAAGCGGATCTATCCGGAAGCCGTCGAGCTGCTTCGCGGGCACGTCGAGGTGGACTATGTGGACTCCGACGAAGGGCTCAGCGCCGCGGAGCTGGGCGAGCGCGTGCGCGGCAAGCAGGCCATCGTCAGCCAGCTCACCGACAAGTTCGACTCCGCCGTTATCGACCGTTTGGAAGGCGTGCGCATCATCGCCAACGTCGCGGTGGGCTATGACAATATCGACCTGGTCGCGGCCACGCGCAAAGGCATCCTCGTCAGCAACACGCCCGACGTGCTGTCCGGCACCACCGCCGACTTCGCTTTCGCGCTCCTTCTGGCCTCCGCGCGCCGCGTGGTGGAGGGGCACCGGTTTGTCCACTCGGGTCAATGGCGCAAGTGGCGGATTGATTTGCTGGTGGGTCACGACGTGCATCACGCCACGCTGGGGATCTTCGGCATGGGGCGCATCGGGCAGGAGATGGCGCGACGGGCCGCTGGTTTCTCGATGCGCATCCTGTATCACGACGCGCTGCGGGCCGCTCCGGCGGTGGAGAGCTCACTGGGTCTGGAATTCGTGAGCGCGGAAGAACTGCTGCGGCAGTCCGATTTCGTGAGCGTGCACGTGCCGCTGCTGCCGTCCACGCGCCGGCTGATCGGGGCCGCCCAGCTCCGCATGATGAAGCCCACGGCGATCTTGGTGAATAGCTCGCGCGGCCCGGTGGTGGACGAGGCCGCCCTGGCCGATGCCCTGGAGCAGCGCGTGATCGCCGGCGCGGGCCTGGACGTGTTCGAGAACGAGCCGCACGTCCATCCCA
>JACOSH010000153.1 GCA_016178945.1 Acidobacteriota bacterium
CACCATGTCCAGCGCCGGCGGCAAGAGCGAATTCGTGACCCAGGTGCGCTCGCCCAACGCCCAGATCTCCTGGTCGGGCGACGGCAAGCGGCTCTACCTCAATGAGGTCCAGATGGGGCCGCCGGGCTCGGGCGAGCGGGGCAGCACCTCGCTGGTCTCCATCCGCGCCGACGGCGTGGACAAGAAAACCCACGTCAAGATCGCCGACATCGCCACCATCCTGCCGTCGCCCGACCAGCGCTGGATGATCGTGCTGCGCCACGCCAATGCCTACCTGGCGGCGCTGCCTTCCGGCTTCGGCGAGGCCGCGACCCTCAACCCGGAATCGCCGCAAGTTCCCATGAAGCAGGTTTCCGCCACCGGCGCGCTGTATCCGCGCTGGCTGGATGGCGGCGCCGCTTTCACCTATTCCTTCACTAACCACCTCTACCGCCTGGAGCGGGACGATGTGATGCGCTCGACCAAGACCGCGGACCTGAAGCCTAAGGTGACGGAGGTGGCTTTGACGGTTCCCAGGAGCCTTCCGCAGGGAAAGCTGGCCCTGCGCAACCTGCGCGTGATCTCGATGAAGGGCGAGGAAGTCATCGAACGCGCCGACCTCCTGATCGAGAACCATCGTATCGTCGCGGTTGGCCCGCGCGGCAAAGTCGCCATTCCCTCCGATGCCCGCCAGATGGACCTGGCCGGCAAGACCGCGATCCCGGGGATCGTGGATATCCACTCCCACATGCACGCGCCCGGCGACATCTTTCCCGACAAGAACTGGCCCTATGCCGCCAACCTCGCCTACGGAGTCACCACGACGCGCGATCCATCCAACGACAGCGCGCGGGTGTTTCCGTACGCCGAGATGGTGGAGGCGGGCGAGATCGCCGGACCGCGGATCTACTCCACCGGCGCTCCCATCCTCACCACCAATGCCCGGATCGAGAGCCTGGACGACGCGCGCGACATCGTCAAGCGCTACCAGGAGCAAGGCGCCAATTACCTCAAACAGTACATGCAGCCGCGGCGGCTGCAACGGCAGTGGCTGCTCCTGGCCGCGCAGGAGGCGGGCATCAATGTGACGGCCGAAGGCGGCGGCTTCTTCAAGGAAGACCTGGCGCTGGTGATCGACGGCTACACCGGCTTCGAGCACACCTTCCCCTACAGGGTCTACAAGGACGTCACCGAATTGATGGCGCGGGCCAAATCGGTCTACACGCCGACGCTGATCGTCGCCTATGGCGGGTGGTTCGGGCAGTATTATTGGCGCCAGAAGAAGAACTACCATGCCGACGAGAAACTGGCTCACTTCACCCCGCACGAGCAACTGGATCGCAAGACTCGCCGCCGCAGCCTGCTGCTGGAGGAAGAGTTCCTGTTCCCGGAGATTTCCAGCGGCGCCACGCAGATCCAGCGCGGGGGCGGCAACGTGGCGCTCGGCTCTCATGGCGAGCAGCAGGGCGTGGGGGCGCACTGGGAGCTGTGGATGCTGGCCATGGGCGGTATGAAGCCGCTCGAAGCGCTGCGCGCCGCGACCCTCGGCGGCGCCGAGGCTTTGGGGCTGGACCGGGACATCGGTTCCATCGAGCCGGGCAAGCTCGCCGACCTGGTGGTGTTGGACCGCAATCCGCTCGACAACATTCAGAACTCCGAATCGATCCGCTACGTGATCAAGGGCGGAGAGGTTTTCGACGGATCCACTCTGGACCGCATCTGGCCATCGGAGCGCAAGCTCGGCCGATTCTACTGGCAGGAATAAGCGAGGGGCAGGCTCTGCCCCAAAGCGTTGTTACAGCAGCGGCGCCTCAATCGCCATGGTGACGCGGTTGCTTTCCAGGGGACGCCCGTCCGGCGCGGTGATTTCCAGCCGAACCTGGATATCGTCGCCGGCCTGTGCGTCCGGCGGGATAACGGCCACTACCTGGTACATGCCGATCATGCCGGGCACCAGGCCCGCGAAGGTGATCTCGCCGGGCTGATCCGCGAAGTAAACCTGAACCGCGGATTGCACCCGGACCAGAACATCGAAAGGCGCTGCTGCACCGGCAGGGACGGCGGTATCCAGCGCGCCCAGACCGGTGGAGAGGATCATCACCGAGTCTCCGGGCTGCGCGGGCCGGCTGGCAACCAGGGCGCTGCTCAGCATGGCAAGCTCTCCGGTGTCCGCCAGGGCGATCATGCCCTGGCCCGTTCCGGAGCTGTCCAGGGTGAAGATGCCGGGAGCCGCATAGTCGCTCGTGCTGTCCAGTGCATTGGAAATTCCGGTCGCGTTCCGCACCACGATTTGCAGCGCAGTGCCGCGGTCCACCACGGGACACTGGGAGTTGACGCGAGTAGACGAAGTGGCCAGGACCGGAGCGGGCTCGCCGTTGATTTGCACTTGTACCCCGTCCATCACCAGGGGGGCCTGGAGTGCGGTCGCCTGCTGCGGCTGGCCGGCGCTCAGTCCCGTGCCGAGAAGAGTGACGACCGCGCCTGGGCTGCACGCCGTCTGGGCCTGACTGGCCGCGTTGACCGCCGACACCAGCATGGGCTGACCCACACGGACCTAGATTGCCGCTTCCCGGCTCGTGGACAACAGCATCAGATTGGTGGCGACAAAGGTCACTCGATGGAGGCCCCCTTGCGCCCGGGTGGGGGTCCAGACAAAGCTCCCCGTGCGCGCATCGAAGGACGCGCCCGAAGGCAGCCCGGAGACCGATATCACCGTCGCGAGCTGTTTGGGATCGCTGGCCGACACCGTAAAGCGCAGCGTGCTGCCCGCATCCACCGAGCTTTGGGCCGGCGCGTTCAGAGTC
>JACOSH010000215.1 GCA_016178945.1 Acidobacteriota bacterium
GGTCCAGGCCGCGGTGGTTGACGCTCTTCACGCTGAGCCCCAGCTCGCCGCCGGGCACGGGCCGGCGGACGCGGGCGAAGCCCGTCATGCTGCGGACGCTCACAGGTCCACCACCGCGTCCAGTTCCAGGAACTGCAGCTCGTGCAGCCGCTGGTAGATGCCGCCCCCCGCGACCAGGTCTTCATGGCGGCCGGTCTCGCGAATCCGTCCTTGATCCATCACCACGATTTTATCCGCCCGGCGGATGGTGGAGAGCCGGTGCGCGATCACGATCACCGTGCGCCCGGACATCAGGTTGGCCAGCGCCCGCTGTACCAGCATCTCCGACTCGGTGTCCAGGTGCGAGGTGGCCTCGTCCAGAATGAGGATGGGGGCGTTGCGCAGCAGCGCGCGGGCGATGGCGATGCGCTGCCGTTGGCCCCCCGAGAGCTTCACCCCGCGCTCGCCGGTCAGGGTGTCGTAGCCCTGGGGCAGCCGCTCGATGAACTCTTCGGCCAGCGCGTTGCGGGCGGCCGCGCGAATCGCTTCCCGCGAGGAGTCCGGCGCTCCGTAGGCGATGTTGCCCGCGATGGTTTCGTTGAACAGAAACGTGTCCTGCGCCACGATGCCGATTTGCGAGCGCAGCGAGGCCAGCCGCAGCTCGCGCACATCCCTCCCGTCGATCCGCACGGCCCCTCCCGCGACGTCGTAAAACCGCGGCAGCAGGTTGACCAGCGAGGTCTTGCCCGCCCCGCTGGGACCCACCAGCGCCGCCACTTCCCCCGCCTTCACCTCGAGTTGGATCGAGTGCAGCGCGAAGTCGTGGTCGCCGCCGGGATAACGGAAGGTGACGTTGTCGAAAACGATCGAATCCCGGAAGCCCTCGAGGGGCGCGGCGCCGGGCTTGTCGGCGATCTCTTCCTTCCGCGCCAGCAGCTCGAACACCTTCTGCGACGCCCCGATGGCCTGCTCGAAGATGTTGTGGATTCCGGTGAGCCGCTTGACCGGTTCGTACAGCATCAGCAGCGCGATCACGAAGCTGGTGAACTCGCCCGGCGTCATGGTCCCGGCCTGGATCTGGCGGCGGGCGTAGGTCAGCAATCCCACGATGGTCAGAGCGCCGAACAGCTCGATCAGCGGCGAGGCCATGGCCTGTTGCAGCACGTAGCGCAGGTTGCTCTTGCGCAGGCGGCGGGCGGCGGCTTCGAATCGTCCGGCTTCGTGCCCCTCGCCGCCGAAGGCCTTCACCACGGCGTGGCCGCTCAAGGCTTCCTGGAGGATCTGGTTCAAGTCGGCGGTATCGTCCTGAGCGCGGCGCGTGGTGCGCCGGATGCGCTTGCCGATGCGCGCGGTCGGCACCAGCACGAAGGGCAGCACGGTCACGCTGACCAGCCCCAGCCTCCAGTCGTAGTGCAGGAGCACAAACAGCAGGCTGAGGACCACGAAAGACTGGCGCAGCAGGTCGGCCAGGATGTGGGAGACGGCCACCTGGATCTTCTCGATGTCGCTCATGATCGAGGACATCAGCTTGCCGGTGGAATGCGCTTCAAAGAATTGCGCGCCTTGCCGGATCACCCTGGCGAAGACCAGATTGCGCAGGTCGGTGACCGCGGAAACGCCGGCCCGGTTGATCAGGTAGTTGCCGCAGTAGTCGCACAGACCCTTGATCAGGAAGACCCCCAGAATGCCCAGCGCCACCATCTTCCAGACGTCCTGGATCGCGGCGGGCAGAAACCGGTTCAGGTAGACCGGGAAATCGAACACTGGAACCGTGAACAGCAGGACCGGCGTGTCCGGCGCCGTGGGGTTGAGCACGCGGTCGAAAACCGGACGGATCAGCAGCGCCATCAGGCCGTGAGCGGCCCCCGCGCAGGCCATCAGGACCACGGAGACCAGTAGCGTCAACCAATACGGCCGGGCCAGGCGCAGCAGGCGCAGACGCTCGTTCACGCGTGCACTCTCAATCGGGCCAGGGCTTCCAGCACCTGGCTGGCGGGGATGGCGGCGATGCCTTCCGGATGGACCAGCACTTCCGATGGCGAGCGCCAGGGATGCCACACGCGGGCGTCGGAGGATCCGAACAGCGCCACCACCGGGAGCTGAAACGCCGCCGCCATATGGGCCGGGCCGGAATCGTTGCCCACGAATAGCGAGGCCCCGCTCAACAGCGTCTTGATTTCGGACAACGGCCGCGAGGGGCGCCGCTCGAATCCGGAGAACGCGAAAAGATCGTCGCCCGGGCCGCCAATGAAGATGGGCGTGAGATCGTAGTCGTCGCGGAGGCGCGCGGCGACCTCGGCGAACCGCCCGGCGGGCCAGGTCTTGTCCGGCCGCGAAGCCGCCGGATGGAGCACCGCATAGGGCCTGGCGGCCGGCGCTTTGGCGGCGTACAGCGCGGCGCGCGGGACCTCCCCGTGCGGCGCGCCCAGGTAGAAGATCGCCGACGCCAGATGTTCGGCCGTGTGGACCACCCGCTCGACCCCCAGGATCTCCTGCGCGCGGGGAATCCGAATGTTGTACAGCAGCGGGTAGCGGAAGTGCGCGAAGCCCGCCCGCAGCGGCGCGCCCGAGGCGAAGGCCAGCACCGCGCTGCGCGTGCCGCCATGCAGATTCAGGCAGAGATCCGGCTGCCAGCTTCTCAGAGGACGGGCCGCGGGCGGAAGCAGCTTCTCGATGTCCGGGTTGCCCTCAAAGATCGCCGCGAAGCGGTCCTCCACCACCACCGCCACGCGCAGATCGGGGCGCGCCTGCTTCAAGATCCGCAGCGCCGGAGTCGTCAGGACACAGTCCCCCAGCGACCGCAGACGGACCACCGCCACGCGCGCCCGCTCCGGAAGACGATCGAGGACCGTGGACATTACTCTTCGATGCGGGCCTCGTCGATCAGCATCACCGGGATGTCGTCGCGAATCGGGTAGACCCGGTGGCACTGGACGCACTTCAGGCCCCGATTGTTCTCCAGCATTTCCAGTGTCGCCTTGCACAACGGGCACACCAGGATTTCCAGCAGATCCTTGCTGATGGCCATACTCGCCCTAGTGTAGCAAGAGTGCGGCAAGGTGTTGGCCATCCGGAGAGCAGGCTGGCCGGAGCCTCTTCGATCTCTTCGTCCCCCATCACGTATACCTGCCGGAGCAGGTCGTGGGTTGGACGGGAACCCAATCCGGGCTTAGCGACTCAAAATAAATCGGTCCGGTTACCCCATCATTGCGTGACGCGCCGCACACTTCTCGACAGGGCCACCAGCGCCGGCAATCGTCGTCGGGCAAGGACTTCGGTCCGGTCAGGTGTTACTTCCACCCGTGAGCATGCTCCAAGGAAGAAGTCAACGGAAGGTTTCGGCCTTCCGGGATCTTAGAGCATCTCGCGCGGCGCGCATAGGGCGCCGCGCGTTGACAAGGAGTGAGTGGCCGCCGCTAAATGGTTAGCGGTAGCCTTCGGACCGGTGACGGACGCCGAAGATACGCATGGAGTCCTGTTCGAGGGTGAACAGGACACGGTAGTCGCCGAGGCGCAAGCGAAAGGAGCCCGCCATGTCGCCGTGGAGTGGAGCTACGCTGCCGCCGCCGGTGCGGGCGTAATGAAGGATGCCGTCGAACAGGCGCAAGGCGGTGGGGCGATCCAGACGGCGGACGTCGGCCTTGGCTTCGTCGAGCCATTCGATGCGGAAGGGCGGCATTACTTGTTCAGCGGGAAGTCTTCCGGCTTGAGCCCAAACTCCGCGAGCACATCTTCCATTGGAATGCCTTTGCCGCCGCGCTGAGTGAACCAGGCCTGCCCTTCGTGAAAGCGGCGGCGGTCCTCTTCGGTGACCGGTTCGTCGTCGTCGTGGATCATGACTTCCAGCAACTGAACAACGGCGGCGAGCTTGCTGGGCCCGAGCTGGCCGAGCAGTTCATGAGCTCTAGCTTCGAGGGTGCTAGCGGCCATAGCGTTCTCCTTGCCCGACGTTCTTGCGGACCGGGCCGGCGGCGACTAAAGCATTACTCAAGCGGATGACCGACGGCGACTTCAGGCCCAGTGACTCATCAGTGGTGACGTTGAGCGCCTTGGGCAGGCTGATGAGGGCCGGCGCAGGCGAAGAACCGGCTCCCGTCTCGTCGTAGGAGCCGGCCCGCTGGGCGGTTTCGGCGGCTTCGGCGAGCCGGACTTGCGTTAAGCTCGGGGCCTTGCGGATGTCCTGGAGGCGTTCCCCAACCCTGGTCTGGGGTGGTGCTTTCCGGGCGTCGCATCCGCGATTGTAAAGGCCATTCTCGAGATCCTTTCCGCCCGTCGACGACAGAACGTCCATATGACGTATGCTCCCAGATACGGTCCTGCAAGGTCAACTGGTCCGTGAGTCGCCCGCTTGACAAATTTTGCGA
>JACOSH010000258.1 GCA_016178945.1 Acidobacteriota bacterium
CGGCCCATGCCACCGCCACCGCCCATGCCGCCTCCCGCACCACCTCCCGCACCACCTCCCGCACTCAGGCCGCCGTCCGCGCCTCCGATGGCGCCGCCGCCCATTCCTCCGCCACCGCCCCGGCCGCCACCGCCGCGACCACCGCCTCCCATGCCCGGACTGGCGCCCCGGCCCTCCATGTTGAACGTCGCGCTGATGGACCTCGACCACGGCGAATCGTTCAGCAGCCGTCCGACTTCCTTTTCGCTCCAGTCGGTAAAGTTCTTGTCCTGCCAGAAATCGGCGCCGGCCAGGGGCAGGGCGCCGAGCGCGGTGAGGAACCCGCGCCGCGAGAATACATCCATGTCTAACCTCCCTGTGAAGTCTATTGTTACCACGACGGCGCGGAAAACGCACGCGCCACGCCTACCCCCTCCGGGTCTTGGGCCGCATCAGCTCTTCGATGTTGATCAGCTCGGTCGGGTAGTTGCCGCTGTAGCAGGCGTAGCAGAATTCATGCTTGTCGTCGGAGACGGCCCGGCGCAGCGAGGCCATCGATAGGTAGGCCAAGGTGTCGGCTTCGACGAAGCGGCGGATCTCCTCCACCGATTGGTTGGCGGCGATCAGCTCGCTCTTCACTGGCGTGTCGACGCCGTAGAAGCAGGGAGAGATCGTCGGCGGGCCGGAGATGCGCAGGTGGATTTCGCGCGCGCCCGCCTGGCGGACCATGCGGACGATCTTGCGGCTGGTGGTGCCCCGCACGATGGAGTCGTCCACCAGCACCACGCTCTTGCCGTCCAGCAGGCTGCGCACCGGGTTGAGCTTGAGCTTGACGCCGAAGTCGCGGATGGCCTGGGAGGGTTCGATGAAGGTCCGCCCGATGTAATGGTTGCGGATCAGCGCCTGACGGAAGGGCAGGCCGGATTCCGACGAGTAGCCGATGGCGGCGGCGACGCCGGAGTCGGGGACCGGCACCACCAGGTCGGCCGGTGCCGGCGCTTCGCGGGCCAGCCAGCGGCCCAGCATCTCGCGCGACTCCTGGACCGGGCGTCCGAAGACGATCGAATCCGGGCGGGAGAAATACACGTGCTCGAAGACGCAGTGCGCGGGCTCCGCGGCGGGGGCGTAACGCTCGCGCGTGATTCCTTCCGGGCCGACGATCACCATCTCCCCGGGCTCGACGTCGTTGAGATAGACCGCGCCGATCAGGTCGAAGGCGCAGGTTTCGGAGGCAAACACGTGGCAGATCCGGCCCCCCGACAGCTCCATCTGGCCCATGGCCAGAGGGCGGAAGCCGTGCGGATCGCGCGCCACGATGATGCGGTCCTGGGCCAGGAACACCAGCGAAAAAGCGCCCTCCAACTGGAGCATGGCGTCGCGCAACGCGCCGGCCAGCGTGCGCTCGCGGGAGCGCGCCACCAGGTGCAGGATCACCTCGGTGTCGCTGGAAGCTTGGAAGATGGAGCCCTCCATCTCCAGCTCGCGGCGCAGCTCGGCGGCGTTGGTGATGTTGCCGTTGTGCGCCACGGCGACCCGGCCCTTGTTGCAGGCCACCGAAAAAGGCTGGGCGTTGAGGAGCACCGTATCGCCGGCCGTGGAGTAGCGGGTGTGGCCAATCGCCATCTCGCCGGGAAGCTCGTTGAGCACCGCCGGGGTGAAGATCTCGGCGACGTGGCCCATGTCCTTGGTGCAGCGGATCTCCTGGCCGTCGCTGGAGGCAATGCCGGCGCTCTCCTGGCCTCGGTGCTGCAGGGCATAGAGCCCCAGGTAGGTCAGCTTGGAGGCTTCCGGATGCCCCTGGATCGCGAAGACGCCGCATTCCTCGCGGAACTTATCGAACATATTCTTCCAGCGCTCCTTCCCAACCTCTCTGGAAGCGGCCGATCTCATCGCTGATCAGGACCACTTCCCGGTTCCGTACCTCGATCCGCCCGCGCACCGTCTCCCCCAGGCGAACCAGCTCGACGCTGTGGCGCTCCGCGATGCGGGCGACCCGGCCCGGCTCGGCGCTCGACAGCAGAATGCGCGAGGGGCCTTCGTGGAACAACAACAGCTCCGGCCTGAGGCGGGACTCGACCGTGATGTCCGCGCCGATTCCCGCGGGGCCAAACGAGGATTCGGCCAGCGCCACGGCCAGGCCGCCGTCGCTCAGATCGTGCGCGGATTCCGCCAGACCCTCCGCGACGATCTCGCGGGCCGCCGCGTGCACGCACTTCTCGTATTCCATGTCGAGAGCCGGGGGCAGACCCCACAGCTCCTTCACCACCACTTTGGCGTACTGAGTGCCGCCGAAGCGCGTCTCGTCGCAATCGCCCAGGCCGCCCAGCAGCAGGATCGCGCGGCCTTCGCTCTTGAAATCGATGGTGACGGGCTGGGTGGTCTTCATGAGCCCGACCACGCCGACGACCGGCGTCGGATAGATGCCTTCGCCCAAGGTCTCGTTGTACAGGCTGACGTTGCCGCCGGTGATCGGCGTTTCGAAGAAACGGCAGGCCTCGGCCATCCCTTCGATCGACTCCACCAGTTGGGCCATGATCTCGGGCCGCTCGGGATTGCCGAAATTCAGGCAGTTGGTGGCGGCCACCGGCAGCGCGCCCACGGTCGAGAGATTCCGGCAGCACTCGGCGACGTTGAGCCGCGCGCCTTCGCGCGGCGACAGATAACAGAAGCGCGGGTTGCCGTCCAAAGACATCGCAATGGAAGCGCCGGTCTCCTTGATACGCACGATGGCGGCGTCGCCGCCGGGACCGGCGACGGTATTGGTCCGGACCATGTAGTCGTACTGCTGCCAGATCCAGCGCTTGGAGGCGACATCGGGCGAGGCCAGGATCGCGGCCAGGTCTTCGCCTGGATCGCCGCCGCCAAACACGGGAGCCTCCATCGGCGCGCGGCGCAGCGGCTGGGAGTGGGGACGGTCGTAGAGCGGCGCTTCGTCGGCCAGCTCGCGATTGGGGATCTCGGCCACCACGCGGCCGTGGTCCTTGACGCGCAACAGGCCGTCGCCGGTCACCTGGCCGATGGTGACGGCATCCAGGCCCCACTTCCGGAAGACCGCGAAGACTTCCTCTTCGCGCCCCTTCTCGGCCACCAGCAGCATGCGCTCCTGGGACTCCGACAGCATGATCTCGTAGGGCGACATGCCGGTCTCGCGCTGCGGAACGTGCCGCAGGTCGATCTCGACGCCCACGCCGCCGCGGCTGCCCATCTCGCAGGTGGAGCAGGTGAGGCCCGCCGCGCCCATATCCTGGATGCCGACGATCGCGCCGGTACGCATCGCCTCCAGGCACGCCTCCAGCAGCAGCTTCTCCATGAAGGGGTCGCCGACCTGGACATTGGGCCGCTTCTGCTTGGACTCTTCGCTGAATTCGGCCGAGGCCATGGAGGCGCCGTGAATGCCGTCGCGGCCGGTCTTGGCCCCCACATAAATCACCGGGTTGCCGGCGCCGGACGCGCGGGCATAGAAAATCTGGTCCTTGGGGAAGATGCCCAGCGCGAAAACGTTCACCAGCGGATTGCCGTCATAGCAGGGCTCGAAGAGGCATTCGCCGCCGACGGTCGGAACGCCGAAGCAGTTGCCGTAGTGGGCGATGCCGGAGACCACGCCGTCCAGGATGCGCCGGTTGCGCGCGCCGCTCACCGGATCGTCCGGGCGGCCGAAGCGCAGCGAGTCCATCACCGCGATGGGCCGCGCGCCCATGGTGAAGATGTCGCGCAGGATGCCGCCGACGCCGGTGGCCGCGCCCTGGAACGGCTCGATGAAGCTGGGATGGTTGTGCGACTCGATCTTGAAGGCAATGGCGTAGCCGCCGCCGATGTCCACGATGCCGGCGTTCTCTCCCGGTCCCTGCAACACCCGTGCGCCGCCAGTGGGCAGCTTCTTCAAGTGCAGGCGCGAGCTCTTGTAGGAGCAGTGCTCGCTCCACATCACGCTGAAGATCCCCAGCTCGGTGTAGGTGGGCTCGCGGTTCAGAATGGAAACGATCTTCCGGTACTCGGATTCGGAAAGCTGATGTTGGACGATCAGTTCGGGGGTGATGGTTGCCGTGCTCATCGGGCGAGGGCGAAGGCCGCGGCCATGGAACGGAAAATCGTCAACCCATCGTTCGAACCCATCAGCGGCTCGGTGACCCGCTCGGGATGGGGCATCAGGCCCATCACGTTGCGCTCGCGATTGAGGATGCCGGCGATGTCGCGCAGGGATCCGTTGGGATTGTCGAGGTACCGCAGGGCCACGCGATCCTCGGCTTCGAGCTCATCGAGGGTGCGCTCGTCGGCGACGTAGCGGCATTCTCCGTGGGCGACAGGAAAGGTCAGGACCTGGCCCTTTTCCGCCTCGGAAGTAAACGGGGAGCGGGTGGTCTCGACGCGCAGGCGCACGCGCTTGCAGACGAACCGCAGGCCGGCATTGCGCATCAGCGCGCCCGGCAACAGACCGGTTTCGACCAGGATCTGGAAGCCGTTGCAGATGCCGAGGACCGGTCCGCCCGCGGCGGCGAAGCGGCGCACCGCCTCCATGACCGGCGAGAACTTGGCGATGGCCCCGCAGCGAAGGTAGTCGCCGTAGGAGAACCCGCCAGGGAGAATCACCGCGTCCACCTGGCCGAGGCTGGGGCTCCGATGCCAGATGAATTCCGCCGGCTGCCCGAGGTTGTTCTGGACCGCGTACCATGCGTCGTGGTCGCAATTGCTGCCCGGAAAGACAATGACGCCGAATCTCATCGTGGGTGGTTTCAGGGGAACGACACACTCATCTTACCAGACCCGGCGTCCCGGTAGGCATGGACGACCTCGGCCACATCGCCGTAGCGCACCACCGCGCCATGATCCAGCCACAGCCCTTCGTCGCACATCCGCAGCAGAATGTCGGTATCGTGCGACACGCAGATCAGGGTCCTGCCGTCCAGTCTGAACCGGCGGATGCGCTCGATGCACTTGGCCTGGAAGTCCTGATCGCCGACGGCGAAGACTTCGTCGATCAGGAGGATGTCCGGCTCCATGTTGACGGCCACCGAGAAGGCCAGCCGCATCATCATGCCGGTGGAGTAGGTGCGCAGCGGTTCATCCATCACGTCGCGCAGGCCGGAGAAATCCACGATGCTGCCGGTCAGCTCCAGGGTCCGGGCGCGCGTCAGGCCCAGCAGGGCGGCGTTGAGCCGGAGGTTTTCGGCGCCGGTCAGATCGGGATGGAACCCGGAGCCCAGCTCCAGCAGCGCGGCCACGCTACCCTCCACCGTGACCGTGCCCTGCTCGGGCCACACGATTCCGGCGACCACGCTGAGCAAGGTGCTCTTGCCCGCGCCATTAGGTCCGATGACCGCCAGGCTCTTGCCGGGAGTGAGGTGGAAGCTGACGTTGTTGAGCGCGTGGAACGGTTCCGGCTGGCGGCGGCGGAAGAACGACATCAGGGCGTGGCGCAGGATCTGGCGCCCGCCGCTGCGCTGGTAGGATTTGGTCACGGAGCGGAATTCAATCATGGGCCCTTACAGGTAGTCCGCGAACCTCCGCTTCAGCCTCCCGAAGACCAGCATCCCCAGGGCCAGCACCGCCAGGGAGACGGCGGCGAGATTCCACAGCAGCGAAGCGGCCGGTGACCGGCCCTCCAGCAGCACGTTGCGCGAGGCGAACACCACCGCGCTGATGGGATTCAGATTGTAGACCAGCTCGAACTGCTTGGGGATACTGCCGAACGAATAGAAGATCGGGACCAGCCAGAACATCACCAGGTTACTCGACTCCACCACGTAGCGGACATCGCGTAGGTAGACGTCCAGAGAGGAAGAGATCAGCGTCAGACCGCAGACAAAGGCGATCTCCAGTCCCCACACCACCGGCAGCCACAGCCAGTACCGGTTCATTCCGTATCCGAAGGCCAGCACGAAGCCGATCAGGAGCGCGATCTGCACCAGGAAGTGGAGACAATTGGAAAGCACCGAGGCCACCGGGATCACCTCGCGCGGAAAGCGCACCCGCTTGATGAGGTGGTAGTTCTCGATAACGGAGGTGGTGCCGGTGGCGAAGGCGATGGTGTAGAAATTGAAGGGAACCAGCGCGCACAGCACAAAGACCGCGTAGTTGTGGGGCCCGATGTCGTTGGGGCGGATCTTGGTGAAGACGAAGGTCAGGACGCCCATCATGACCAGGGGATTGACCAGCGACCACAGAATGCCCAGCGACATGTTGCGGTAGCGGATGCGAAAATCCTTCAGGACCAGGTTGCTGAGCAGAAAAATGTAGTTCCGATTGCGCATCGAAGAGGGAGAATCCACTATGATAGCGGACTCGGCATGTCGCGGCATACTTTCCTGACGCTGCTGCTGCTGGCCTGGCTGGCGGCTGTGCTGTGCCCGCTCGACGCGCCGCGTCACTCCGACACCACCGATCGCTCCTGGATCTTCGCCATCAACAGCGCCGCGGCCCGCCATGCGGTGTGGGGACGCGATCTGATCTGGACGTGGGGGCCGCTGGGATACCTCGCTAACCCGCTGCCCATCGGCTCTAATCTCTCCAAAGCCACGGCCGCGCAGGCCGCCGCCTGGGCGGCCATGATGCTGGCGCTCGGCTGGCTGGCGTGGAGCGGCCGCGCCGGCGCCCTCCATCTGGCCTGTTTCGCCGCCGCCGCGACGGCCGCGCGCGCCTGCTTCCCGCTGTTCCTGTCCTTCCCCGAACTTGGCATCGGCGCGGTGGGCCTGGATTACTACTTGGTTTTCGTGGAGCTTCTCTTGCTGTCCATCGCGGGCGTGGTCACCGCGTGGGCCGTGCCTTACGCGCTGGCGCTGGCGGCAGCCGCCGTCCTCTGTCTGGTGAAGCTCAATGCCGGCGTCCTGGCGCTCTCGGCCGTGGCCGTCTTCGCGGCGATGAAACGATCCGTGAGAGCGGCGCTGTGGGCTCCACCTTTCGTCGTCGGCGCCTACTTGCTCCACAGCGCCTCGTTCTCCGATTTCTTCGGGTATCTGCGCGGAGGCTACGAGTTATTCTCCGGTTACAGCATGACAATGGGGCTCCCCGGCGCCCTCGCCGACTGCTACTGGGCGATGGCCCTGGTTCTGCTGACGGTTCTGCTGGGCGCAGTGCTTCGCTCACGACTTCTCTGGATGTACCTGCCGCCGCTGTTCGCCGCCTTCAAACACGGGTTCGTGAGACAGGATAGCCACGTCCTGTTGTTCTACGCATTCGTCGCGGTCCCGGCCGGCCTGCTCCTGCTCTTCGCCGATTCGGCGCGCCTCCGCCGCAAGCAGACAGCGGCGGCCGCACTAACCATGCTCCTGGCGTGGACGCTAGCTGTCCGCCCCCACCTCACCGAACGCCCACGCCTGGCCGCGCCGCGCTCTCCCGAGCCGTCACTCGAGAGCGCGCCGTTGTCACCCGCCATGCGACAACTGATCGGCGGCCAGACCGTGGGCTTTCTGTTTCCCTCTTTTGCCTACGCCTCCGAGGAACGCCTCAATTACACGCCTTTCCCGGTGGTGCAAACCTACTCCGCTTACACATCCTGGCTCGATCGGCGCAATGCCGCGCAACTCGTGGGAGGCGAGCCGCGCTACATGGTCGCCGACTGGTCGGCCATCGACGGCCGCCATCCGCTGGCGGATTCGCCGGAAACCTGGCTGGCGCTCTACCAATGGTATGAAGTCGCGATGCAGGGCGAGCATCGCCTGCTGCTGCGGCGGCGGGACCGGCCCCGCTTCGAAAGGGTCGAGTCCTTGCAAAGGACACGCGCCCGTCCCGGCGATTCGATCCGCCTCCCCGATGCCCGGGGCCCGCTGCTGCTGCGGATTGGGCTGGAACTAAACACCCGGGGCAAGCTGGCCAAGATCCTGTTCCGGGTTCCCGAGGTGTCCATGGCCCTGTGGACGGCCTCGGGCCGCGCGCACGTGTTCCGGGTCGCGCCGGGAGTCTTGGGCGACCGCCTGCTGGTCAACGTCCTGCCCGGCAATCTGGGCGACCTGGCGCGCTGCCTGGGCGGCGAGTCCTGGGGCGAGCCGATCGTCCGGGCGGCGTTGCTCGGGCCGGGCCTGCGCTATTTCGAGCCGGAAACCGAGGTGGAGTTCCTGACCATTCCCGGTGTCGAGCTAAAGATGGAAGACCCGCGCCTGCCGGAGCTCTCCAAGCTGTCGAGCGCCGGCGAGGGAAGCATCCAGGCGACGATCGATGAGGTGAACAGCGAGCGCCCAGTCGAAGGGCGGCCCCTGGTGATCGACCGGGCTCAGCAGAACCACCTGATCATCCGCGGCTGGGCCGTCGATGCCGCCGTCAAGGCGCCGGCCGCGGGCGCCTGGGCAACCCTTTACGGCCGCGACTACGCCGCCAGCTACGGAGGCGACCGGCCCGACGTCGCCGCCTACTTCGGCCAGCCCAACTACCGTTTCTCCGGATATGAAGCGGTCCTCCCGCTGGCGGAAACGCCCCGCGGCCGGCACGAGCTGGTCCTGAGCTTTCTAACCCGGGACGGCAAGGCTTACTCCACCCGAAAGATGCAAGTGGAGCTGAGGTGAGCCGTCTGCTAACGGCAGGAATCCAAGACCGTTCTGCTATACTGAAAGATCAGAGAAGATAATGCCGAAACGCACTTTTCAGCCGAATCGCCGCAGGCGCGCCAAGACGCATGGGTTCCTGACCCGCATGGAAACCAAGAACGGACGAGCCGTGCTGGCCCGCCGCCGCGCGCGGGGGCGCAAGAAGCTCACCGTCAGCTCCGAGAGGTAGTCAACGCACGAGTTTCCCAAAAGCGCCCACCTGTTGCGCTCCAAGGACTTCCGCAAGGTCTATGACAATGGCGCCAAGTTTTCCGGACCTCTGTTCACCGCCTTCTGCCTGCGGGGAACGGAAGGGTCCGGCGCGCGCGTCGGCTTCACGCTTCCCCGCGCCCTGGGCAAAGCCGTGGTGCGTAACCGCATCAAGCGGCGGGTGCGCGAGGCGGTGCGGCGCCGGTTCGGTGTCCTGGGAGCGCCATGGGAGATCGTAATCAACCCGCGCCGGCGCGCGGAGACCGCTCCCTTCCCGGACCTGGAGCGGGAAGTAGAGAAGTTGTTTTCACGATGCGGAACCTAGTCGGGCGGTTGTTGCGTATCTACCAGTGGTTGGTGTCGCCGATGCTGCCTTCGGCCTGCCGCTTTTATCCCACCTGTTCCGAGTACACGCGCCAGGCCGTGGAAAAGCATGGCGTGCGGCGAGGCCTCTGGATGGGACTGAAGCGGCTCGGCCGCTGCCATCCGTTTCATTCCGGGGGATTCGATCCCGTTCGTTAGTCTTCGCTATGGCCGACCAACCTAAAGAACTCTCGATGGAGATACGGCTGCTGCTGGCGCTGGTGTTGATGCTGGCGGTCCTGTTCGGCACCCAATATTACTACGCGAAGATCGCTCCTCCGCCTATCCCGGCGAAGAAGGCTCCACAGCCGGCGCCTGCGCCTGCGCCGGCTGCCTCCAAACCGGAGGTCAAGCCCCCGGTCGAGCCCGCGGCAGTCCAGCCGGCCAGGCCCGCCGCGCCGGTGGCGGCGCAGGCCGAGGAGACCCTCGTGCTGGACACCGGCGTTTACCGAATCACGTTTTCCAATCGCGGCGCCGTGGTGCGGAGCTGGCTGCTGAAGAACTACCGCGACCATTCCAACAAGCCGCTGGACGTGGTGAACTCGGCCGCGGCCGAAAAGGCCGGCTATCCGCTGGCGCTGGTTTTCAAGAACAATCCATCGGTCGATTTGAACGCGGCGCTATACGCCGCCAAGAGGTCCGACGATGGGCTGGGCGTCGAATTCGAGTTTTCCAACACCCAGACGACCGCCCGCAAGAGCCTGCATTTCACCAAGAACGGCTACCTGTCGCAGATCCTCACGGAAGTGACCGAGAACGCGCGGCCGGTTCCGCATCATATCGCCTGGCGCGCGGGTTTCGGCGATTTGACGGTGCCCAGTCCGTCGGTGGCGCAGCACGCCATCTACTATGATGCGGCGGCGGGCAAGCTGGTCAGCAACGAAGCCAAGGTGGCCAAGGAGGCGCCCGTGAGCGCGTCCGGCGTCTACACGTTTGCCGGCGTGGAAGACACCTACTTCACCGCCGTCTTCCTGCCGCCCGGAAACGGCGCCATCGAAGTCCAGACCTTCAGCGACAAAGTCGCGACGCCCTTTCACCAGGAGGAACAGCCCTTCGCCGGCGCGGCGGTGGGCGGCGAGGGGCGCAACCGTTTCAGTTTTTTTCTGGGCCCCAAGGACCTGGATATCCTCAAGAAGGTGAATCCCAAGCTGGAGCAGGTGGTGGACTGGGGCTGGTTCGGGTTCATTGCGCAGCCGCTGTTCCTGCTGGTGCACTGGCTCCACGACGGCTTCGTGCGCAACTGGGGCTGGTCCATCGTGGTGGCCACGGTTCTGATCAACTTCGCGCTGCTGCCGCTCAAGCTGAGCAGCATGAAGTCCATGAAGAAGATGCAGTTGCTGCAGCCGCAGATCCAGGTGATCAACGACAAGTACAAGAACGTCGGGATGCGGGATCCGCGCAAGCAGCAGCAGAACCAGGAGGTGATGGAGCTGTACAACAAGCACGGCGCCAACCCGATGGGCGGATGTGTGCCGATGCTGCTGCAATTCCCGCTTCTCCTGGCCTTCTACAAGGTGTTCACCATCGCCATCGAGCTGCGCGGCGCGAGCTGGCTCTGGGTGGGAGACCTCTCGCAGGCCGAAACGCATATGATCAAAGTTCTGCCCATCGTCTTTATCGCCACGCAGTTCCTGATGTCCAAGATGTCGCCTCCCACGGGCGGCGATCCGACCCAGCAGAAGATGATGCAATTTATGCCGCTGGTCTTCGGCTTCATGTTCTATGGAGCGGCCAGCGGCCTGATGCTATACTGGTTGACCGGAAATTTGGTGGCCATCGGGCAGCAGTGGTTCTTCAATAAGACCGCGACGGTCGCCGACGTGGCCGGACCCGTGAAGAAGAAGGGCTTCAGGAAATAAACCGGTGAGCGACAGGAAATACACGATTGCCCAGTACCAGCCGAAACTGGACCGAGTGCTCCGGCCTCTGCTGGACAGCGCCGGCTTCGACCTGGACTTCAAGCTGGTGGAAGCCGAGCCGGCCCATCCCGACTTCGAGAACCCGGACATCACGGTGCAGTTCTCGGGTCCCGACGAGGATCTCTTGCTGGGCAACAAGGCGGAGCTGCTGCTGGCCCTGGAACACATCACCATGGAATGCCTGGGCGTGCCCAACGAGGATCACTCCCGGATTTCCTTCGACTGCAACGACTACCGCGCGCTGCGCATCGAGGAGCTGCGGTTGAGCGCCGGCGCCGCGGCCGAGAAGGTGAAGCGCACGGGCTCTCCGTTCTTCTTCAATCCCATGAACAGCCGGGAGCGGCGCGTGATCCACTGGGCGCTGCGCGGCGAGACGACGCTGCGCAGCGAGAGCGCCGGCGCCGGTCCGCACCGGCAGGTGGTGGTCTATCCCGCGGGCATGGCGAGCGTCCAACCGCCGCCTCCGCCGCCCCCGCCCCGACGAGACGGTCCCGGACGCTTCGATCGCCGGCCGGGCGGGCGCGGTGGCGATCGCCCGCGGGGACGCGGCTTCCGGTAGTCGTTGTCTCTCACCGACACCATCGTGGCCATTTCGACGCCTCCCGGCCGCGGAGGACTGGGGGTGGTGCGGCTGTCGGGCGGCCAGGCGCGCGCGGTGGCCGAGCGCATCCTCCGCTTCCGCCCTGCGCCGGACTGGGCGCCCTGGAGTGCGCGGTTAGCCCGTCTCCTCGACGAAGCCGGTCAGACCGTCGATCAGGTGGTCGTGACGTTCTTTTCCCGGCCCCGCTCGTACACCGCCGAGGACGTCGTCGAGATCTCCTGCCACGGTGCGCCGGTGGTGCTGCGCTGGTGCGTCGAGCGCGCCCTGCAGGCCGGCGCACGGCTGGCCGAGCCGGGCGAATTCACGCTGCGCGCCTTCGTCAACGGGCGCCTCGACCTGCCGCGAGCCGAGGCGGTGCGCGACCTGATCGAAGCCACCACGCTGCACCAGGCGCGGGTGGCGGCCCAGCAGGTCGAAGGGTCGGTCTCCCGGCGGCTCGCGCCGCTCAAGGAGCAGTTGCTGGAGCTGATCGCCCTGCTGGAAGCCGGCATCGATTTCGCCGAGGACGACGTGAGCGTGGCCGCACCGGACCAGATTCTGGGACGCATCGACCGGCTGCGCGGCGGCCTGGCGAAGCTGGCAAAGAGCTTCGCCTATGGCAAGCTGGTGCATTCCGGCATGACCCTGGCCATCGTGGGACGGCCCAACGTGGGCAAGAGCAGCCTCTTCAACCGCCTGCTCGAACAGGATCGCGCCATTGTAACCGACATCCCAGGCACCACGCGCGACTTGGTCAGCGAGGTGGCCGCGATCCGGGGCATTCCCGTGAAACTGGTGGACACGGCGGGAATCCGCCAGGGCGAGGGGTTGGTGGAGAGGCTGGGAATCGAGCGCAGCTTCCAGGCCATGGCCGACGCCGATGTCACCCTGGTGGTCCTGGACGCCTCGGCGCCGCTGGAGCCGCCGGACCACGAGCTGATCGCCCGCGCCCGGGAGCAAGGGCGTTGGATCCTGGCCGGGAACAAGATCGACCTCGGCTGCCGCGCCGAAGGGGACTACCTGCCGGTGTCGGCGCTCACCGGGCAAGGCGTGGAGGCGCTCCGCGACGCGATCGTTTCGGAGTCCGGCCTGGACTCCGAGGCCGGCCTCATCACCAGCCTCCGGCACGAGCAATTGCTCAGCGAGTCGCTTCAGTACCTGGACAAAGCCCGCGGAGCGGTCGAAGAGAATATCCCCCACGAGATGCTGCTGCTGGATCTCTATGGGGCGCTGCGTCCGATCGACGGCATCACCGGCGCCACCACGGCGGACGACATCCTGAACCGGATTTTTTCCACTTTTTGTATTGGGAAGTAGGCCGCGGACATTTAGCCCAGCACCAGGACGCCGATCAGGATCGTCACCACCGCCAGCGGCGCGCCGACCCGGGTGTACTCCCAGAATCCGATCCGGACCTCATGGCGCGCCCGATGCATCACAATCAGGTTCGCCACGGATCCCAGCAGCGTCAGGTTTCCGGCCAGCGTGGAAGACATCGCCAGGGCCAGCCAGGCGCGCCGCGGATCGCTGAGACGCTCGACGAACGGCTTGAAGATCAGGACGGCGGGCACGTTGCTCACCAGGTTGGAGAAAACGGCCGCGGCGGCGCTCAACGTGCCCGTCTGATCGAGGCGCAGCCGGGCCACCTCTCCGGGAAGGCCGGCAAACCAGGGCGTCTTCTCCAGGCCCGCGACCACCACGAACAAGCCGGCGAAGAGCGCCAACAGCGGCCAGTCGATTTCGTGGTAGACCTTTTCCGGTTTAACCCGGCGCGTCACCAGCAGGAGCGCGCCGGCCACGAAGGCCACTTCCGGGACCGGCCATCCGGCAAAGAAGAACCCGATCATGCCGAGCGAAGCGGCCAGCGCCTTGGCCATCAGGACGCGATTCACGCGCGGGGGCCGCAGCCTGACCTCGACCCGGCCGGCGTGACGGAACTCGCGGCGATAGGCCCAGGCGATCATCGCGACGGTAGCCGCCAGCCCGGCCAGCGCGACCGGCGCCAGCGCCCCGGCAAAGTCGCGGTAGGGGATGCCGGAGAAGCTCCCGATCATCATGTTCTGCGGATTGCCCGTAATGGTGGCGACACTGCCGATATTGGAGGCCATCGCCACGGCCAGCAGATAAGGCGCCGGACTCCGCCGCAGCCGTTCGGCGATCTCCAGCACCAGCGGGGTCAGCACCAGGCACATGGTGTCGTTGACGAAGAACGCGGAGAAGACGCCCGCGACCAGAACCACCGACGCCAGCAGCACCAGCGGGTGATGCGCCCGCTCCACCACCCAATGGGCCACGGCGCTGAAGAACCCCGACAAGCGGAGGTTGGCCACCACGATCATCATGCCGAACAGCAGCAGCAGAGTGTCGAAATTGACGGCGCGATAGGCTTCGTCCATGGTCAGGACGCCCGCCGCCAGCATCGCGCCGGCCCCGATGATGGCCGCGCCGGTGCGATCCACGCGCAGGAGCGGCACGCGGCCGAGGGCCAGGACGAGGTAGGTGCCGAGGAAGATGAGGAGAGCGGCCATGGGAAGGCGCTACCGGCTCGGTTTCGCTCCCCTCACGCGAACACGATCTGCGCGATCACCAGGTCGGGCAGCACCTTGTTCCAGCTCCCGGGGATATTGTCGAAGGCCAGGCGGAAGGTCTTGGTCTCCCCGGGCGCCAGGTCGCCCATCTTGCGTCCGGCGATGGCGACGCGCTCGCGCAGCACCACCTGGCCGTAAGGGTCGCGGAAGACGCAGTTGATCTCCACCAGCTTGAGCTTGCGGCCGCCCTGGTTGGTGATCTTGCCCTGGATTTCCACCACCTCCTGCTTGAAGTAGCTTTCGGCGGCCTTCTTCTCCACTTCGCTTAACTTCAAGTTGCGGGTGTACTGCCGGGCCTCCTGTGTGAGGGCGGGAGCATCGGCGCTGAGCCGGCGCGACTCGCGATCGAGCCACCAGAACGCCGCGCCGCCCGCCGCCAACACCGCGGCCAGGGATGCCAGCATGACCCTACTTCCCACCGATGGTCATCTCCCCCATGCAGAGCGTCGGCGCAGCCGTCGAGCCCCGAAACTCCAGGTCCGTGCCGACGGCCTCGACATTCATCAACATCTGGTTCAGGTTTCCGGCGATGGTCACCTCGGACACCGGGAAGGCCAGCTCGCCGTCGCGGATCCACAGACCATTGGCGCCGACCGAAAAATCGCCGGTCACGGTATTGACCCCAAAGCCCATCATCTCCGTGACGTAGAAGCCGTTCCGGATCGGGCGGAGGATCTCCTCGGGACTCTTGTCCCCCTGGGCGATGTAGAAGTTGTTGTGCCCGATGCCGGCGTTGCCGGTGATTCCGCGAGACGCGTTCCCGGTGGTCTTCATGCCCAGCTTGCGGGCGGTGTAGGTGTTGAGCAGGTAGCTCCTCAGCACGCCGTTCTCGATCACCACGGTGCGGCGCGTCGGCACGCCCTCGTCGTCGAAGGGCGACGTGCCGAACAGGCTGGGAATGGTTCCATCGTCGATGATGGTGAGCTTCTCCGACGCCACCCTCTGGCCCAGCTTCCCGGCCAGGAACGAGGCCTGGCGGTAGATCGCCTCGCCGTGCACCGCTTCGAACAGATCGCCCAGCAGGTCGCGGGCGGCTCGCGGCTCGAAGACCACCGGCGCCTTTTGCGTGTCCACTTTCCGCGCGCCCAGACGGCGCAAGGCGCGCCGGGCGGCGATGCGCCCGATCTCGGCCGGCGGTTCGAGCCCCTCCAGCCCGCGGGCCATCGAATACCAGTAGTCCCGCTCCATGGAGTCGCCCTCTTTGGCGATGGGCACCGCGCTCAGCGAGCAATAGCTGGTTCGATACTCGCCGGCGAATCCATGGGAGTTGGCGAAGACGTGATGCCCGAGATGCGTGTCGAAGGAGGCGCCTTCGGAGTTGGCGATGCGCGGATCGAAATCCAGGGCCGCGATCTCGGTTTCCCGGGTCAGCTCGATCTTGCGCGGCGTATCCAGGTCGGCCACGTCGCCGCGGAACAATTTCAGATCTCCGTCCAGCGCGCCCAGCTCGTCCGGATCCGGCAGCCCGGCGTGCGGATCTTCCGTGGTCATCCCGGCCATCTCGACGGCGGAGGCCACCAGGCGGCGGATCCCTTCGACGGAGAAATCCGAGGTGTAGGCGGAGCCGCTCCGTTTGCCTTTCACCACCCGCAAGCCGGCGCCGCGCGATCCGGCCTCCTTCAGGCTCTCCAGCTCGCGCATCCGCACGTTGGCCGAGAATTCTTCGCCTTCCGAGAGGATGCACTCGGCCCCGGTCGCCCCCGCGGCCAGCGCCTGCTGGACAAGATCGGCGGCCAGATCGATCACGCCGTGCCTCCCACCGTGATCCGGTCGATCTTGATGGTGGGCAGTCCAACGCCCACCGCCACGCTCTGGCCTTCCTTGCCGCAGATGCCCATGCCCTCGTCCAGCTCCAGGTCGTGGCCGACCATGCTGACGAATCGCAGCGTCTCCGGACCGTTGCCGATCAGGGTGGCGTTGCGCACCGGGCGGGTCAGGTGGCCGTCTTCGATCAAATAGCTCTCCGACGCGGTGAACACGAAGTTGCCGTTGGTGATGTCGACCTGCCCGCCGCCAAAGCTCTTGCAGTACAGGCCGCGCGGCACGGAGCGGACGACCTCGGAAGGATCGCTCTCGCCGGCCAGCATGAAGGTGTTGGTCATGCGCGGCATGGGGATGTGCGCGTAGCTTTCGCGCCGTCCGCTGCCGGTTTGCCCGGAGCGCAGGATGCGGCTCGACAGCCGGTCCTGGAGATAGCCGCGCAGGATGCCGTTCTCGATCAGGACGTTGCGCTGCGTGGGCACGCCCTCGTCATCCATGTTGAGCGAGCCCCGCCGGCTGCGGATGGTGCCGTCGTCGACCACCGTGCATAACGGGCTGGCGACCTGCTGGCCGATGCGTCCGGAGAAGGCCGAGGTGCCCTTGCGGTTGAAGTCCGCCTCCAGACCGTGGCCCACGGCCTCATGGAGGAGAATGCCAGGCCAGCCGGGACCCAGCACTACCGTCATCTCGCCGGCCGGGGCGTCGATCGCGTCCAGTTGCACGATCGCCTGGCGCGCGGACTCGGTGGCGAAATGTTCGGGGGTCTTCTCTTCCAGAAAAAACTCCAGCCCGACGCGCCCGCCGCCCCCGGCATGCCCGCTCTGTGGCGGCGAGCCTTCCTGGCGGGCCAGAACCCGGACGCTCATGCGCGCCATGGGCTGGCGGTCGTAGTTCAGGATGCCGTCGCTGGTGGCGATCAGCACGTGGCGCAAGTTGTCCACGAAACTGGCCTGGACCTGGAAGACGCGCGGATCGTAGGCGCGCGCGCAGCGGTCGGCGCGCTTGACCATCTCCACGCGATCGGAAAAGGCCGTCTCGGTGGCCGCGGTCAGGACCGGATAGAGGTTATGCTTGTCCCCTTCCCGCAGCGGTGTTTTCTCGACCTGGGAGGGGCCGGCCGCAATGCAGGCCGCGACTCTGGCCGCCTTCACGATTCTCTCCGGGCTCAAGTCGTCGCTATAGGCGTAGCCCGTCCGCTCGCCCGCCAGAACCCGCACGCCCACCCCGAGCGAGACGCCCTGGGTGGCGCTCTTGACGATGGCGTCGTCCATGGAAATGGAGCTGGTGGCGATGTACTCGAAGTAGAGGTCGGCGTAGTCCCCGCCTCGCGAGAGCGCTTCGGCCAGGTAGCGCTCCAGGTCCCGCCCGGTGATGGCCAGGCGGCTGCCGAAGAAAGAATCGGAGAGGGGCATCTCTGTTCAGAGTAACAAAAGGGGAAGCCCGGCTTCCCGGCTTCTACAGCAGCACGGCGTCCAGGCCCGGGTCCTCGGCGGCGGCCGCGCCGTTGGTTTCCGGCTTCGGCTGGCGCAGGAACTCCGCCAGCGCTTCGTACGATCCGTCGAAATAGGCGTCGACAAACTCGCGCAGGGCGGCCCAGCGCATGGCCTCGCGCGACCTGGCCGGCGCGTAGACGTACGCGCGGCCCACTTTCCGCCGCGAAACCGTGCCCTTGCGCGCCAGCCGGTCGAGCAGCGTCATCACTGTGGTGTACGCCAGGGGTTTGGTCCGCGACACGACCTGCCGCACGGCGTTCACCTTCCCTTCCTCGATCGACCACAGCGCCCGCAGGCACAGCAGCTCCAGCGGCGGGGGCACTTCGCGCGGAGGAGCCGGCTTGCGCATCAGTTCTCCCTCTTCAAAGCGCCCAGCAGTTTCTCGCCGAGGGTCCCCAGGCGAACGGGCCCGGGCGGCTTCTGGGCAACAGGCGGCCCGGAGGGTTCCGCAACGAGGGGTTTAGGCGCGGAGCTCCCTTCCAGGTACTTTTCTTTCTTCAACACGCTGCGATCCAGCGGCGCGCTGTAGGCCGTGAAATCTCCGTTCACCAGCGGGTCTCGCTCCACCTGGGAGCGCATGCACTCCATCTTGGAATCCAGATCGTCGAGATAGTGCAACAGCAGGGCTTCCGGGAACTGCGGAACTTTGGGCGATCCGAACTCCAGCTTGCCGTGATGGCTCAGAATCATGTGTTCGACCAGCGTGCGTAGGCGCGGCGGAAAGTCCGGCAGGCCGCTCAGCTTGGCGGCCACGATGCGCAGCGCAATGGCCATGTGTCCCAGAAGCTGTCCCTCGGTAGTGTAGCCAAAGCCGCGTTCGTAGCTGAGCTCGTGGATCTTGCCGAGGTCGTGCAGCGCGGCGCCGGTGAGCAGCAGGTCGAGATCGACCCATGGATAGTGCGAGGCCGTCATCCGGCACAGCGCGCAGAGCGACAACACATGCTCGATCAATCCTCCCAGCCAGGCGTGATGGATGCTCTTGGCGGCGGGAGCGGTCTTGTAACGCCGGGCGATCTCTTCGTCGCCGAGGATCGCCTCCAGCAGCCCGCGCAGGTCGCGGTTTCCGATCCCGGCGACGATCCCCCGGAGCTCGGACAGCATCTCGTCGGGATTCCGGCGCGAAGCGGGGAAGTAGTCGGTGAAATCCACTTCGCCGTCCTCCACCCGCTGCACTTTGTGGAGGGTCAACTGGGGGCGGTTGTGAAAGATCTGAAGAATGCCCTTGACCTTGACAAAGTCGCCGCGGTCGAAGGTCTCCATGATATCCACGACGTTGTCCCACATCTTGGCGTCCACCTCGCCCGTGCGGTCGCTGAGCGAAAGAGAAAGGTAGGGCTCGCCCGACTTCTTCTGCCGGACCTCCTTGTTGTGAACCAGAAACGTGGCCGCCACCGGCCGGTCCGGCTCGAGTTCGCTGACAAACGGGGTTTTCATTTCGGAGCCGGCGCCGGCGCCGCCGGAGCGGTCGTGGGCGCGGGAGCGGTTGCCGCGGCCGCCGCCGCGACCGCCTCCCGGCCCTTCCTCCCGCCGGGCAGCGGAAGCACCTTCAGCAGCCGGCGCTTCTTGCGGGCGGCCACTTCGGCCTTGGTCGTGGTCTCCGGCTTGAGCTGGGCGGGATCCCTCCAGCCGGTGTCCTTGCCGGGCGCCGCGCCGCTGTCCACATACCCTTCGCGGATCTCCAGGAATGCGTCCTCGCGCAGCTTGGTCAGGTATTCGCGCACTTTCGGCTGCATGCGCGGCACATACAGCTTCTCCTGAATCTCGCTTTCCACTTCCTCCAGCGGGGCCTGTCCCGCTTCGTGACGCTCCTCCAGCTTCAGGATCAGGAAGCCGTTCTCGACCTTGAGGGGATCGGTGACAAAGTTCCGCTTCTCCTTAAACACGATGTCCTCGATCTCTTTCTTCAGCTCGCCGCGCTTCCACCATCCCATCTCGCCGAAACTCTTGGCCGACTCCGCTTCCGAGTGGTCGCGCGCCATCTCCGGGAATTTCTCTCCCTTCCGCGCCCGGGCCACCAGGTCCCTGGCTTTCTTTTCCACCGCCGCCGCCTGCTCCGGCGTCTTGCCGGCCGTCGACAGGAAGATCTCGCGCAGGAACACCTGCTCCTTGCGGATGAACTCGGCCTTGTGCTCCTGGTAATACTTCTCGATCTCCGGCTTGGCGATACTGATCCGGCCGCCGACCTCCTGCCGGATTACGCGCTGTGTCAGGCACTGGTTCTTGAGCTGCTGCTTGAAGTCTTCGAAGGTCATGCCGGTCTGCTCGCGCACGTACTGGTGAAACTTGTCGGTGTCGCTGAGCTTGGCCTGCAACTGGATCTGGCCAATCTCCTTGTTGACCTCGGGGTCGCAGTTGATGGTGAGCTCCTTGCCCTTCTGCACCAACAGCAACTGGTCGATCTGGTCCTTGAGGAAGTCTTTCTCGCGCTCCTTGAGCATCTCTTCCATCTTGCCGGCCGGCACGTTCTGCTGGCGCATCTCGGCCTGCAGAGACTGGCGGGTGCGCTCCAGCTCTCCGCGGGTGATGATGTCGCCGTTGACCTTGGCGATGATCTGCTCAAGGACGGCGACGTCGGCCGCCGCGGCGCAGCCCAACGCCGCGAGGGGGAGAACGATTCTGGCAAGCATACTGTTATTATACCGGCCAGCGAGAGACTCAAGGGCGGTGTAGTGCCCGAAAGGCGGCTAAGCGCGGATCAGCTTTTCCATCGCCGCACAGAACGCGTCGATCTCGCCCAGCGTCGTGTAGATGTTGGGCGTGATGCGCAGCCCCTGGAAGTCCTTGTGTTTGATCCCCACCGTGATAATGTGGTGCTTCTCCATCAAGGCGCCGGCCATTTCGCCCGGATCGCGGCCCTCCACCGAAACCAGCCCCAGGCCGCAGGCCTGCTCCGGATCGTTGCTGGTCCGCAGCGCTACGGCGGGCAGACGGCCCAGCCGGTCGCTCCACAACCTCCGCAGGTAGCGCAGCCGCGCTGCCTTGCGCTCCACCCCAATGGCCTCGTGGAAGGTCAAGGCCTCGCCGATGGCGTTGTGATTGGCGGCCGGGTGCGTGCCGATCTCCTCGAACTTACGGATGTTGCCGTTCATCTCCGGAGGCGCCGGCATCAGGGGCCACAGCTTCGGGATCTTCGACTTTCGCACATACAGGAAGCC
>JACOSH010000259.1 GCA_016178945.1 Acidobacteriota bacterium
GCGTAGTAGACCAGCCGGTCAATGTGCCAAATCTGAACTTGCGGGATCTGCGCCGTCGCTTGCGAAAGCATGCCTCACCTTCCGATACATCGAAGTTGGAGGTGCCTTTCGGAGGGTGCGCTTGGCGCTGGCCTGTCGAACCGTGCCTCTGATTATGATTCTACGCCAGAACTCACTCATTGCCGGCATTTTTCTTCGGCCGATGGTCTGCTTCCGGGCCTGCAGCTACGCGATGGTTTGCTGGCAGCGTCGCCGTTGTTGGAGCAGTTCGTGGCGTCGCATTTGCGAAAGCACTGGGGGGAACTGGGGGTACCCTTGGGGACAAGGATAAGGAAACTTGGGTAAGGACGGGTAAACTTACATTGGCGGGCCCAGCTTGGCCGCGGGGCGGCAAGTGGCGCGTCGTCTATTGGTTGTGTTGGAAGTAAAGACTTTGGTTTGGCTCCTCCTCAGGTAGGACTCGAACCTACAACCCTTCGGTTAACAGCCGAATGCTCTACCATTGAGCTACTGAGGAGCAAGGAGGGAGGCGACTGCCTCCCATTCATTACATCAGAATCTCGGGACCGAGTCAAACCCCTCGCCCTACCGCTGGATGCGCGCCGATCCGCCCTTGGCAAAAGCGCGCACTTGCTCCACGGTGGCCATGGTGGTGTCGCCCGGAAACGTGGTCAGCAGCGCGCCGTGGGCCCAGCCCAGCTTGACCGCCTCTTCCGGCGGCTCGCCCGTGAGCAGACCATAGAAGAAACCGGAAGCGAACCCGTCGCCGCCGCCCACCCGATCCAGGACATCGCACTCGCACGCGGGAGCGACGTACGTTTGGCCATCGATCCAGGCCACCGCGCCCCAGCTATGCCGGTTGGTCGAGTGCACTTCGCGGAGCGTGGTCGCGACGATCTTGATTTGCGGGTGCCGCTCGACCACGCGGTCGATCATCCCGAAGAACGCGCTGGGGTCGAGCTTGGACTTGGCGGCGACCTCCGGGCCGGGCATGCCCAGCCCCATCTGCAGGTCTTCCTCGTTTCCGACCAGGACGTCGACGTTGTTCACGATGCGCCGCAGGACCGCCACGGCGCGCTCCGGCCCACCGGAGAAACTCCATAGCTTGGCCCGGTAGTTCAGGTCGAAGGAGACCACCGCGCCGGCGGCCCGCGCCGCCTGCATCCCCTCGATGATCAACTCCGAAGTGGTTTCCGAGAGCGCCGCGAAGATCCCTCCGCTGTGGAACCAGCGCACGCCGCCGGAGAAGATCGTCCCCCAGTCAAAGTCGCCCGGCTTGAGCCGGGCCGCCGCTTCGTTCGAGCGGTTATAGAAAACCACTGGCGCGCGCACGCCCTGGCCGCGGTCGCTGTAGACGGCCGCCATGTTCGGCCCCGTGACTCCGTCGTGCCGGAACCGCTTGTAGAAGGGCTTCACGCCCATCGCTTTCACCCGCTCGGCGATCAGATCGCCGATCGGATAGTCGACCATCGCCGAGGCGATGCCGGTCGCCAGGCCGAAGCAGTCCGCCAGGTTGGCGGCGACATTGAACTCACCTCCGCTGACATGGATCTGGCACTGGCCGGCTTTGCGGAAGGGAATGATCCCCGGGTCCAGGCGATGCACCAAGGCGCCCAGCGAAACCAGGTCCAGCGCGCCTCGCGGACGGATATTCAGACCGTAGCTCATTCAGCTCCTCCGGGATCTTCTCCCGTCACACGTTGTAGGTCCCCGAGGAGACCCGGCCGCCGCGTCCGGTCCAGTTGGTATGGAAAAACTCGCCGCGCGGCCGGTCGACCCGTTCGTAGGTGTGGGCGCCGAAGAAGTCCCTCTGGGCTTGCAGCAGGTTGGCGGGCAGGCGGGCCGTGCGGTAGGCGTCGAAGAAAGAGAGCGCCGTGGAGAAAGCCGGCGTCGGCACACCATACTGAATCGCCTGCACGATGGCGCGCCGCCAGGAGGCTTGGTAGTTGTTGAGCGTCTGGCTGAAGAAGCCGTCCACCAGCAGATTGGTGAGCTGGGGGTTGTTGTCGTAAGCTTCCTTGATCTTTCCCAGGAAGCGGCTGCGGATGATGCAGCCCCCGCGCCACATCAGGGCGATCCCGCCGAAGTTCAGATTCCAGCCCTGCTCTTTGGCGGCCTCGCGCAGCAGCATGTACCCCTGCGCGTAGGAGATCATCTTCGAGCAGTACAAAGCCCGCCGCACATCCTCGATGAAGCCGGCGCGGTCGGGCTCCACCGCGCGCTTCGGCCCGGTCAGGATCGCGGAGGCCGCCGTTCGCTCCTCTTTCATGGCCGACAGGCAGCGGGCAAAGACCGCTTCTCCGATCAGCGTAACCGGCGTGCCCAGCTCCAGGGCGCTGATGCCGGTCCACTTTCCGGTGCCCTTCTGGCCGGCGGTGTCCAGGATCTTGTCGATCAGGGGCGCGCCGTCCTCGTCGTTCTTGGCGAAAATCTCGCTGCTGATCTCGATCAGGTAGCTGTCCAGCTCGCCCCGGTTCCACTCGGCGAACACCTCGTGCAGCTCCGCGGCATTGAGCCCCAGGCCGTCCTTCAGCAACTGGTAGGCCTCGCAGATGAGCTGCATGTCGCCGTACTCGATGCCGTTGTGGACCATCTTGACGTAATGGCCGGCGCCATTCTCTCCCACCCAGTCGCAGCATGGCGAGCCGTCCTCGACCTTGGCCGCGATGGACTGAAAAATCTCCTTCACGTGAGGCCAGGCGGCCGGACTTCCGCCGGGCATGATCGACGGGCCGTGCCGCGCCCCCTCCTCGCCTCCCGAGACCCCGGTCCCGATGAACAGAATCCCTTTTTCCGCCAGCGCACTGGTCCGGCGGTTGGTGTCCGGATAGTGCGAATTGCCGCCGTCGATGACGATGTCGCCCTTTTCCAGGTGCGGCGTGAGGTTGTCGATCATCTGGTCGACGGTCTCGCCGGCTTTGACCATCAGCATCACGCGCCGGGGCCTCTTGAGCGCCTGCGCCAGCTCCGCAATCGAGTGCGCGCCCACCACTTGGGTTCCGGCGGCTTCGTTTTGAATGAAGTCGTCCACCTTGGAGACGGTTCGATTGAACACGGCCACGCGATACCCGTGGTCGTTCATGTTCAGGACCAGATTCTGGCCCATGACAGCCAGACCAATCAGTCCGATGTCACAATTTTCCGTTGGCATAGACTCATTCTACCCAGGATTGTCCCGGCGTTACTTGGGCCCCGCGGCCGGCTCGAGGATCGCCGACATGGAGCCTTTGCATCCGGCGATGCGAGGATCCGCGCCGTAGGCCTGGATCTGGTCGCGGGCGAACTCGGCCTCGGGCAGCTCGCAGGTGATGACGATGGTCCGGCCCATGCTATCGACCTCCACGGCGTGACGGAAGGCCTGTTCGGTCGAAAGCAGGAACAGCTTCTGCAGCATCTCGATGACGTAGTCGTAGGAGTGGTCGTCGTCGTCCAGCAGGACGACGTTGTAGAGCGGCGTCCGGTCGTCGCGCCGAATTGTCTCCCGTTCCGGCAGGAGGGTCGTCGTGCCCATTCAGTCCTTAGTCTACCGAACCGGAACCACGCGCGGCTCCCACCCCTGCTCGATTGGAATGCGCGCGACGAGGTAGCCCGCTCCCGCCGCCACGGCGCTCCGGATCTGCGCCCGGACCTCGTCCGGCGGTGCGTCCCATCCCTGGAGCACGGCGACCAGGCGCCCCGCCGCCAGGGCCTTCCCGCCGCGAATGGGGGGCATCTCCGCGAACGACGCCAGGGCGCGTGCGATCCAGGCCGAATCGCGGTCCAGCGCGCGGGCGGTTGCCAGAACGCCGAGAGTCTCGGCCTGCCCGGCCAGGGGCGTCAGTTGCGCGGTCCACTCCCGCCAGCAGGCCCCGGCGAAGCAACCCACTCCAGCGCAACGCTTCTCCTTGTCGCGCTCCTCGCACTCGGTGGTCCACACCGGGATGATCTTCGAGCGGGGCGCCAGCTTGCCCACCTCGGCGGCGAAACGCGCGGCGGCATCGGCGGGCAGAGGCGTCGCCGTGCGGATGGGCCCGTAATCGGCGGTCCAGCGGCAGAGGGAGTTGCCGCACCCGCAGGCCGAGGGCCCGGCCTGGAGATCGTTGAGGAAGATCCCGTCGGCGGGCGGCAGCTCGCGGAGCAGCTCGGCGACACGGGCCAGGTGCGCCTCAAAGGCCTCCCGGTAGCTCACGGGAACCCACGGATAGTTCTTGACCACTTCGCCGTCCGCGGGTTTGGAGGCCCGGGGAAACAGGCGGCGCCACTCCGGATGGCCCTGGAGACTGGCCATCCACTCGGGATGCGCGTCCGCCATCCGCGGGTTGCGCGCAATCTCGATCCAGTAGTACAACGCGCGTCCCGCTGCGCGCACGCGCCGGGCGGATCCGGCGGCCGGCTCAGAGAGGGCCAGCACTATGGCGCCGGGCTCGCGCAGCGCACCGTCGAGCTGAGAAGGGCTTACCAGCACCCCGCGGAGGGGTTCGGCCCAGAGTGCGCCGGCGGCCAGCAGAAGCGGAAGGAGTTTACTTGCCATACACGGCCGTTGCCGGGTATTCCGCCGACCAGGCATACCAGCGGCACTGCACGCTGTTGACCCACTGGAGCTCCCTGCCGCGCAAGGGCCCGTCCACGCCGCGCCCGGCCAGCGTCCAACGCGTGCCCGTCTCCTTGTCCTTGAACGGCGCGCTTTCCGGCGAGACGCCGTCCGCGTAGAAAATCAACGGACGCCCATCCAGCTTGCTGCTGAAAGCGGCGGCCGAGGACGTGGGGCCGTACCAGAACACGGCGACGGGCTCGCCGCCCACCGTGCCGGTGAAGCAGGCGCGCTCCCCGGCGCCCTCCAGCGGATAGGCCTTGGTCTGGCCGCCGGCTTCGACGCCCATCACCAGGGCCTTCGGCGCCAATCGCGGATCAACCTTGCCCATGGTGCTCTCGGCTTCGGCCGCCATGTCCCGCGGCAGATCGACGGCAGCGTACTTCTTGCCGTCGTACAGATCGTACACCGTGGACTCCGGATGCAGCATCAGCCAGTAGCTCCAGTCGGTGACCATGCTGGCGATTCGCTCCAGGCGGCGTCCCTTGCCCGGCCCGTCGAAAGCCAGGCCCGTCAGCGCCGACCAGAGCGTGCCATCGCGCCCCTTCACCACCATCACGCCGCCGCGCCAACCGTAGAACTCGTAGCCGTAGTCCTTCTTGTACGCCGAAACGTAGCCGCCGTCGGGATCGTAGAAGAACAGGCCGTAGGTGTCGTTGATCACGCGCGGCGCCGAGAGAAACAGCCTTATCGGGATCGCTCCGCCGTTGTGCACGGCGCGCAGCCAGGCGAGCACGCGGTCGTCCGGGCGGATGATGCCCTTGCGATGCTGGGTCGATGCGTAGGAGCAGGCCGGCTCGGTGAGCGCCCGGAAGGCGCCCGGCTTGGGCAGCAATACACGGGCATCTTCTCCCGCCGCCGCCGCGATCAAGACCAGGCCGGTCAACCACCGCATTGAATTCACCTAGGCAATGATAATACTTCCCGCATCTCGGCGGCGAAGCGCGGTTCGGAGAAGCGCCGGACGGAAGCTTGCAGCTCCTCGGGACGGAATTGCGATTCCATCCGCTCAAAGCGATCGATGGCCGCGCCCAGGCCTTCGGGCTGATCGTAGAACAGGCCGCCCCCGGCAGCGCTTTCCAGCACGCCGCCGCGGCCCAGGGCGATGACGGGCTTGCCGCTGGCCAGCGCCTCCACCGCCGCCAGGCCGAAGTCTTCCTCGCCCGGGATGAGCAGGGCGCGGCACCGCGCGTAGGCCTCGCGCAATTCCTCCTCGGGCAGGCGGCCCCGGAACTCCACGCTCTTGCCCGCCAGGCCGCGCAGCGCGCCGTATTCCGGGCCGTCTCCAACCACTCGCAGCCTGCGTCCGGTCTGTGTGAAAAGCCGCACGGCAATGTCGATGCGTTTGTACGCCACCAGTCCGGCCACGATCAGGTAGTAGTCTTCGGCGGGCTTGTGGTAGAACGTCTCGACCGCCACCGGCGGATAGATGACCCGCGACTCCCGCCGGTAGGTCTTCCAAATCCTGCGCTCCACATGGCGGCTGTTGGCGACGAACTCATCGACGCGGGCCGCCGAAGCGTAATCCCACAGGCGCAGGTAGCTCGACAGCGGGGCGAGCAGCGCCCGCTTCCACGACGAGCGGGTGAACTCGTGGAGATAGGCGGGATACAGATCCCACAGGTAGCGCATGGGCGTGTGGCAGTAGCAGACATGGCGCGCGGCGGACGGGGCCACCACCCCTTTGGCCGGACCGGACTCGCTGGAGACGATCAGGTCATAGCCGCGCAAGTCGAAGTGCTCGAGCGCCACCGGCATCAGGGGCAGCAGCCAGCGATGATGGTTGCGCAGCGGATCGAGGAAGGAGGCGGTGACCCGGCGCGACCGGATCAGCGGGCTGACGCGGTCCGGCCGGTAGAACAGGGTGAAGATGTCGGCCTCGGGCAGCAAGCGGCACAAGGCTTCGACCACCCGCTCGCCGCCGCGCATGCCCAGCAGCCAATAGTGGACTATAGCGGCGCGCACTGGGCCTCCAACAGCCGCACCGTGCGATGCCAGACCCACAGCAACACCGCTCCGATCAGGATCAGGGCGACGCACAAGCCGATCCATAAACCCACCGCGCCCCATCCCCGGGAGACGCCGAGAAAGTAACCGAGCGGCAGCCCGATGGCCCAATATCCCAGCATGTGGCAGAACATCGGCGTGCGGGTGTCGCCCGTGCCGCGCAGCGTTCCGGTGGTCACCACCTGCAAGCCGTCGAAGAGCTGGAAGAATGCCGCGACGAACAACAGCGAAGCGCTCAGCTCGATCACCGAGCCGTCCGTGGTGAAGCCGCGGGCGATAATGCCGGGCACGGTCAGAAGGGCTACCGCCGCGCAGGACATGAAGGCCGCGCCCAGCGCCAGGGCCATCCAGCCGGAGCGTCCCGCCGCCCGGGGATCGCCGCGCCCCAGTGCCTGTCCGACGCGCACGCCCCCGGCCGAGCCGATCCCCAGCGGGACCATGAAGGTCATGGAGACGATGGTCAGGGCGACCTGGTGCGCCGCCAGCGACTCCGGGTTGAGCCGCCCGATCATCGCCGTCACCACCGCCCAGACGCCCACTTCGAGGGAAAGCTGGGAGGCCGCCGGCAGTCCCAGCGCGAGCAAGCGCCCCAGCCGGGGCCAGGCCGGCTTGCGGAAGGACGCCCGTGTCTCCGGGTCCAGCGCTGCGTAAACGGCCAGCACCGCGACCATGTAGACGCGGGAGATGGTCGTCGCCCAGCCCGCTCCCTCCGCGCCCATGCGCGGCGCGCCGAGATTGCCGTAGATCAGGATCCAATTCACGGCCACGTTCACCAGGTTCGCGCTTACCAGCGAGAACATCACCGGCTTGAACCGGTTCATCCCCTGCAGATAGCGGCGCAGCGCGGTGTAGGCCAGCAGGGGCAGCGTGCTCCAGGGGATCGCTCGAAGGTAGGGGAGCGCCTCGCGAAGCACGGCCGGGTGAATCCCGAACCCGTCGAGAAAGGGGACCCACAGCCACACCAGCCCGGTCAGGACCGGCGTCAGCAGCACGGCCAGCCACAGGCCGTCCAGCAGCGAGCGCCGGCAATCCTCGATGTCACGCGCTCCGAAGGCCTGCGAGACCCGCGTGTCCAGCCCCAGCAGCAGGCCGCTGCCGAAAATCGCCACGGTGTAGAAGAGGATGCCGGAGAGGCTCACCGCGCCCATCGCCGCGGCGCCCACGCGCCCAACCATCATGGTGTCTACCAGCCCCATGGCCATCCAGCCCAGCTCGGCCAGCACCAGCGGTCCGGCCAGTTGCGCCACGTGACGCACCTCGTCGCGGAAGCCGGATACCCACGGAAACATCCTTCAATCGTACAATCTTGAGATGGAGACGCAAACCATCCCCGATCTGCGCTACCCCGTGGGCGAGTTCCAGGCCGACCCCGAAGCGACGGACTCCAAGCGCCAGGCATTGATCGACCAGATCGCGGAAGCGCCCGCCCGGGTGCGCGCCGCCGTGGCCGGACTGACCGGCGAACAACTCGATACGCCCTACCGGCCGGGCGGGTGGACCGTACGCCAGGTGGTGCATCACCTGCCGGATAGCCATCTCAACGCCTATGTCCGCTTCCGGCTGGCCCTGACCGAAGCCGCCCCGACGATCAAGCCGTACCACGAAGAGCGGTGGGCCGAATTGTCCGACGCGCGCACCGCTCCGGCCGAGCTGTCGCTCGCCCTGCTCGACGCGTTGCACTTCCGGTGGGTCCTTTTGCTGCGCTCGCTCGAAGCCGAGGACTGGACCCGCACGTTTCACCATCCCGACCTGGGGCTGCTGACCCTCGACACCACGCTGCAGATTTACGCCTGGCACGGCCGCCATCACGAGGCGCACATCGCGGCGCTGCGCCAGCGGATGGGCTGGTAAGGGCGCGCGACACACTACCGTTTCAGAGCCGCGACCGTCAGGGAGCGGAGCGGCTGCCGGTAGGCGTGAAGTCCTTGGCGGGCTCAGGATCTATCTCGGTAGAGCTGGAAGGCCCTACCAGACCAACCGCAGCGCCATCTGGATGCTGCGCGACAGATTGGCCTGACTGGTGATCCTGCCAAAGTTGGAATTGGTGGGGCTCAGCTCCGGCCCGTTGAAGGTCGGGTGGTTCATGGCGTTGAAAAACTCGCAGCGGTATTGCAGGTTCAGCTTCTCGCGGATCGGCGTGTTCTTGATGACCGAGAAATCCACGTTGTTGGCGCCGTCAGCGCGCAGAGTAGAGAAGCGCGTCGGGAAGGTTCGGATGTTGGAGGCGAGCTGCTGCGCGGAGTTGCGATTGAAGCGGGTGACGTCGAACGCGCCGTCGATGCGGCGCGGATCCAGGTTGAGGTTGCCGCCGAGGTAGATCACGTTGCCCCAATCCCCCAGCGGGCCGCCGGGCTGCACGGTGTAGATGCCGTTGACCACCCATCCGCCGATGACGCGGTTCCAGAACGGGCCCGCCGAGGAACCGAGGAGCTTGCCTTTGCCGAAGGGCAGGTCGTAGCTGGTGCTGAACACCAGGCGGTGCGGGCGATCCTCGTTGGCGATGCGCTTCTCCAGGAAGTCGTCGACGGCGTTGAGCCGGTTGCGCCGCTGGAGGAGTTTGGACCAGGCATAGTTGGCCAGGAAAGTGACGCCCTGGGAATAGCGCTTCTCCAGCCGCACGTCCAGCATGTGGAAATAGGAATTGCCGTCGTTCGGCTGGCGCGCCCGGACGCGGGTGAACTGCGGAAACGGCACGAGCAGGTTCTGCCGCTGGATGGTGCTGCCGTCGAGCCCGGTCCCTGGAATCAGGCCGGCGAAGGGGTTGGCCACATTCGCGGTGAGCCGGTCGATCACGGCCTGGTCGCGATCGGGCCGGGTGCTGAGGAAGTTGCGCGGCACATTGCGCAGGTCGCGGTCCACTCCCAGGTGCACGGCGTGATTGCCGGTGTAGCCCACTTCCAGCACCATGTTCTTCCCCATCTGCCGCTGGACGCTCAGGTTCCAGCGCGCCGAGTAAGGATTCAACGGCTCGGAGACGGGGTAGTCGACGTCCCGTCCGAGGAAAGTGGACAGCCCCAGTGTGGAGCCGGTCGGCCGCTGGATTCCCGTGGGAAAAGGGTTGGCCAGGGTAGCATTGGGAGTGAGCAGGCCGTCCAGCGTGTGGACTACCGGCGTGGACTGGCTGAAGCCGAGCGCGAAGATGCCGGTGGTGCCGTAGGAAGCGAAGAACACGCCCGCGCCGCCGCGGATCGCGGTCTTGCCGCCCAACGCGGCGGGGGTCCAGGCAAATCCAAAGCGGGGGCTGAAGTAGTTGGCATGGGGTTGATAGACATCCCGCTTGCCGGGGCCCGCGAACAGCAGTCCGCCAGTGGGACGAAACTGGGCGACCGGCAACTCCGGGATCGGGTTGCGCGCGTAGGCGGCCATGGCCTGCGCGGCGACCGGACTGGCGGCCGTCGAGTCGAAGCCATTCACGGCGCGATCATAGCGCTCGGTGGTGGGAAGATCGCGCTCGTAGCGCAGGCCTAGGTTCAGGGTCAGGCTGGGCCTGACCCGGAAGTCGTCCTGTAAGAAGAGCGCGTAGTAACCGGCCTGGTTGGTGCGATAGGCGTTGAGGTCGAAGCTGCCGCCGGTGGGCAGGCCGAGCAGGAACGCGGCCAGGTCCTGCCCCAACGGAGCTCCCGTGGAGTTGTCGAGGGGGCCGCGCGTCCAGTCGGAACGGAAGGTGTACGCGCCGCTGGAATTGCCGTAGCTGATGGAACTTTCGCGGTGGAGCCGCAGATCCGTTCCGATCTTCAGGCTGTGCTTGCCGCGAATCTTGGTGAGGTTGACGAAGATCTGGAAGATGTCGAAGGGAGTGTTGTCGCCGCCCGAATCGCCGACATCGGTGAAGCGATCCAGGTCGATGCGCGGCAGCACTTGTTTGGGAGACGCGGCCGCGACCGAAGCGGGAAAGCCCAGGCCCGTGAAGGTGTAGCCGTCGCTGGGGCGCGTGCTGCCCTCGGTGAAGCGGGTCCAGTTGAGGCGAACGTTCAGCACCGTGGTGAGATTGAAGGTGTAGACGTCATCGAACATCGAGCCCCAGTTGATGCGCTTGAGAAAATTGCCCGTGGCCAGGTTGAAGAACACGTTGCCCCGGTTCTCCAGCCGCTCGTTGTGGCGGAAATTGTAGAAGAACTTATGGCGCTCGCTGGCCACGAAGTCGATGCGGCCGAGCTCGCTGTTGTAGTCGTCGCTGCGGACGGAGTTGGCCAGGTAGTTGTCCTGGCCGTCCGCGCGGCCAGTCTGATTGGGCAGCGGATAGAACTGCATGTAGTTCCTGGCGATCGAGCTCAGGCGGTTGGCGGGGATGAGATTTCCCGTAAAGGGCTGGCGCCGCACGCGAGATCCCTCGCGCGCCCCCGTCAGCGGATCGTAGAGCTGGTAGTTGGCGCCCGCGGTGAGCAGTTGGGAAAAGTCGCCGCCGCGCTCGGCGGCGGTGGGAACGGTTTGGGTGAGCGGCTCCGGAAAAGAGTCCTTGATGCCCTCGTAGGCGAAGTAGAAGAAAAGCTTGTTGCGGCCGTCGAAGACCTTGGGAATCATCACCGGCCCGCCGGCGCCGGCGCCCCATTGGTTGTAGCGAGTGACCGGCTTGGTCTGGCCGGCTCGATTGGTGAAGAACGGAGTGGCGGCCAGCCGGGACACCTGATTGAAGTCATACGCGGAGCCGTGCAGCGAGTTGGTGCCGCCTTTGAGCACCACGTTGACCGTGCCACCTTGTGTGTGGCCGTAGGCGGCGTCCGCCTGGAAGGATTCGACTTTGACTTCGTCGACAGAATCCACGGGCGGATTGTAGGCCACCCGGCTGTTGCCGGTGGTGTCCGGCGCGCCGTCCAGCAACAGCTCGTTGGTCCGCGCCGGCGCCCCGCCCATCGAGAAATCCGATGGACCGGCGTTGTCGAAGGGACGATAGAAGCGCGGATCGCTGCTGGGGACGACGCCGAACGCCAACTGCGCCAGCACCAGCGGAGTGCGGCCGTTCATCGGCATGTTCTCGATCTGGCGCGCCGTGATCACCTGCCCGGAGGAGGCCGTCGCGGTTTCAAGTAGCGTGGTCTCGGCGCTGACGGTGACGGTCTCGGTCTGCTGGCCCACTTCGAGCGAGATATCGAGCGGGACGCGCTCGCCGGTGGAGATGTCCATCCGCTCGCGCGCGTAGCGCTTGAAGCCGGCGGCTTCGGCGGTGACTTTGTACGGACCGGGCGCCAGAAACGGCAGCGTATACTGACCGTCGCCGGCCGTGACGGTCTCCGATCGGGCCCCTGTCTCCAGGTTGGACACCACTACCTTGGCTCCGGGTATGACCGCGCTCTGCGGATCCACCACCCGGCCGGTGAGCGTAGCGCGATACTCCTGGGCGGCGGCCAACGCCGCCATAAGCAACATGATGAGCTGTTTTTTCATCCCAACACCCCTGTTACGCCATAATATCGCGCCCGTTCAGCTTCGCGCAAAGTGGCGAGATCGGCGGACGGCGCGAACATGCTGCCGGGACAATTGGCAACGAAATTCAGCAGGTTCCCCCAGGTTTGCCGCCACCCTGGCTAGTTGGGTCGAGCCACTCTGCGAGAATGAGAGAGATCACCTCATGAACGACGGCTTCACGAAGTACGACACGGTGGTGAAGGATCTATTCCAGAAAGATCATCCGAGCCTGCTGGACCAGTTGACCGGCGGCATGAAGATCAAGGCGTTCTCTGAACGTAGATTTGGCCCAGGTCCTGGAGCGGCGCGCGGATCTGGTGCTCCTGCTCGAAGACGGAACGATCCTTCACATTGAGTTCCAGAGCACCAACGACAAGGACATGGCGTACCGTGCCGGAATCTATTGCGTGCTGCTTGGTTACAGGTACCATTGCCGCGTCCGGCAGGTGGTCTTGTACGCCGGACAGGCTAAGATGCGGATGCCGGCCGGCGTGGACCTGGGCGAAACGAGAATCGCGTACTGGCTCATCGACATTCGGACGCTTGAATCCGAGGCGCTGATGGCGAGCGGGCGACCGGGCGATTTAGCACTTGCCATGCTGGCGAACGGCGGTCCGGACCGCGTTATGGAAATCATCCGGCGCGCAAACGAATTGAAAGGTCCGGAACGGCAGCGAGTGCTGGCCCAGTTGGTGTTGCTTTGCGGGTTGCGCCAGCTAACGGGAAGGCTCACAATGGAGTTGAAGAGTATGGGCGCAACGATTGACATCGCCAAGAACGAAATCCTGAGGGACTTGGTCCGGGATGGACAAGTGAGCATTGTCCGGGGACAACTGGAGACGAAATTCGGCAAGCTGCCCAAGTGGGTGGACGAGCGTTTAGGCCACGCGAAGTTGTCCGACGTCGAGCGGTGGTCGAAGAAACTCCTTACGGCCGAAACACTCGACGACGTGCTCGGCAAGAAGTAAACTCTCGTGTGGTGAACGGGGCCGCGGGACCAGTGAGGTCTGCGCGGCCCCCTTCGTTGTTTGGCGCATGTCGTGGAAAATGTGAATCGTTGCTCGGAGGCCAGTTTCCGCGGGTCGATCAGATGCCAGTGGTGTACACTGGATCACAGGGGGCAGATCATGAAGAGACTTGTGTGGGGAGCCGTGCTGGCGACGGGGCTGTGGAGCGAGCCGCTCAGCCAGGGGGAGCGCGATCGGGCGATGAGTCACATGCACGCCACGCGCAAGCAGTTCCTGGATGCGATCGCCGGACTTTCCGAGGCGCAGTGGAATTTCAAGGCGGCGCCCGAGCGCTGGTCGATCGCCGAGTGCGCCGAGCACATCGCGGTGAGCGAAGACGCGATTTTCCAACTGGCGCAGCAGGTGCTCAAGTCGCCAGCCCAGCCGGAAAAGAAGGCCGGGCAGGCGGCCAAGGACGAGGTGATCATCCAACGCACGCCGGACCGCTCGACCAAGGTGCAGGCGCCGGAGTTCCTGAAACCCACACGGCGCTGGGCCACGCGAGACGTCCTGGTGGCGCACTTCAAAGAGAGCCGGGATCGCAACATCGCCTGGGTGCAGACCACCCAGGAGGATCTGCGGGCCCACTTCGCCGATCACCCGGTCTTCAAGACGCTGGATGCCTACCAGTGGCTGCTGCTGATCAGCGCACACTCCGAGCGGCACACTCTGCAAATCGACGAAGTGAAGGCCGACCCGGGCTATCCGAAAAACTAAAACACCACCTGGACCGGGATCACCAGGTTGAAGGGCTGGACCCGCACCTGGAGAATCAGGCCCATCGCCGCCGGTTTTTCGAGCTTGGAGTGAAGCGTGAGCGTGACGTGCTCGCCGGGCTTCAGCTCATTGCGGTCGAGGGCGATCTCCAGATCGGGCGCCCGAAAGGCATCGAGCGAGAGCGTGACAGCTCCCGGCGCTTCGCTGGAGAATACGACCTTCTCGGTGGCGCCTGGGGGCAGTTGCACCCCTTTCCTGTCGGCCTTCACTTTGCCCGCGATCACATCCAGGCTGGCCAGCGCGCCGCTGGACGGAATACCGCCCCCGCCGGCGGCCGTCCCCGGCTTCATTACGCCGAAGGGGGTCTCGCGTCCCTTGGCCTGGTCGACCCACCAGTACCACTTCCCGTTCTCCAGCTTCCAGGTGCTGGGCGTGGGCACTTTCATCGGCGTGTCGGAAAAACCCGGCATCATCACGCGCTGCTCGCACAGCATGACTACCTTGGCCCGGGTGAAATTGTCCGAGTAGAGTATCCGGTCGATGGCGAAGCTCAGGTAGCGGGGCTTGCCGGCCTCGAAGTAGAAGTCCTTGGTGTCTTCGGCGACCAGGGCTTCGGCTAGCCGGAACTTGCCGTCCACATGGGCCTGGTAGAAGGCCGCCACGCGTTCCCGGAGCGCTTGGTCCAGGTGCGGCGGCGCTTTTTCAAAAAGGCTGGCCGGGTCCTGGGCGGAGAGAGCCGCGGCCAGGGGCAGGAGGAGGGTCAGGCGATGCATCAACCTCTATTCTACCCGACGCGCCGGGCGGCTCTTTGGATGGTTATCTGGCCGCCGACACCACTTTGCGCGCCTGGAAGCACTCGCGGCAGAAGACCGGGCGGCCCTGTGTGGGACGGAAGGGAACCGTTGTCTCCCTTCCGCACTGCGAGCAGATGGCCGTCGTCTCGACCTTGGCGTGTCCGCCGCCCCCCTCGGCCCGCTTGGTCTTGCAGGCCTTGCAGCGCTTGGGTTCGTTCTTGAATCCTTTGTCCGAGTAAAACTGCTGCTCGCCGGCCGTGAAGACAAACTCCGTCCCGCAGTCGACGCACGTAAGCATGCGATCCTGATAATCCGGCATGTAACTGGCTCCCCCGTCTCCAGCGAAGCACCGCACTGCCCGCTGGAGACGCCCTGTATAACCCGTGTTCACTTCGCGCCGGGGCTACGATTCAAAGTCCCGGCGGCTCTTCTTCTTGTTGCGCTTTCGAGCCAATGCCTGCTTGACCCGCTTCTTCTCACCGGGCTTCAAGTAGAAGGAGTGTCGCTTGACCTCCTTGATGATGTCCTCTTGCTGGACTTTGCGCTTGAAGCGGCGAAGGGCGTTTTCCAGTGTCTCGCCCTCTTGAAATCGAACTTCCGCCAACTGTAACTCCACCTCCCAACGTGGCTCAACTGGCGCGCGGCAGGGCCGGCGCGCCCACCTCTACCGAATAAGGCAAGGTACTGATATCATAGGTGCTTGACTGCCAAAGTCAAGCGCTTTTTGGAAAAACTTTTGCCCCCACCGGTAGTCCGTATCGAACTCTCTTATTATACGAGACTTAGATACACCCTTGCAGGGGCTCCGCGACCGGCCCCATGACCAACGTCCTAGCTATCCTGCTCGCCGGGGGCGCCGGCGAGCGGCTGCATCCGCTGACGCGCGACACCGCCAAGCCCGCCGTGCCCTTCGGCGGCGCCTATCGCATCATCGATTTCACGCTGTCCAACTGCATCAACTCGGGCGTGCGGCGGATCTTCATCCTCACCCAGTACAAAGCGCTGGAGCTGGCGCGCCACGTCCGCGATGGATGGAATATCCTGTCGCCCGAGCTGGGCGAATACGTCGAGGTCATCCCGCCGATGAAGCGGGTCAGCGAAGACTGGTACCTGGGCACCGCCGACGCCGTCTTCCAGAACGCCCATAGCATCCTGGCGGAAGGCTGCGACCACACGCTGATCCTTTCCGGCGATCACATCTACAAGATGAACTACGGCGACATGCTGAGCTGGCACCGGGCGACCCGCGCCGATGTCACCATCGCCACCATCCTCACGCCGCCGGAAGAGGCGGAACGCTACGGCATCTGCGCCATCGACCCGGATTTCCGCATCGCCGGGTTCGAGGAGAAGCCGCGGCATTCTCATCCGGCCCGGTCGATTTTCAACCCGCAGCGGGTGAGCGCGTCGATGGGGGTGTACGTCTTCAACACCTGGGTGCTGCTGCGAGCGCTGCGCGAAGATGCCGACTCGGCGGATTCTACCCACGACTTCGGCAAGGACGTGATCCCGCGGTTGGTCGCCGGCGGGGGCCGGGTGATGGCCTACAACTTTGTGGACATCAACGCCAAGGACCCGGGCGCGGCGCTGTACTGGCGCGATGTCGGGACCATCGACACCTACTACGAGGCCAACATGGACCTGGTGGCGGTGACCCCGGAGTTCAACCTCTACGATCAGAACTGGCCGATCCGGACGCGCGTGGCGCAGCAGCCGCCGGCCAAGTTCGTCTTCGCGCAGGAGGGCCGCCGGATGGGCATCGCGCTGGACTCCATTGTGTCGGCCGGCTGCATCATTTCCGGAGGCCGCGTGGTGCGGAGCGTGCTCTCGCCGGGCGTGCGGGTTCACAGCTACTGCGAGGTGGAATACTCGATCCTGATGCCCAACGTGGAGATCGGGCGCTACAGCCGGTTGCAGCGGGTGATCGTCGAAACGGGCGTGAAGGTCCCCGAGTCGAGCTCGATCGGGTTCGATCCGGAGGCGGACCGGGCCGCCGGGTACACTGTGACCGAATCGGGAATTGTCGTAGTGCCGGCGCCGGAGTGGCAGGACAAGGTGCCGGCGCCGGAGTGGCAGGACAAGGAGAATCAGAAGGCAAAGGGAAGTTGACTTGTAGGAGGAAAAGTGACGACCATCACAAAGATCATCGGACGAGAGATATTGGACTCCCGGGGCAACCCGACCGTCGAGGCCGAAGTACATCTGGCCGGCGGGGCGATGGGGCGGGCGGCGGCGCCGTCCGGCGCGTCCACCGGAGAGCATGAGGCGGTGGAGTTGCGGGACGGAGATAAGAGCCGCTACCTGGCCAAGGGCACGCAGCGCGCCGCCGCCCACATCAGCCGCGAGATCCACGCCCACCTGGCGGGCAAGGAAGCGACGCAGCAGGCGGCCCTCGACAAGCTGATGGTGGACCTGGACGGCACGCCCAACAAGGGGCGGCTGGGCGCCAACGCCATCCTGGCCGTGTCCATGGCGCTGGCCCGGGCCGCCGCCGCCGCGCAGAGGACGCCGCTCTATCGATATCTGGGCGGCGTGTCGGCCACCACGCTGCCGGTCCCCATGATGAACATCCTCAACGGCGGCGCGCACGCCGACAATTCCGTCGACCTGCAGGAGTTCATGATCGTTCCCTTTGGCGCCACGCGCTTCAGCGAGGCGCTGCGCATGGGCGTGGAGGTGTTTCACACCTTGAAGGGGGTCCTGAAGAAACGCGGCTATTCGACTGCCGTGGGCGACGAGGGCGGCTTCGCTCCCAACTGTAAGTCCAACGAGGAAGCGCTGGAGGTGGTGCTGGAGGCGATCGAAAAGGCAGGCTACCGGGTGGGCGGCGACGTGGGGATCGCGCTCGATCCGGCCGCCAGCGAGTTCTACGACAAGGACACCGGCAAGTACGTGTTCAAGAAGTCAGACCGGAGCGAGCGCACTTCGGCCCAGATGGTGGAGTTCTGGTCCAACTGGAAGCGGCAGCATCCGGCCATCCTCTCGATCGAGGATGGCATGGCCGAAGACGATTGGGCCGGCTGGAAGATCCTGACCGAGGCGCTGGGCCGGACCGTGCAGTTGGTGGGCGACGACGTGTTCGTCACCAACACGGAGCGGCTGAAACGAGGGATCGACGAAGGGATCGCCAATTCGATCCTGATCAAGGTGAACCAGATCGGCACCCTGACCGAGACGCTTCAGGCCATGCAGATGGCCGCGCATGCGGGCTATACCCAGGTGGTGTCGCACCGCTCGGGCGAGACCGAGGATCCATTCATCGCGGACCTGGCGGTGGCCACCAACGCCGGCCAGATCAAGACCGGGTCGGCCAGCCGCACCGACCGCATCGCCAAGTACAACCAACTGCTGCGCATCGAAGAAGAGCTCGGATCGGCGGCGCATTTCGCGGGGCGCAGGGCTTTCCGGCAGGTAATCGTGCACGGGGGCGCCGCCTAGTGCCGCGTCCGCGACCTCTCATTCTGACGATCCTGGACGGCTGGGGTTATTCCCCGGCCGTCGAGGGCAATGCCATTCATGCGGCACGCAAGCCCGCCTACGATGCCTTGCTGCTCCAGTATCCCAACACCTTGATCCACACCTCGGGTCCCTACGTTGGTCTGCCCGAGGGGCAGATGGGCAACAGCGAAGTGGGGCACCTGAACATCGGGGCCGGGCGCGTCCTGCTGATGGACGTGATGCGCCTGGACCTGATGATCGGATCGGGGGAGTTCTTCCGGAACCCCGTGCTGCTGGACGGCATGCGTCATGCGCGCTCGCACCGCTTGCACCTGCTGGGACTGTGCAGCCAGGGCGGGGTCCACTCCCAGCTCACGCACCTCTATGCGCTGCTGAAGATGGCCAAACAGGAGGGCGTGCGCGAGGTGTTCCTGCATGCCTTCATGGATGGGCGCGATACGCCGCCCAACAGCGGGATCGGCTACCTCGAGGAAGTCCAGCGGCGGATGGGGGAGATCGGCGTGGGGCGCATCGCGTCGATTTCCGGGCGCTACTACGCGATGGATCGAGACAAGCGCTGGGAGCGGATCGAGCGCGCCTTTCGCGCGATAGTGCTGGGCGATGGCGAGAAGGCCGCCGATCCGCGGGAAGCGCTGCGGCGATCCTACGAGAAGGCGGTGACGGACGAATTTGTGGAGCCGGTGACCGTGGCCGGCGAGCGGGGCGATCCGGTGGGTCTCATCCGCGACGAGGACGCGGTGATCTTTTTCAACTTCCGCGCCGACCGGGCGCGGGAGATGACCGTGGCCCTCACCGACGCCTCGCTGGAGCGGCCTGCCCGGGCGCTGGCCCCGCGCCGCCTGCACTACACCACCATGACCGAGTACGACAAGACCTTCCGCCATCCTTACGTGCTGCCGCGCGAGCATCCCGACAACATCCTGGCGAACGTGTTCGCCGGGATGAACTGGAAGAACCTGCGCGTGGCGGAGACCGAGAAATATGCCCACGTAACCTACTTCTTCAACGGCGGCAATGAGAAACCGTACGCCGGAGAGGAGCGCGAGCTGGTGCCGTCGCCCAAAGTGGCGACCTACGATCTGAAGCCGGAGATGAGCGCCGAGGGCATCACCGAGGTGGTGGTAAAGGCGATCGCGGGCGGCGCCTTCGACGTCATGGTCATGAACTTCGCCAACGCCGACATGGTGGGGCATTCGGGCAAGATGGAGCCCACCACGCGCGCCGTCGAAGCGGTGGACGCCTGCCTGGGCCGCATCCACCAGGCGCTGCGCGAGTACGGCGGGGCCTGGATCATCAGCGCCGATCACGGCAACGCCGAGACCATGATCGACCCGGTCACCCAGCAGCCCCACACCTACCACACCACCAACCCCGTGCCCATTATCCTGGTCAACGACCGCGGCTGGGGACTGCGCGAGGGCGGGGCGCTGCAAGACATCGCGCCCACGGTGTTGGGGGTGCTGGGAGTGGAGCAGCCGCCGGAGATGAAGGGGCGGGATCTGCGTCTTCCATGAGCACCCTTTTCACCATCGGGCATTCCAACCATGAGCTGAGACATTTTCTGGAGCTGCTCCGGACGCACGGGATCGAAGTGGTGGTCGACACCCGCTCGGCGCCGTATTCGAAATACACTACCCAGTTCAATCAGGAGGCGCTGAAAGCGGCCCTGGCTGAAAACGGCTTCAGGTACCTGTACCTGGGCCGGGAGCTGGGCGGGCGGCCGGCGGGCGACTCCTTTTACGATGAAGAAGGCCGCGTGCTGTACGGGAAAGTGGCCCAGTCGCAGCTGTTTCTCGAGGGGATCGAGCGGGTGCTGGCGGGCCTGGCGCAGTATCGTATCGCCCTGATGTGCGCCGAAGAAGACCCGTCGGATTGCCACCGGCGGTTGTTGATCACGCGCGTGCTGGTCGAGCGGGGTCTGGCGGTGCACCATATCCGGGGAGACGGGCGGCTCCAGACGGAAGAGGATCTGCGGACCGAAGAGCAGGATCCGCAGCTCTCGCTGTTCGACGAGGGTGGAGATTCCCCATGGAGATCTACACGATCGGTTTTACCCAGAAGAGCGCCGAGCAGTTCTTCGGAATCCTGAAGCAGGCGGGCATCGGCCGGGTGATCGACGTCCGGTTGAACAACGTCTCCCAGCTCGCCGGATTCACCAAGAAGAACGACCTGCGCTTTTTCCTCCGCGAGGTCTGCGCAGCCGAGTACGTGCATGAGC
>JACOSH010000260.1 GCA_016178945.1 Acidobacteriota bacterium
GCGCGGGTCGTAGCTGATGCCGGACTGGCCGGCGACGACTTCCATCGCCTTGTCGATCGGCAGGGCCCGCCGGTACTGCCGGTCGCTGGAGATCGCATCCAGGCAATCCACGGCGCTTAAAATCCGCGCGCCGATCGGAATCTCCTCGCCTTTGATGCCGTCCGGGTAACCCGTTCCATCCCACTTCTCGTGATGGTGCCGGACGATCGGCACAACCGGATAGGGGAACTGCACGCGCTCCAGGATCTCGGCGCCGACCACCGGATGGATCTTCATCTTCTCGAACTCCTCGGCGGTGAGCTTTCCCGGTTTCGAGATGATGTGCTCGGGCACCGCCAACTTGCCGATATCGTGCAGCAAGGAGGCCGCCAGGAGAGCCTGCAGCTCCTCTTCCGAAAGACCGAGCGCGCGTCCGATTTCCAGGCTGTAGACCTGGACGCGGCGCAAGTGATCGTGAGTGGTTTGGTCCTTGGCTTCGATGGCCAGGGCCAGGGCCTCGATGGTGCGCAGGTGGAGGGCCGCCATCTCTTCGGCGTGGGCGCGCTGCGACTCCAGTTTGTTCAGGTAGAGGTGGTAGGAGCGGTACACCACATACGTCACCGGGAGAATCAGGATGGAGGTCTGCCAGCCAAGAAGACTGTTCGAAGCGTTGAGGGCTCCGGCGATGGCCGCGCCTACCAGGTAGTAGGCGAAGGCCCAGAAATACGTGTTCCGCCAGGTTTGCACCAGCGGCTTCGATTCGGTGAGATGGATGGCCATGGCCACGGGCAGCGTGTTCATGACGAAGTACGCGCCGGCCGCCAGCATCAGTCGCATCGGGAATTTCAGCTCGACGCCGCCGAGGGCCCGGCAGGCGAAGACCTGGTAGGCGGTCCCCAGGGCGATGCCAATCACGGCCACGTTGAACAGGGCCTTAAGCGACGTTAGCCGGGACTTGGCCCGCCACACGCACTGGGCGACCGTCGACAGGAATCCGATTGCCAGCGTCTCGGAAAGCGACAGCTCGATGATCGCCACCAGAAAGAACAGGAAGTTGACGGACATGGTGCCGCGAATCGATGGCAGGCGAACCTTGAACAGCGACGACACGATCGAGATCGCCAGGTACACGAGAAACCGCGGATAGTCGTGGCACTCCCACTCCAGAAGCCGCGTGACCAGCAAGGCCGCGCCCAGCAAGACGATCAGCGTGAAGTAGACCCTCGCCAGGAGGGAGAGTCGCGCGAATTCGCCTTTTCCAACGCCCGGGGCCGTCTCGCTCACGGTTCACCTCGCATGAAAGTCACTCGCGATGCTCGCCTAAAAGAGATCCAGAAACCCTCAAGCGCACCGAGAGCTTCTCCGCGGATCTCCCTTATCTCCGTATCGCAAAGTATGAGAGACTTTCGAGTCTTTGAATGGGCGTGAAGTACTAAGTCGAGTCCGGGGATCCCTAAGGCGGCGACCCTACCGGAGGCCCTGCTTGTCGCCCGCTCCGCAGGCGACCAGGAAGACAACCAGCTTGGATGACGGATGAATCTTCATGGTCACTTCTCCCCGTAGATTGCAATGCTGACGCTCTCTAGCGACGAGATGCTGGTCGTTGCCGACGTGGCCGTGGATCCGCCCGTGTTACCGCCCCACACGGCCGAATCGCCCCACACGGCGCTGAAGCCCGCCATGGTCTGGTCACCCCAGACCGCCGAGTCGCCCCACACCGCGGAGTCTCCCCAGACGGCGCCGGAACCGCTGAGGAACACCGACGTCCCCCAGATCGCGCTGAGCGACCACGTGCTGTCGCCCCAGACCGCGGAGTCTCCCCACACGGCGGACGTACCGAAGGCGAGGCAAACCTTGCCGGTCAATGCGTCGAAGACCGCGACCGGCGACGTGAAGGCCCCGCTGAACCGGTCGTTGTTGCTGAGCGCGGCCCATACATCCAGATAGCCGGCCCCGACAGTGAAAATGTCGTACTGGCTGTTGTAGGTCTGGCCGGTCACCGGGTCGGTCGCGGTACTGAAAGCGGGAAACGATTTTGACGCGGTCTTCATCAACCGCGCCTTCAGCTGGTCCGGCGTCAGCGAGGGGTCTTTCTGCAGCAGCAGAGCCGCCGTGCCGCTCACCATCGGCGTAGCCATGCTGGTCCCGCTCAGCCACACATACGCATAGGACAGATTGTCGGTCCCCGTGCTTTGGAAGTAGGAGTACGGCACCACATTCTGGGGATAGAGAGTGGAGATCCAGTTGTTGGTGTTCATCAGGAGGGAGATGGTCTGGTTGCCCGGGGCCACCAGGTCCGGCTTCACGACGTGGTCGAGATAACTCGGCCCCTTTGCGCTGTAGCTGGCGATCCGATCATCGGCGCGCGAGGGAGTTTTCATGGTCTTCATCGCGCCCACCGTGATGACAGCGGGGTCGTTGCCGGGGGAATTGATGGTGCCGTACCCGGATCGGCCGTCCCGGTTGTAGCGTCCATCGTTGCCCGCGGCCACCACCACCACCAGGCCGGCTTTCCAGGCCGCTTCCACGGCCTGACACAGGGGATCCAGCGCGTATCGCTCGTATACCGGCCTGCCCACGGAAAGGTTGACCACTCGAATGTTATAGACGTTCTTCAGCTCGATGGCGCGCTGCAAGGCCGCGATGACGTAGCTGTCCCGCCCCGCTCCGGTCCCATCGAGGGCGCGCAGATTCACCAGCAGCGCTTTCGGCGCCATCCCACGGAAGGTGTGCGTGTAGTTCTTTCCGCTCGATGAGGAGGCATTGCCGGCGATGATCCCGGCGACATGGGTGCCGTGGCCGTACTCGTCCTTGACGATCTTGGCACCGTTGGAATTCGCCGGCACGAAAGTCTCTTCATAAACGATCCGGGACTTGCCGGCCTTCTCGTTGTTGGGATTGTCCGATCCCACGCGGAGGTCCCAGTGATCGGTGAGGCCGCTGTCGATGACCGCCACGGCCACGCCGGCGCCGTTCCAGCCGCTCTGGAACGCAAGGTCGGCGCCCACGGTAGGCGCCGCATAATCCAGCGAGCCTCGCACGCCCCGGTCCGGAGAGATGTAAACGATGTCGGGGTCCGCGGCCAGACTCTCCAGCGAGGAGACGGGAACGCTGAACAGCGCCCCTTTTACGGAGTGGAGGCGGCTCTTTTCGACGCCGCCTTTCCGGGTTACGCGGTCGATACGAGACTGGTCGGGAATCCCCTTGAATTGAATGATGACATCGACGCTGGCGCCTGATTTGGGCAGGTCGCGCGCGAGCTGTCCCGCCATGGCGGGCGCCACACATAACGCAAGCGCGCACGCTGCCATCAGTCCTGACTTCCCCTGAACGATGATGAATTCTCTCATACTTTTCTCTTTTCGAGCGGCCAAATCACTTGGGGGATGATGCCAGTATTGGTCTCTTCCCGAAGAGCCGCAAGAACCTAAGGTTCCGGTTTTGGGCGCACCTAGTTTGACGTTAGCTACGGTACATTCCGGGGAGCGCGGCTAAGGTGTCAGCCCGAGCGCCGTCTCCCGCGCGGCGCCGCCCACGTGCAGCCGGTAGGAGACATAGATCAGAGTCATGGCCGGCAGCACCAGCAGCGAAGTCTGCAGCCCGCGACCCGCCCTGTGGCGATCATCAAACCGGACGCGGTGGTTCCGACCAGGTAATAGGGGAGCGCCCAGAAATTGCAGCGATTCCAGATGCCTGTGAGCGGCCTGCCTTCGACCAGACACAAGACGCCGGCGACCATCGCGGTGTTGCAGACATACAGGACCAGCGTGACCGGCGCCAGCAGAAGCAGCCCCGGCTCGGCGCTTCCGGCGGCCGCCAGCCACCGGCACGCCGCCCAGGCCAAGGACGCGCTGACCACCAGGCAGGCCGCGTTAAAGACACCCTGCACCGGCTGCTGGCGCTTCCTGGGTTTCCAGAGGCTTTGAGCTACCCCCGCCACTGCGCTGATTAGGACAACCTCGGAGAATGGCAAATCAACGACGGCCACGATCAACAAGACGAAGTTCAACGAAATGGTGCCCGTCATGCGCGGAAGCCGCACCTTGCACAGAGAGGCCAGCGCGGCCACCGCGAGGTAGGCGGCGAACCGGGCGGGCTGCGCCCACTCCCCCTGCGCGATTCCAAGAGCCA
>JACOSH010000261.1 GCA_016178945.1 Acidobacteriota bacterium
AGATAGGGTGTTTCGCGCCGGGGGTTGTCCAGACTATCGCCAAACTTTGAAAGGTAGTGGTCGAGAATCTCGGCGCTCAGATCCCAGCGGCCGGAGGTGAGGTCGCGATAGAGCGCTGGGTCGGGCCGGCCAAGTTCGAAGCTGGCGGCCGGCGCGTAGGGCCGGCCGAAAGGATCGTACTCCCCTCCATGCCGGGCCATCAGGTCGGCGTAGACCTCGCGAGATTCTCGCAGGCGGCCCATTCGGCGAAGACAGCGCGCCGATCGCGCCATAGTAATCGCTCGGGCCGTTACCAGCCCGCTGCAACGGGCATACGAGTCGATGGCGGCGCCCAAGCGTCCTTGCGATTCGAACCGCTCGCCTTCAGCTTGACACGCAGCCGCCGGCGCCAGTCTCGTTCCGGCTCGGAGAGCGGGATAGCGCACTCCGTCGCCCGAGAAAAGAAAGAGGTGCTCGGCGATCGGGTGGCGGCGCCGGATGTTTTCGACTCGCGCGCGGATTTCACGAAGATACGCTGGATCCGCCACTGCCCCTTCCGGAGCGGCGACGCCGGCGATTTCCTTATCCCTCAAACAGGATTGGGCGAGGCTTGTGACGCGCTGCTCGATGGACGTAACCAGCCTGTCGCCGGACAGCAGGAGATTCGCGCTGGCCAGCGCCGACAAAGCGGCGCGCTGCTCGGCGGCCGACCGCAGTCCCATATAGAGGAGGGTCGCCGTGGGCAGCAGGAAAAACCCAGCGTAGATTAGCGCAGTATTTATCGACCTGCCTGTTTCCGGCATCAACGCTCAGAAATTACCACACAGCTTCGGGCCGCGCAAATCGGCGTTCCCTCGCTCTTTCGCCCGCTGCATCCCAACCGTAGCGTTCCGATTCACTGCTGTGGCCTTGCCGCGCCCGCGGACTCGGCTTCCTGCTTCTGGAGCTGCCGGTAAGTGGCCAGATGTTCGGCGGCCTTCTCTTGGAGCCCCAGGCGGCCATAGAGGACGGCGAGCTGATAATGCGCGGGCGAAGCGCCGGGCATGAGCTCGACGGCCTTCTCCAGGCGCGCCCGCGCGCCGGCGGTGTCGCCGCGGCCGAGCAGGATCTTGCCGAGCTCCAGGCGAACCTGCCCGTTGTTCGGGTTCAGGCGCTCGGCCTCGCGGAATTCGCGTTCAGCGGCTTCCAGATCGCCGGTATCGCGGCTGACCAGCCCGAGCAGCAGATGTGCATCGGGAAGGCCCGCCTTTGCCGCCTTTCGAAAAGACTCGGCGGCTTCCTCCTGTTTGCCCTCCTGGCGGCTCACCAAGCCGGCCAGCAGCAGCGTCTGGGGACTATCGGGGCCGGCTTCGCGGCTATTCCGCAGCGCCAGGCGCGTAAAGCTTCCCTGGGTCACGTAGTAGCTGGCCAGTCCAAACAGGAATTGCACCTCGAGGTGGTCGGGAAACCGGCGTTGCGCCTGGATCGCTTCGGCCAGCGCGACGCTGTTCTGGTTGGTGGCCAGCAAGGTCGAAATCAGGAACTCCGCGTACTGCGGATTCAGGGCATCGATCTCTCTGGCGCGGCGGATCGCCTGGATCGCCCCGTCCGCCTGGCCCAGCTTCCCCTGGGCAAAGCCCGTCACCGCGTAGTATTGTCCCGCGAACGGCCAGCCTGACGAGGGGGGCGTCACCTTCTCCAGGGAAGCCATCGCCTCGCGCGGTTTGCCGGACTCGACCAGGGCCAGCGCCAGCTCGACGCGCAGCCGGTCGAGGTCCGGATAGTTTCGCGCTGCGGCCGCGGTGAACTCGCGGACCGCCGCCTCCCACTGGTGCTGGTACAAGGCAGCCTGTCCCAGGTAGAAGTAGCTGTAGGGATTCGCCGGCGCGAGGCGCTTGACGGCCTGGAAATGGCGCGAGCATTCCGGCCACTGGTTGCGCTGGGCCGCCACTACGCCGGCGATCAGATGAGCGTGAATTGCGCTGGGGTCCGCCGCCAGGACCTTCTTCGCCAAAGCCACGGCGCGGTCCAGATCGCCGGTGCGAAAGGCGGCGTCGGCCTGCTCCAGCAGGCTTTGCGCGAACAACAGGGCGCAAGCCAGAAGCGGGGCGAGCCGGCGAATCATAGCGCCGACACCCGCGCCTTCTGCCAAGCCTCGCGCGCCTCGCGCACGCGGCCGGAATCGTCCCTGGCCCGCGCCAGCAGGGTGTGCTCGCCCGGCGCCGGGATTTTCCACTCGCGACGCCAGCGCACCCAGGCGTAGGGCCGTGGCGCATCGTCCAGCGTCGCTGCCGCCCAGAAGATGCCGCCGTCGGTGCTGATCTCGACGCTTTGAATCCTGCGCTCTCCCGCCCAAGCCGCGCCACGCAGTAAAAAGCGGCGGCCCACCAGGACGGCGCCTTCCACTGGCCGCGAGAACACCACGTTGACCTCTTGCGGCCCGCCCGCCTCCGACGGCCTCTCTTCGGAGAGCGCCTCGATCCGCTGGAGCCATTTCACCGAGTCGCTGCCATACCAGCCCGGGACAATCGCGCGCACCGGATAGCCGTGGGCGTTGGGCAGCCGGGCGCCGTTCATCCGGTCGGCCAGCAGCGTGTCGGCATGCATGGCCTTGGCGATGGGAAGCGTCCGCGTGTAGCCTCCCGCGCCCGTCAGCCGCACGGCGCGCGCCCCTGGCTCGATCCCGGCCTTCTCCAGCACCAGCGAGAGCGGCACGCCGGTCCACTCGGCCGTGCTGAACAAGCCGCCGCCGGCCGGCTGCCCGGCGCAATCGAGCGTCGCGGCGATTTTCTTGCGGGTCACGCCTTCCAGCTCGTCCGGCTGAAGGTCGAAAGGTTTCGCCACCAGGCCGGCAACCGGGACAGACCACTTCGCTCCGGCGGCCGGTGTCGCGGCTCCCTGGTCGCGCACGAAGAACAACTCATTGGGCGTCAGCCATTCATCCAGCAGCGAAAGATCCAGCCCGCTGACTTCCTGGGCGGCGCCGGTCGCGCCCGCGCACAGCGCACCCAAACCGGCGGCGACAAATCGCCGCCGGTCAGAAAGCAAACTTGAGCGCCAGTTGGAGGATGCGCGGATCTCCATCCGTACCGGTTAATCTACCAAAATTCACGTTGGTTATTCCGGTGTTCGGGTTCCCGAAGTTGGTCCGGTTGAACAGATTGAACGACTCGAAGCGGAACTGTCCGAGTCCCCTCTCGCCCAGGAACGGCAGCGCGAAGCCCTTCACCAGCGAGATGTCGATATTGGAGAAGCCCGGACCCAGCATGGCGTTGCGGCCGAGAGTACCGTATTGGCCCGGGTCGGGATTGGCGAAGCGGCAGCGGGCCGTACCACACCGCGAGTTGTCGAAGTAAGCGGCGATCTTTTCGCCCTTCGAGCGGCTAGTGTCGAGTACCGGACTGCCCGATCCCAACAGGTCGACGAAGCCGCGTCCGCCGCCCGGCACGGGCTGGGGCGAGGCTCCGATGCCGAAGGGACGGCCGGCCTGGAACGCAAGGATGCCGCTGAGCTTCCAGTTTCCCGTGACCGCCTTCGCCGCTGCGGAGGCGCCCGCCGCCGGCAAATCCCAGACAAAGGAAGTCACCAGGCGTTGCGGCCGGTGCTGATCGGCGACGCTGTGCCGGAAGAAGAGGTTGAACGGGTTGGCGACCTGGTTGCCTCCGCCGAAGCCGTTCTGCGAGATGTAGTCCAGGGTCTTCGACCAAGTGTAGGACACCAACACGGTATAGCCTTTGTGGAAGCGCTTGTCGAGCGTCATCTGGAAGGCATGGTAGGAGGAGTTGAGGCCGAAGAACCAGCGGGAGATCTCATCGTACTCCGGGCGTGGCCGGCGCTCCTGGATCGTGGCGCGGTTAGCCGCAAAGGACAACCGCGGGTTGTAGATGGCGGCGTTCTGGTCATACTCGGACTTCAGGTGGGTTCCCTTGGTGCCGACATAGGCCAGGCGCAGGCGCGTGTCGCGCACCACCTCCCGCTCCGCCGTCAGGTTCCAGTTCATCGCCGAAGTGGTGACATACTTGCCATCCAGCACGATGGTGTAGAGAGGGCTGTCGAACGGCGTGTCCTTGGAGAACTGCAAGACCGGGAAGCGGTTGGAGGACTCGCGCCCGCGATAGGGCTTGTCCAGCAGGCCGTCGTAGAACTGGACGCTGTAGCTGAAAGGCGAAACGTTGTTGGCGTCGTTCTGCGCCTGGAGCGACGGCGTATCGTAGTAGGCCCCGAATCCCGCGCGGATCGACGTCTTGCCGTTGCCGAAGGGGTCCCAGGCGATGCCGACGCGGGGCGCCCAGTTGTTGTTGTCCGGCTTCATCAGGCTGCGGCCGATGATGCCGCCGTCGGGATCCTTGTCGCCCGGAAACAGTAGGCCCGGCGGCGCTTCGGTGTAGCGCTGGGACTTCACGCGGCCCGCGTAGTTCCGCTGGTCGAAGGTCTGATTGCGGTCCAGCAGGTCCCAGAAGAACTGGTAGGGCTCATAGCGCAGACCCAGTGTCAGCGTGAACTTCGGGGTGAGGCGCCAGGTGTCGGCGGCGTAGAAGCCCTTGGTGAACTGGCGCCGGTTTTCCTTCTCCCCGTTGTTCTGGGTGAAGTACGAAAAGCCGCCCAGCATGAAGTCGGCGCGATCAAAGCCATCGGAATTCCGGCTGGCGGTGACGTGGCCGTCGAATTCGAAGTACCCGGAGCTGCGGAAGATGGTGTCCTCGTTGTACTGCCGCCAGTTGAGCTGCACGCCCCAGGTCAGGGAGTGGTTCCCTTTGGTCCAGTTCCAGTCGTGGATGAATTCCTCGGTGGCGCGTTTGAAGCCTACTCTCGGGTCCGCGCTCAGCCCCGCGCCGCTGTTGGTCATCGACACGCTGATATCGTTGGACGGAGCATAGAGGTCTACTCCGAAATCCCGGAAGCTCTTCTTCAAAGTGCTTTCCGCCTCGCTCTTCAAGTGCATGCCGGTGAGCTGCGTGTGCATGATCATCGAAGGGCTCAGGATAAAGTTGTGAGACACCGTGGCGTTGATCGAGTCCTGATAGCCCTGGGTCCGGACCGCGTGGATGTTGGTGGCCGGCGATTCATAGGGGTTGTTCTGCTGGTTCTGGAAGGCACGAAAGTAGAAATTGTGCCGGGTGCCCGGGGTGTAGTCGGCCCGTCCGACATACTGCCTGCCCTGCTCCGGGCGCGCGATGACATAACGGGTAAAACCGTCCGGATCGGGCAGCGGCGAAACTTCCAGCAGCTTGAGGGCGGCCGCCGACAGCCGGTTGGTGGGAATGCGGTTGCCGGGGAATGGAGTGCGTCCCGCCGACGGATCGTTGATGACATCCGGGATCCCCGAAAAATCTCCGCGCCGCTCCGCGGCCGACAGCGTCTGCGTGCGGTCCGCGCCGGATGCGCTGCGAATCCACAACTGCTGGAAGCCGCCAAACAGGAACAGCTTGTTCTTGATGACGGGGCCGCCGGCGTCGAACCCGACCTGGTTGCGCTTCAGCTTGTCCTGCTGGCGCGAGAAGAAGTTGCTGGCGTTGAGCTCCGTGTTGCGGAGGAACCAGAACGCATCGCCGTGAACCTGGTTGGTGCCGGACTTGGTGACCACGTTCACCGTCCCGCCCGAGCTGTTGCCGTGATCCACCGTCATGTTGGCGGTCTGCACGGAAAACTCCTGGAGCGCGTCCGGGAACGGGAACGGCAGATTGAAGTTGAACAGGTTGTCCATGTTCTCGCCGCCATCCAGCGTGTAGCGCAGATTGTTGTTGCGCGAGCCGTTGACCGAGAGCATCTTCTGGCCGCGGGGGCGGATATTGTTCCCGTCCGCCGTGTTACCGCTATTGTTGGTGGTGCCGGATGTCACTCCGGGGACCAGCAGCGCCAAGTCGGCCGGATTGCGGCCGTTGATGGGCAGCTCCACCACGCGCGTCCGATCGACCGTTTCCTTGAGGGTTACGGCCCGCGTCTCGACCAGCGATCCGAGCGCCTCGACCTCCACGGTCGTCTTGACGTCGCCCACTTCCAGCTTGACGTCGACCTTGACGTTTTCATTGGCTTGCAGCACGATGCCGCGCTGCTCGAACCGCCGGAATGACGGCGCCTCGGCCGACAGCATGTAGTTGCCGACGCGAATCAGATTGAAGACGTACGCGCCTTCCTCGTTGGCCGCCACTTCCCGGGCTTCCCCGGTGGCGGTGTTGATCAAACGCACCTTGACTCCCGGCACGGCCGCTCCTTGAGTGTCGCTCACGGTGCCGAAAACGGCGGCCGTGTCACGGGACTGGGCAAAAGCGGCCCCGGCTGCCAGCAGGCATGCCATCGTTAGCCGCGCAAACGTGGTGATTCGGCTTCGTTCCATTCAGTTCCTCGTATAGAAAAGGTAAAGCCCCGCCATCGCGTCGATCACGTCGCGGGTCGGATTGTCATAGACGGCGGTCAGCCGGAACTTGTCGCCGGAACTGACCGCGTACCCCTCGGCACTCGAATACACCCCGACGCCGCTCTCCGCCGGGCGTTGGGTTCCTACGCTCTCTTTCCAAACCGTTTCTCTTCGCGTGCTATTGACCAGCTCGATCGACACCCCGTGGGGATGCAGGTGGGCGCCCATGTAGTGGACTCGCCCATTCAGTGTCAACTCGAAGGCCGCGCTCTGCTCGTGCCGGCCCGGCGGCACAAAGTAAAGGTGCGGAACCTGGACGCTTCGCAGCGTCGAATAGAGCTTCTGCATGGCCTGCCGGCGGTCCCGCTCGCGGATCAGCGTCACGATGGCCTTCATCCGGACGCGTACCGGGCGGTCCGCGCGGTTATTGAACATCGCCATCCAGTGCAGGGTCTCATCGGCGGCGAAGTACAGGCCGAAACCCTCCGGCAGGCGGATGGCATGGGTATAGTGGTCGGAATATACGCCCACGATTTCACGGTCGGAGCGCTGGTCGACCATCTGGTCGCCGAAGAAGGTGTGGCACACGTGATTCTCGCGCACCTCGCGTCCGGCGGCGTCTACCACCTCGGTCTGGTAGCCGATCACCCAAACTGGCTCACCGAACGAGTAATGGCGCATGGCGCCTTCGGTATGCTGGGCCAGAGAGCCTGGTTCGAGGGTTAGGAGACCGGTCTCAAACTTCACTTGTGAGGTGGCGCCGAACGGGCTTGAATCCGCAGAGGGACGGAAATCACGCAGTGTCTCGGTGGCCCATAGAGGGCAGGACAGCAGTGTCGCGGCGGCCCAGGCACGGCGCAAGCAGCGGTCCGATACGTTCATCGTGGAACGAGTCCTCTAAACAGGAGAATGAGCAGGAGCATAGTCCAATCCCACTCGAAATGTCAATCCGGTGTCCTGGAGTTGTGCATGACTTTGTCCATTTTGTATGACCTTTCCGAGTCCTCTTGAGATCGCATATACTGCCCAGGGGTGCCCGCGGATGGTGGACCTGAAGCAAGTGTACGACGTGATTGTGGTGGGATCCGGAGCGGCAGGCGGGATCGCCGCCAAGGAGCTGACCGAGGGCGGCGCCCAAGTCCTGTTGCTCGAAGCCGGACCGGCGCTGGATCCTCACAAGGATTTCCTGACCCACCGCTGGCCGTACGAGATGCCTTTCCGCGGCTTCGACAAGCCAGGCGATCGGCAAAAATCCTACCCCAATCAGTGGACGGCCGACGAGTACAGCCGGGGCCTCTACATCGAGGATCCTGAGCACCCCTACACCACGCCGCCCGGCAAGCCCTACACCTGGGTCCGCTCCCGCTGTGTGGGCGGCAAGATGCTGCACTGGGGACGCAACGCCCGCCGCCTGAGCGACTTTGATTTCAAAGCAGCCGACCGGGATGGCTACGGGGAAAACTGGCCCATCACCTACGCCGACCTGGCTCCGTACTATGACAAAGTGGAAAGCTTCGTCGGCGTCAGCGGGTCTATCGAAAATATTCCCCATCTGCCCGACGGCAAGTACCTGCCGCCCATGCCGTTGAACTGCGGCGAGCGGATGGTGCAGAAGGTTGCGCCGGCGCTGGGAATGCGGGTGATCCCCAAGCGCGCGGCGCAGCGCACCGCCGCCATCCATGGTTTGATGAAGTGCCACTACTGCGGCCATTGCGGGCGAGGCTGCGACGTGGGAGCTTTCTGGAATTCCATTTCCGACGCGATCCCGGCGGCGGTCAGGACCGGCCGGCTCACGCTGCAATCCAACGCGATCGTCCGGCACGTTACCGTGGACGGCGGCGGAAGGCCGACCGGCCTCCACTTCATCGACCGGGCCACCAAGCAACACTATGAGGCGAAGGGACGCGTGATCGTGCTGGGGGCCTCGGCCCTGGAATCGACGCGCATCCTCCTCAACTCCGTGTCGCGGTTCTGGCCCAACGGCATGGCCAATTCGAGCGGCGTGCTGGGCCACTACCTGATGGACAACTTCGGAGGTCCGGGCATCAGCGGGCTGCTCCCTCAGTTGCGCGATCGCACGCCCGTGAATGAAGACGGCAAATCGAGCGGTGTCGATATCGTGGCCTACCGCAACATCACTTCACGCCATCCCCGGTTCATCCGCTCCTACACCCACGAGGGGGGATCGGGGGCGCGTCTGTTCCCCGGATACGCCAAAGCCATGGTCGGATACGGGGCGGAGTTCAAGAAGAGCGTTCGAAGCTGGTACACCACGCCGCTGAGTTTCAACACCCGCGCCGAGGTTCTGTCGCGCTTCGAGAATTACATTGAGATCGACAAGAACGTAGTGGACGCCTGGGGCGTTCCGGTGCTGAAGATCCACTGCCAGTTCGGCGACAACGAGCGCGAGATGGCCAAGGACGCCGTCGAGAACCTGAAGGCGCTGTTTCACGCGTTGGGCGCGGAGCACGTGCGCGTCTCGACCGAGCTCCAGAATCCCGGCTCGATGATCCACGACATGGGAACGGCGCGCATGGGCGCGGATCCCAAGAAAAGCGTCCTGAACCGGTTCAACCAGACACACGACCTGAAGAATCTGTTTGTCGTGGACGGCGCCGCGTTCGTCACCTCGGGCGGCTACGGCCCCACCCTGACCATCGGCGCCCTGGCGGCGCGGGCATCCGGCTACATTCTGGCCCAAAGGAAGCGGGGGGATCTATGAGACGGAAAGCTAGGGAAATGGAGCGGCGCGTGGCGGTGCAGGCGCTGGCGGGCGTGATGGTCGCCGGCCCGATCGCGGCGCAGCCGGCTTCAGGCCTGCGGTTCTTCGGCCCCGCGGAGGACGCTCTGCTGGATCGATTGACGGAGCTGATCCTTCCCGCCGATTCGCACTCGCCCGGAGCGCGGGAGGCCCAAGTGAGCCGGTTTATCGATCTCATGGTCAGCCACAGCGACCCGCAGGTGCGGGACCTATGGCGGACCGGCCTCCGCGCAGTAGACGGCGAGGCTTCGCGCCGCTTCAGCCAGACCTTTCTTGCGTCGAGCCCCGCCCAACAGGATCAGATCCTCCGGGCGATGGCCTCCAGTGAGAAGCGGCCCGAAACCGAGCTGGAGCGTTTCTTTGTCCGGCTCAAGTCCATGACCATTGACGGCTACTACACCTCGGCCATCGGCATTCACCGCGACCTTCGCTACCAGGGCAACCGGGCGCTCGACGAGTTTCCGGGCTGCCGGCACCCCGAACACCGCTGAGGAACCTCAGAAGCTCAGGTCCGCGACCGGGGATCGCACGATGGTTTCGATCACGGTCGACAAGCCGGCGCCCTTCGCCAGGACCTTCGCCGCCCCCTCCGCGCCCAGAAGCCGCGTTAAGTGGGTTCCGGCATCCAGCTCGGCGTAGCTGTTGTAGGAGGTCGACAACACCCGGTCATTCAGGTTGGCGCCCAAGCTTCGCCGCGAGACCGTGTACCCGGTGACGTTGCCCTTCTTGTATACCGGCAGGATCTCGTTCTTGACGTAGCTCTCCCACTCTTGCGCCTTGCCGGCCGCTACCCGGACCCGCGTCATCACCACAATCCTGGGCGGCGTTTGCGAGGTTCTCGGGATGCTCAGCTCCGGCATGCTGGTACTGAGGAAGGAATGCGTGCCGATGACGCACTTGCGCAGCTTTTCCTGGAGCCGCGCCGAGCGCTCGGGTCCCAGCGCGCGAGTGAGAGGGTTGCCGGCGTCGAAGTCCGCGAATTTGTCCAGCGGCGTGACGATCGCATACTCGTAGGCGTTGCCGAACAGCGCCGTGGACGACACTCTCCGGGACTTGACGCCCGCCTTCTTCAATGCGGGAATCACTTCGTTCCTCTGCAAGTCCACCCATTCGTTCTGCATTTCCGGCTTGACATGGGTGATCGTCACGCGCGAGCGGGGCGCAGGCGCGGTCTGCCCCAGGCACAGGGTGGCGGCAACGACGGTCGCCGCGCCGGTGCGGAATAAGAGTCTCTTTTTCATAGGTGTCTCCATAATTCAAATCATCGTTCCCAGGAATCCGCGGATCAGCGCAAGCCTATCGGAATTCGACGCGTTCGTCAACAGGCCGTCGCCATTAGAACTCCAGTTTCAGCCCGAACTGCATCTCGCGCGGGCGTTGAGCCGACGTGATGCTGCCGAAGCGCGGCGCGGTGACGTTGGCGCTTCGGGCGGGCTGGTTGAAGTTGGCGTGATTGAACAGATTGAAAAACTCCGCGCGAAACTGGAGATTGAAGCGCTCGCCGAAATGAGTGTTCTTGGCCGCGCCCAGGTCCCACAAGCTCAGGCCCGGACCGATAAGAATGTTGCGGCCCGCGCTGCCGAAACGCGTCGAGCCGGCCGGCAGGTCGACAAAGGCGCTGCTGGTGGCGCCGCAGACCGGGTTGCGGGAATCCACAATGTAGCAACTCGGGTTGCGGCTGTTCATCGACACTTTCCCGGCCAGGTCCGGACGGTCCGCGATGCCATCGCCGTTGCGGTCGTCCGACATCAGCACGCTGAACGGGAAGCCTCCTTGGAACTGGGTGATGCCGCTCAGCTCCCAGCCGCCCAGGATCTTGTCGAGCGCCGGGTGGAGGTCGCGCAGGAGAGCCCGCCCGCGCCCGAACGGCAGCTCGTACACATAGCTCATCACCAGCCGCTGGCGTACGTCAAAGCCGGACAGCCCGCGCGAATAGCCGTGCGTGTCGCGCACGTTGCCGCTTCCGGTGTCGAAACCGCCGCCGCGGTCGCCCGCCCCGCGCTCGCTCGAAAGATCGATGGACTTGGCCCAGGTATACGCGCCCAGGAAAGACAGGCTCCGCGCGAAGCGCTTCTGCGCCTTCACCTGCAGGGAGTTGTAGCTGGACAGGACGTAGGAATCCAGGCTCAGCGCCGTTCCCCACGCCGGGAAGGGCCGGCGCGCCTGGATGGTGGCGGTCGGTCCCGGAAGCGGGATGTTGTAGAAAACCAGCTCCGACAGCTTGGTTCCCTTGCTGGCCACATACCCGGCCTCCAGGCTCACACCCGAGGGCAGCTCGCGCTGCGCCATCAGATTCCACTGCTGCGTGTAGCCCTCGCGGAACTGCGGATTGATGTTCTGGGTGCCGATCACCAGCGGCGCCGCCGCGCTGATGAACGGGTCCGCGATGTTGATCTCGGGCCGGGCCGTCGAGGAGGTGATCTGCTGGGTTTCCGCGAACGGCGGCTGGCGGCGGTTGATCACGAAATTGTTCACGAAATTCTGCGAGTTGGTGAAGAAGATTCCGTATCCGGCGCGCAGCACGGTCTTCGGATTCAGGCTGTAGGCCAAGCCGATGCGCGGCGCCCAGTTGTTGCGGTCCGGGGCATACATCGCCCGCGCCCCGATTCCGTCCAGATGAAGCAGGCTGGCCGCCTCCGCGCTCTTGGCCACGATGACCTGGCCGCGCTGGGCGGTCCCGTAGTCGTTGGTCAAGGGATAGAAGGTCGAGCGCCGGTTGAGCACGTCCAGCAAGGGGCTGACGTATTCGTAGCGGACTCCCAGGTTCACCGTCAGCTTCCGGCTGACCTTCCAGTCGTCGTTGAAATAATAGCCGTGCCAGAAGGAGCGGCCCGTCTCCACTCCCTTTCCCACGACGCGCGAGGCTGTGTACGGGAATCCCAGCAGCAGGTCGGCGAACGCGTTCCCGGTGAAGTCGCCGCGAAAGTTGAAGCTGCCGCGGCGCATTCCGGTCACGGGCCCCGGCGTATTCTGCTGATAGCGGGTGAGGGTGAATCCACCCTTCATGGCGTGGTCGCCGCGCGTCCAGGTGAGACTGCCTCCGTAGGCGAATTCGTTGGAGATGTCGCGCTGAGTGTTGAAATCGCCGTCGCCAAAGGAGGTCACGGTAATGCCCGTGAAGGAGAGCGTCGGCGCGCCCTCGAACTGGGGGCCGGCCAATGGATTCTTGATGCCGAACTGATCGTAGTAACCCACCTTGCCTGTGTTCGGGCTCCTTTGCACAAACTCCGAGCGCGTGTAGGAGAACCGCAGCTCGCTCAGCAGGCGCGGGCTCCAGATGCGGGTGTGGCTGAGCGCCGCCACCTGGTTGCGCGGCGGGATGATCTGCTAGAAGGTCGGCAACAGCGGGGTGCTGATTTCATCCTTGGCCGCGCGCGAGTAGCGCCCGCTGAGGCGATCCCGGCCGGTGATCTCGTGGTCCATCTTGATGGTGTACTGGTTGTCCGACAACTCGATTGGGCGCGAGATCAGGAAGTTGGTGGCGGTTTGAGCCGGGCCCCCGAAGTTCTGCTTCGGCCACAGGGCGATCGCCGCCTGCGCGGTCTTGGAAAACCGGCTGGAAGGGATGCGGTTCCCGGCAAACGGCGCGCCGGCCTGCGGGTCGCGCAGCGTGAGTCCGCTCTGGGCGGAAAAATCGCCGTTGCGCCAGGCCTCCACCGGTACGGAACGGAAGTCCTCCACGCCCCGCCGCTCGCGGTTGCCTTCGTAGTTGAAAAAGAAAAAGGTGTGGTCCCGCCAGACCGGCCCACCCACGGCCGCTCCGAACTGGTTGCGATTCAGCTTGCTCTTCTTGGGAAGAAAGAAATTGCGGGCATCCAGCTTGTCGTTGCGCAGAAACTCGAACAGCGCGCCATGCAGCGCGTTGGTTCCGGACTTGGTGATCAGGTTGATTTGGCCGAAGGCGGCCGAGCCGAACTCGGCGGAGTAGGAGTTGGACTGCACCTTGAACTCCTGGATGGCGTCGATCGACGGCTTGATGGCGATGTTTCCGAACTGGCGCGCATTGTTGTTGGCGCCGTCGATCATAAAGTTGTTCTGGTTGTCCCGGCCGCCGATGGCCACGCCCGAACCGCTGCTTCCGGTGGCCGACCCGATCGACAGAGTGGTTCCGCCTGGGCGGGTAACGGCGCCGGGTGTCAGCAGGATGAGCTGGGAGAAGTCGCGATTGTTGAGCGGGATCTGGGTATTGTAGCGGTTATCGATCACCTGGCCCACCACGGCGTTCTCGGTCTGCAGCAGCGGCGCCGAGCTCGCGATGGTGACGGTCTCGGTCACCGCCCCCACTTCCAGCGTCAGATCGATCCGCGCCTCCTGATTCACCTGAAGCACGATATCGGTGAGCGTCTTGCGCTTGAACCCGGGCGCCTCGGCCGTCAACGAATAGACGCCCACCGGCAGCGACGGCGCGACGTAGACGCCGTGGTCGTTGCTAACCACCGTGCGTTTCAGGCCGGTCTCCTGGTTGGCCGCCGTGACGGACACGTTGGCGACCACTCCGCCGCTGGAGTCGGTGACGCTGCCCACAATGGTGGCGGTGATCTGCGCCCGCGCGGCACCAGCGGTCAAGAGAATGCAGACAAGCGAGAGAAGTTTGGCCATGGGGTCCTCTGAAGCGTGGAGTCAGTATACAATTCCCTGTCGAGAGGCGGCAACCGGCGGCTTGTGACATAATACCCGGATTCCATATGCTTGGCGGGCTGGTGCTGTTTTCGGTGTTGGCTCAGGGCATGCCTCTAGCGCAGTTGCTCCGCGACGCCGGGGAAGCGGACGTCCGCGGCCGGGCCGCGCCCCAGGCGTATGTCGCTCTGGCCGAAGCGATGGAGAAAGCGGATCCCCGTCCTCCCGGCTACACACAGGCACTGGAACGCGGCCTCACGGTCTCGATTCGGGATCGGGACCCGGAGCGAGCGGCCTGGTTTTCCGCGCGTTTGAACCGTGGCGCCGGGCCGGTGTCTTCGGTTCCCCGCCCCCGGGCGCCCCGCAAGGACGCATGGATTCCGGGCGGGCTCCAGGCGCTTTCCTTTGTCGCAAAAGCCAGGACCGATTCGCCGCGTGAGACTTTTTTCGCCGATTACTGCCGGGCCATCATCCTCAACACCGCCAGCAGCGATCAAGCCACCGCCAGGTACCTGGGTGGGATTCGTTTCCACTTCCGGCAGTTGGCCCAGGTCGAGGCGTTGGGGAAGAGGAAGGAGAATCGAGTCGAGGTTGCGCTTTCCCTCAAGGACGACCGCTCCCGCTCGCACACCGAGCGAGTGCTGAAGCTGCTGGGGTGGAAGCTGCGCTCGATGCAGCAGGCCGTGGTCCAGGCGGATGAGAAGACCGAGCTTGGCCGCCGCCAGGAAGTCTCTTCGGCGCTCGCCATCGACGCCGTGGCCGCACAACAGGCCTTGGAATCGGGCGCCACTTACAACCTCGAATTCGTTCACGAGGCGGCTCCGGTCTTGTTAGGAGAGGAAACCTGGCGCGAGCAGTTCTATCCCAAGGAGAGTTATTCGGGCGGCTTGGCCGAGGCTCTGGCGTTTCATCCCCGCCTGGCCAAACTCTACGCCGGGCTGAATCCGCTCGATCAGCGGACCATCTCGGCGCTGATCGCCGGCGTGGGCTGGAAAAGCCTCGCGGAGAAGTTCGCCGCCATTCTGTACCTGTACGCCCCCGCGCTGGCCGTCGTCGAGGACCGGGCCGTTGTTCCCGGCGGACGCCAGGCGGAACCCGTGTGGGAGCAGGTGGTAGGCGCCGCCCCAGGCGATCCGCCCAAGTTCTTCCGGGCGCTTCTCGAAACCGATAAGGGGCGGCTTCTGGCGTTCTTCTTCCACCTGTCTGAGCTCGATTTGGACCGCCAGCGTTTCTGTACCCGGAGCGCTGCCCGCACCCGAAATCTGTATGAGATGTTCGCCGCGACCCCCGAGCTGCGCGCCGGAGCCACGCTGCGCCACACCGCTTTCGTCGAGGCACTCCGCGAGATTCCTCTCGATGCCGAAGGCAAGGTGCGCTTTCCCGGAGGGGCCTCTGCCTGGGCACCCGGCAAGACTGCGGAATCCGACGACGATGTCCTTTTCCGCCTGGCCGGAACCAAGTATGTAACGCCCTCGCTGGATATTCACACGGAACTCGACAACCTGCTGGCGGTCATGCGCCTGGAGAGCCACCGGCGTACGCCGCTGGACGCGAAGTCAGCGCGGTTGCTGGCTTCTCAATACCCTCACGCGCACGGGATCTATGCGGACTTGTCGACTCTGACCGGTCTCAGCAGCGCGGACTATGAAGCCTTCTTCGCCCTGGAACAGAAGGTTCGTCGTTTCCCGCAGCTCGATCTGAACCTGGTTGCGGGCGAGTTCCAGTCCTTGGTGGCATGGCTAGGCCTGGCCCAGCGATCCGGTGCGCTGGAAGAAGCCAAAGCCGCCGAGCTGTTCCATCGGCTGTGCGATCGTTTCGTTCAAGCCGATTCCGCCGCTCAGTACGCCACCGCCGCGCTGGAGATGGCGCGCCGCATTCTGGAGAATACCAAGAGCGGATCGTCCACGAGTTCCCCGGACGAAGCGGTGCGGAACCTGCTCCTGGGACTCCCCTCTCCGGTGAGCTTCGAATGGAACGGCGCCTCGCGCCAGGTCGACCCGATCCAGGCCCGTCACCGGAGCTACCAGCGCGTGATGGAGCTGCAGCGCGTGCCGGCCCTGGGATTGCTCTTCGAGGCGGCCGAAGCGATCCGGACCGGGGCCGCCGAAAAGGCGGAGGCCGTGCTGGCGCGCTTTCCGCGCGTGGAAGTTCCCAAGGACGCCCGGTTGAGTCGCGCCGCGAGGAAGGCTCTGGAGTCGGCGGACCCCTCCCGCTCCCATCAGCGGAAGAACTCCGAGAAGCTCTGGGCGGCGGTCCATCCTCAAGTAATGCTGGCGCTGGCGGGGACCCTTTACGCCTATTACCTCAGCCCGGAGGATCTGGTGGTCGCCGAGGACCCCCTCCTGTTGAGGAAGCATCAGTTCATCCTCCTCGATGACAGGACTCGCGTGCCGTTTGAGGCTTCCCGGTTCGAAGTATCCAGCCGCGGAACCGGCAGCTACCTGATCGGCGGCTTTGGCGGCTTTGCCCGATCGGCGGGACAAGTCGCGGCGGCTGGAGGCGGGAAGGTGGAAGCGGTCTCCGCGGAATTCTTCGGCGCGCAGATTGCCGCCATCCGTGCCACCGCCTGGCGGGACCTGCGGGACGAGGACCTGCGGCTGCTGAGCCTCAGAATCAAGCTGGCTCGCGAGTGGATCGTGCGCGCGGCCTCGGATCCGCCGGCGATGTCCGCGCTTTCCGAAGCGGTGATCGGGCTGCTCTCTCTAACCCGCCGCTCCGATCTGTTGGCGGCATTGGAGGGGAAAAACTGGCCGGAAGTGTGGAACCTGGTTACCCTCAGCGATCTATACTACGTGTCCCAACGCTACCAGCAGCGCTACGTCACCGATCCCTGGCCCTCGCCGGTGACCGAAGCATTCCGCGCCGCGATTCGAGACCACAACGGCGCCCCGATGGATCAGCTAGGCGCGAGCCTGACGGCCATCCGGGGCTGCGGCCATCCTCACCTGGTGGCGCTGGGTCCCTACGAAGAGTATGAGAGATACCTGTTTCCCTCAAAGATGGCCGAAAGAACCGCGGAGCTGAAGCTGTACCTGGCCGACCTGATGGGGCGGGCCGGCCTTCCGGTGGGCGCTCTGGCGGCCCTGGCGGAGCCCTTGGCCCGCACCGCCATGGAGGGCCTGCGGGTCGGCGACATCAGAGACTGGTCCTCGGTCTTGGCCGCTTTCTCCAAGCTCGGCGACCAGGACATCGAGGATGCGCTGAGGACGCTATGAAGGCGCGATGGGGATCTTGTTGGGCGCTGGCCGCGCTCTGCGTGCGGGGCCAGGATCTGGTGATCAAGACGGATGTCCGCCTGGTCGAAGTGTACGCCACGGTCCTGGACCAGAGGGGCCGTTACCTCGATGGCCTTGGCGCCGAGCGCTTCGAGGTTCGCGACAACGGAGCGGCGCAATCCATTACGGCCTTCGAAGCCGTCGCCTCCAATCTGGCCTGCGCCGTCTTGCTGGACACGACCGGAAGCATGGCGGGTTCCTTGCCGCTGGTGAAAAACGCCATCGTTCAATTGATCGACACGCTGCGGGAAAAGGATTCCATCGCCATTTACGGCTTCAGCTCCACGTTGAAGGTTCTACAGCCCTTCACTTCCGACAAGTCCGCCGCCAAGAAAGCCGTGCTGCGCACGCGCGCCGAGGGCGGAACCGCGCTGTTCGACGCCATTTCCCAGTTGGCGCGCGAGCTTTCGCGGCGGGGCGGCAAGAAGGCCATGGTGGTCTTCACCGACGGACAGGACAATGCCAGCGTGCTGAACGCGCAGGCGGCCATCGAGCGGGCCAAGAAGGTGGGCGTCCCGGTCCACACCGTGGCGCAGGGCGAGGCCCGGGAAAACTCGACCCTCCTCCGCCAGCTTCGCGAGATCTCCCATCGGACCGGAGGGCAAAGCTACGCGGTGCACAAGTCTCAGGATGTCGAGCGGATCTTCCGCGACATCTCCCAGGACCTGCAGCACACCTACCTGCTCGCCTACAAGGCGCCACCGGTTGAGGACCCCCGCTGGCGGACCATTCAGGTGTCGGTGAGCGGCCTGAAAGACTACAAGGTTCGAGCCAAGGAGGGCTATTCTCCCCAGTAGGCCGCCCCTACTTCTCATCGCCAGGGAGTGGCGGCCTTCCTTTGCCGGCTCGCTTGAGAATCTGTTTCGCCTTCCGGATATCGGCCCGAGCCGCGCGCTCGCGGAAGTACTCATCGGTGCGCAAGGCGGACAGCTTCTCCGCCACTGCAACGTTGATCAGTTGATTCAGTGCAACGCCCTCCTGGCCTGCCACTCGCCGGGCTTCCTCAAGCAGCGAGGGCTGAAGCCGAAGCGCCACGTTACTTCTTCTCATGTTCCCTTCTCTCTGAACTCACGCCAGGCTTCACCCGGAGTAATGGCTCGAA
>JACOSH010000262.1 GCA_016178945.1 Acidobacteriota bacterium
GGCTCAAGTATTCAAACTGGAAGTCGATATCCTTGGTGCGGTATTCCGGGGTGTCCGCATTGGCGATGTTGGCGGCCACCAGCCGCTGCCGCTGGCCGAGCAGATCCAGGTAATGCTCCAGCCGGTTGGCGATCGGGTTCAACACACGGCCGGTACTGGCACGCCACTTGCCAGAGAGGAAAGATGCGTTCTCAACAGGATACGGGGATGCGGGGGTGGCAAGAACTTGCCATCGCCAAAACTGCTAGCTTTGTAGCATGAGCCTGATGGAGGAGATCCGCGCCTTCCCGGTGCCGAGGAACGCGGTTGGGCTGTGGTGGTTGGGGCAGAACGGCTACATCTTCAAGACTCATGAGGGGACGCTGCTGTCAACCGACCTCTACCTAAGCAACCGCTGCGCCCATCTGTATTGCGACTCGGGGCTATGCCTGGAGCGTCGCGTCCCCATCCTGATCCCCCCCGAAGAGCTGGACGTCGATATCTACGCCTGCACGCACAATCACGCCGACCACACCGATCCCGACACCATCGGCAACCTGAGGCACAAAGACACCACCCAGTTCATCGGACCGCATCCAAGCTGCGCGGTCTACGCGGCCGAAGGGGTGGAGAGCGGGCGCATCGTGCCGGCCTGGCCCTCCTGCGCGCTGGAGTTTCGCGACATTGCCATCCACGGGACCTTCGCTTTACCAACCGACGACACCGACCTCAACCACATGGGCTACGTCTTTCAGTTCGGGAAAGGCCCGCGGGTCTACATGACTGGAGACACGGACTACACGGATCTACTGGCTTCCGCCGCCAAACACGAGCCCGACCTGGTGATCACCTGCATCAACGGAGGCTTCAACAACCTGTCGCACTGGGAAGCGGCGCAGTTGGTGGGCAAGATCGGCCCCAAGGCGGCAATTCCGTGCCACTACGACATGTTTCCGGACAACGCGGTCGACCCGGGCCAGTTCCGGGCCTCGCTCAAACTGCGCGCGCCGGAGGTCCGCTACCAGGAACTCCGCCACGGTCACCCTTTTGTGTTTGAGTTGTAACTACTTCCGGGCGCTGGCCGTTTGAGCCCCGCGCTCGGGGGCCTTCTTGGCTTGCTTCCGGCTCGCGGTTTCTTTTTCCAGCTTCTCCTGGCGATCGGCGGCGGCCTGCTTGGCCCGCTCGAACCGGATCGCTTCGCGGATCCCGTCCTTCTCGGCCTTGGAGGTCCGCTCCTGGGCCAGAGCCGGCACGGCCGCCAGGGCCGCGCTGAGGAAACAGATTATCCAGCTACGCATACGGCAGTCTCCTTGTGTGGGGATTCGCGGATTGTGCATGCAGTTCAAGGACCAATCCGTAAGTCCTTACCGGCTCGATCCTCGGGCGAAGGCGAGCGCAGATCCTACCGTGCAGGAATTGCTACTTCGCCGCCAGCACGTCGTAGTTGGCGTTGATCAGGACCCGCTTGGGCTTCTTGGGCAACGTGATCTTGATGTCGGGCAGCGTGGAATTGCCCTGGATCCGCACCCGCCCGAGGAAGATTGGCTTTCCGTCGAATTCCGCATACACCGGCACCAGCATGCGAAACCCGTCGCCGACCTCGGACTGAGCGATCTGGGCGGTGACCAGAACCTTGCCGTCCGCGGCGTCGGCGATCTTGTAGTCGAACTTGTAGCGGGGGATCTCCGCGCCGAAAACCCACTGGCGGAAGAACCAGTCCATCCGGCTGTTGCCCTCCAGGTCCATATGCGGCTTCATATGCTTGTCCACCACGGCCAGGAAGGTCTCACTGGAGGCCGGCTTGTGCGCGTGCAGGCGGACGAAATCCCGCATCATCTGGATGAACGTCTCGTCCAGGGTCTTGGGGTCCCACATCATCTGGCGCAGCATGTGGAGGACGTAGCCGCCCTTGGGATAGACCAGCCGCTGGTAGGCCTGAGCGTTCCGGGCGCTCATCAGGCGCAGCCCGAGCCATAGCGGCCCGGCGTCGCTGGCGCGGCGTCCGAAGGCGTTCTTCTCGAGAATCAGCTCGCGGGCCCGGTCCCAGTAGTGCAAGTACTTGTCGGGCTTGGATTCGGTGGCCTGCAGGAACAGGCCGGCGGAAAAGTCGGCGAAACCCTCCGAGATCCACTGATCGCGGTAGGTGGCCCATCCCACCAGGTGCCCCCACCACTGGTGCGACACCTCGTGGGGCGTGACTTCCTGGATGAACTCCGTGAACCGCTGCTGGATTCCCATCAATTGCCAGCGCTGCGTGGAATCCAGGTAGGCGCTGAGCGGAAGGTAGACCAGGCCCGGCCAGGACTGCCCAAAGTTGAACTCGGGCTGCTGCGTGATGGCGATCCTCCCGTAGGGCGCCGGGCCGAACCAGTGCGAGAAGATCTGCATGGCCGCGCGCGCCTGCGAGATGGCCTGCTCGTTGAGCCGCTGCGGCGACATCCCGCCGATCTCCTTGGCCCCTTGCAGGTAGTCCGGCACGTCGCTGGTGGCGTAGCCTTCGATTTCATACCCTAGCTTGTCGTCGGTGATCGCCTTCTTCTTGAACTGGCCGTAGTTGAATCCCGCGACCGCCAGCGGCGTCTCCGACACCCAGCGCGAGCACGCAAAGTTGTCTTCGCGCCACTCCTTGTCCGGCTTGCCCACGCTCACCAGGGTGTGCTGCTTGGGAACTTTGAACGTCAGATCATACTTAGCCTGGTCCTGAAACGCGTTGAGGCTGGGATACCAACTGGTGCGCGCCTGCACGGAGAAGTTGCCGCCGCCGGCCTTGTGCACCACCTTGTCGCCCTGATACTCGATCAGTAAGGCGTGGGTCGATCCCCGGGCCATGGGCTCGGGCATGAGCGCATAGAACGCGCCGTCTTCCTTGCGTCCCTGCTGGAGGAATCCGAGCTCGCGCTCGCCTCCCATCGAGACGCGGCTCACGCGCAAGTTGGGCAGCAGGCCGAAGCGGATGACCCGGTCTCCTTCGGTGACCGCGCGAAACTCCACGCGCGCGGTCGAGGTGAGGTGGTCGTTCCGGCCGATCACCGTTTCGATGGTGTACTTGAGAGCCTGGACCGTGCGCTTGTCCTCGTGCGGATTCGCCGTCCGCTGGGCCCACTCCTTCAGGTAATGGGACAGATACCAGATGCCTTCGGCGTTGGCCTGCGGATCCAGGTTCTGCACGCACACCTCCTCGGGCGAAGGCAGGTCCGGCATGGCGCCGCGCGGCTTGGCGTGGAAGCGCAGGTCGCCGTACTTGCGTCCGTGAAGGTAGGCGCTGAAAAAACCGGGAGCCTTGGGATTGTACAGGTCCGTCAGCACCTCGCCTTCCAGGTTGTCCACGTCTCCGCCGTGCAGGATGGATTCCAGCATGCTGCGCGGGGTTTCGCGGCGTTTGCGCATCCGGTCGCGGAAGTCCTTGAGGATCTCGCGCGCCTTGGGCTCGGCGGCCGGCGCGCGCAGCTCGCGCCGCATCTGGCTGTAGGAGTCGTCGGTGAACACGAAGACGGCCTGGGTGAAGGGCTCCTCGATGGTTTCCTTGTCCGTGAGCGACTTCAAATAGGTGCGCTCCGGCATCACGGAGGGCTCGAGCGTGAACCTGCCTTCACCCGCAAAGACCGCCAGGGTCACTTTTCCCAGCACCGGCGCGGCGAAACTGATGGCGCCCTGGCGCAGCGTCAGGACCCCCACGTCGCGGGTAATGACGAGGTTTTCCACGCGGAACGTCTCGACCATCTCGGCGGCGCGCAGCTTCCGGTAGTTGGGGTCTGCGTTCACATATTGCGCCGTCTTGGCGGAAACTTCCAGCTCCTGTTGCAGCTCGGCGATGGCGAGGGTGATTTCCAGGGAAGACGTCCCGGCCTCCGCCACGGCGATGGATTTTGTGAAGGTCTCAAAGCCGCTCTGCTGGACCCGGATCTCATAGGCGCCGGCGGCCAGAGAGGAGAAGGCGAATCGCCCGGCGCCGTCGGACTTCGCGGCGAGCGCAACCGCCCCCTGCGTTCGCAGCTCCACGATCGCGCCGGCCACCACCGCCCCGCCCGGGTCCTTGACCACCCCCTGCAGGGCCGCCGCGACCAAAAGAGCCTGGCACAGGACAACAAGCGCCGCCCAGCGGCACATCATAGCTCTACAGTATATACGATAACCTTCCGGAATCAACGCGAATCCAATGTGAATCCAATGGAATTCGCGGCCGAGGTCTATCTCCCGCGTTGCGCTCGACAATCTCCCCGTCGGCGTACTCCCGGTCGGGGCCGTCGAATGTCATGTGAAGGTACCTTTCCACGGGAGCCAGCGTGTTCGCGCCCATGAATCTCCTATTCGCGAAGGCGAAACCCGTTTCGTATCTGCTGCCGAAGTTAGAAGGCGGGGTGGTGGCGGGAGCCGTGCCAGAAATGAAGGACCTCGACAAAGTTGGGGGCTTCATTGACGCGATAGTAGATCAGGATGGGGGTATGCGCGAGCTGGCGGACGCCGGGCCGCCCCTCCACCGGGCTACCGATTTACGGGAAGCTCTTTAACAGATCCACGTGGTTCAAGATGGCGTTGCCGAACCGTTCGGCGGTGGTTGGAAAGTTGGCCCAGGAGTAGAGCAGGATTTCCTCGAAATCCGCTAACGCGGCTTCTGTGATTCGAATTTGGAAATCCACTTGGGAATCATCTTACGGACCTCATCAATAGGGACGATGCGGCCTTCGTCAGCATCCTTGATGCCTCGATCTATCGCCGCCAGAGTTCCGGCGTCCACCTCGACTTTGTCCGTGACGGGGACCTGTAGTTTCAGGTCAATCATACCGCTACAGTAGCGCGTATCAGCCCGCGATGCAACGGGAAGAAGGCTACCTTGATTGCCAGTCTAGACGGTTGCCAGCACGCGCCCGGCCATCCCGTAAATCAACGCGTCGATCCGTTGCCCGGTCACGCTGGATATCTCGAAGAACGGCAGCCCGCGGGCTTCCGCGACCCGGCGGAGTGAAGTCGCCGTTTCCTGGTCCTGCGCCGGATCGCGGACGGTGGCCTCGGACACGTCCACCAGGTGAACCAGCAGGCGCGTGCGCTCGATATGACGCAGGAACTGGATGCCCAGACCCGCCCCGCGATGCGCGTTTTCGATCAGCCCAGGAATGTCGGCGACCACGAAGCTGCGGCTGTCGTCGAGCGTCGCCACTCCGGGCGGCGGAGTGTACCAAAGCTCGACTGCGGCGGTTGCGAGGTTGCTCGACGAACTCGAGCTGAGGCCGAATCCCACGACGCGACCGCCCCAGACAAGCAATCCCGGTTAGGCGCGCTGTAAAAGCGCATACTGGCTGCTGGTCCATCAATCGGCTGCGGGCGCGGGGAGCGAAAGCCGTACTTGCAGGCCGTGGGGCTTCACAGCCCGGCAACTGACGGAGCCCCCGCAGGCTTCGACGGCGCTTTTGACGATGCTGAGTCCGAGTCCGACGCCCCCGCTCCGCCGATCGCGCCCCTGGTCTACCCGATAGAAGGGGTCGAAGAGATGGGGCAGCGCGCCGGCCGGCACGCCCGGGCCGCAGTCTGACACGCTGATGTCGACGGTCGGTCCGTTGCGACATGCGGTTACCCTGATCGGACCGGCATCGCCGGCGTAACGTATGGCGTTTCGAAGCACGTTGGCGAAGGCGCGCGTGAGCGCGTCCGCGTCGGCCATCCCCACCAGATCGCCGGCCACCTCGACATCGATAGTCGCGCCATTCGACGATTCGAGCCGGCAGGCCCGGCGGACGATCTCGGCGACGACGACCGGCTGGACGACCAGCTTTCGGTCCCCGGCTTCCAGGCGGGCGAACTGCAACAGATCGTCGGTGAGGTGGCTCATCTCGGCGACGTCCTCCCTCAAATCGGCCAGGTAGCGATCGCCCTTCGCGACGCGCCGCTCGAGGAGCTCGAGCGCCACCTGCATACGGCCGAGCGGCGAGCGTAGCTCGTGAGCAGTGTCGCCCAGGAACCGCTTTTGTCCTTCGAGCAGTGCGCCCAGCCGGCCGGCCATCTGTTCGATCGACGAAGCGAGCCTGCCCAGCTCGTCCCGCCGGCGGATTGCCAACGCCGCGTCGAAGCGTCCCTCGGCGATGCGGGCCGTCGCCTGCTCCATCCGCGCGATGGTCTTGGTCAGGTTTCGAAGGAACGGGAGCCAGCAGAGGATCGTCAGGCCGAGGGCCACCAGAGACGACGTCAGCCACCGTCCGGGTTCGAAGAGGAGCGGGTTCGCGAAAAAGCTGGCGGAGGCGACGAGCAGCGTGCCAGGCTTCCGCTGGGCCGTCGACGGCCGGCGGATGGGAATCCGGACGCCGACCCAGTAGCGTGGCGTTCCGCTCGAGACCACCAGGAATGGCGGCCGAATCGGCGCCCGCTCGCGGCCGCCGCCGGAGGCGCCGGGCGGCGGTGGCGCCGGAGGGTACGGAGGCTGGCCGTCGGGCGCAAGGGGGGCCACAATGCGGGCCACGACGTCCTCGGGCACGCCAAGGAGCGCGCCCGCCACGCGTTTCCCGCTGGTGTCGACCACCATGAAGCCGCCTCGCAAGATCGACGATGCGCTTGCCCGTCGTTTGCAGCATGAGCGATTCCAGGCTGCGCGGCACGCGAACGCCGGCAGCCCCCACGAGCACCGCGCCCAGCAGCGCCAGGTTGAGCGCGGCCAAAAGCAGGATGCGGCCGGCCAGCGAGCGGGTCCAGGTCAGCTCCATACCCCCTCGTCTGGCTTGCGCATGCGATAACCAACCCCTCGGACCGTTTCGATGAAGCGAGGGGTGCGCGAATCGTCGCCCAGCTTGCGTCGAAGCGCGGAGATGTGGACGTCAATCGAGCGGTCGAAGGCCTCGAAGTCGCGGTCGGCGGCATCCAGCAGCAGTTGCTCGCGCGTCCGAACGCGCCCCGGCGCCCGGGCCAGCGAGAGCAGTAGGTCGTACTCCACGCGGGTCAACACCAGCGGCGCCTCGTCGAGCGTGGCCGTCCGGGCGGCCGGATCCATCCACAGAGGCCCGACGGAGATCGGAGCGGGCCGTGCGGCGTCTAGCTGTGCGGCTGTGACGGCCGACCGGCGCAGCACGGCGCGAAGCCGCGCCAGCAGCTCTCGCGTGGAGAAGGTCTTGGGCAGGTAATCGTCGGCGCCAATCTCTAGCCCGGCGATGCGATCCACCTCGTCGCCCAGCGCGGTCAGAACCAGGACGGGCACCTGAGAGCTCTTGCGCAGCTCCCGCAGCAGCTCGATGCCGCTCATGCCGGGCAGCATCAGGTCGAGGATCAGCGCCGCGTATCGCTGGTCGAGGGCGCGCGCCAGGCCGGTCCGTCCGTCGTGGACAGCCTCCACGTCGTAGCCCAGCGGGCCGAGGTAATCGCCCAGAAGGCGACACAGCTTCTCGTCATCTTCGACGATCAGAAGCCGGGGGCGATCCATAGTGGCGCTCCTCGTCATTCTAGCGTGCGTCCGCGTGGCCCGGCGCTCTTTTTACCATTCCTTTACAAAGAGCCGATCCCGAGCACATGGGCCCTTAACACACGGCGCGTTTAATGGTGTAGGACGACGTGATGCGGAACGGCGCGCGGCAACGGATACTTCAATGCCTTTCAAGGCCAGACCAGGTGCGCCGGTGACGGAGGAGGCGTGCCGTGAGGACCGTCTTGGCTGTGCCGGCGCCGCCGGAGGATCGGACCGCGGCTCCGCACAGCCTGACGCTGTCGCGATTTCGCCCGACGGGCTTGGTGATATGACACGGATTCCCTCAGGCGCTGCACCCTTTCTCCACGGTGTCTTCGATTTCAAATGAGGAGAATACAAACGATGCGCACAATCCTGCTGCTCCCAGTTTTCAGCGTTACGCTTCTGGCGCAGCCCGGCGGGCCGCCGGGCGGCCAAGGGGATGGCATCTGGCGTCGCAACGCGTTCTGGGGCGAAGCCCAAACGATGGATGCCTGCGAAGGGCACCAGCCCCAGACGGGCCAATATCACCATCACATGAACCCAATCTGCCTGCGGGCGCAGGTGGACGACAACGCGGAGCTGGTGGCGACACGGAGGACCGGCGCTGACTACCGCGAGAAGGCGGCGCCGTGGAAACACTCGCCCATCCTGGGGTGGGCCTGGGACGGCTACCCGATCTACGGGCCCTATGGGTACGGCAATCCGAACGACGCCACCAGCCCGGTGACGCGGCTGCGACCCGGCTTCCGGCTCCGTTCGATCGCGGCCCGCACATCTCTCCCGGCATGGACGCTGCCAACTCATCCTGGAGTGGGGGAAACGCTCACGGCTTTGCAGTACGGGCCGCCGATCAACGCGGAGTTTCCGCTGGGCCGTTACATCGAGGACTACGAGTATGCCGCCGGCATCGGGGACCTGGACCAGTACAACGGCCGGTTCGCCGTAACGCCCGAATACCCCCAGGGCACATATGCCTACCACGTGACGATCGACGGTAACGGCGTGCCCGCGTTCCCGTACATCATGGCCGGGCAGTTCTATGGGACCGCGCGCGGCGGCAACGTGCAAACGATTCCCACCAGCGCGACCGTGTACTTTCAGAACGGGCAGATGGCGGGGAATCCCCAAACGGCGCCGCTGCTGACCTCCTGGTTGACGAAGCACTCCACGGCGAACGCACAGGTGGTGAGCAGCTTCAACCCATCGGCCGGTCCGCAGACTACCTGGCCAACCGGGAATCTGTGGGGCACGCGCACGTCGGGAGGCGCCTCCAGCCCGGTGCTGGCCGGCCCGCAGGCGATCTACTACACCGACTCGGAAGCGTACATGACCGGCTTCGGGATGGGGACGTACGTTATGGGTCCGTGGTTCGATCCCGGGCAGACCGGCGGCGACTTCGGGAACTACCCCAGCCGGCAGAACTACCAGATGCAGGTGCCGCGGAATCCGGAGGCGGCGCAGACCAGGACGGCGACGGGCCTGGGCGTGCAGGGACTTTGGATCAACGGCGTGGCGGTGTACAACTTTCTGGACGGCGCCAGCTACGGCAACGCGCGGGGCGCCGACGCCGGCGGCGGGATTGTGACGCCGGCCATGCAGGTTTTCTCGCCGATCTCCTGGGAGCGCGGCCCGGTGTCGCCGGGGTCGCTGCTGGCGGCCTACTCGCTGTTTGGCGCCGCGCTGGCCGACCGGACGGAGGCGGCGCCGGGCGCGGCCTGGCCCGCCACGCTGGGTGGCGCGGCGATCACGGTGCAGGATGCGGCCGGGGCGACGCGCGGCGCCGGGATCGGCTACGCGTCGCCGGCCACACTGTACTTCCGCCTGCCCGAAAATACGGCCTTGGGCAACGCCACTCTCACCGTGTCGGTGGGCTCGCGCAACTACCGGTCGAACATCAACGTGCAGGCCACTTATCCTCACCTGGCCATCGCCAACGCCGAATACGCGGCTTCCGGCCAGGTGGTCCACGTGCGCGGCGGGCAGCAGGTGGTGGAGGCGGCGTCGCAACCCATTTCGCTGGAGGGCGATTCGGAAACCTACCTGGTGCTGTATGGCAGCGGCCGCGGAGCGGAAACGGCGGCGGCGGCGACTATCGCCGGAATCGCGGCCGAGGTGACCTATGCGGGCCCGATGCCGTCGTTCTCCGGAGCCGACCAGTACAACGTGCGCATCCCCGGAGAACTGGCCGGCAGGGGCGCAGTGGACGTTGTCGTTACGGTGGCGGGGCGCCCCTCCAACGCTGTCCGGGTGAAGTTCCAATGAGCTTGATCGGCCTCGTTTTGGCGGCGGCGCTGGCCGCCGGCAGCGGCGCGCAGGACCCGCTGCTGCGCGCGTGGCTCGTGAACCCGCCGGCGAATCCCTCGATGAAGGCCGTGCTGCCGGATGTTCATGCGGTGGAGAGCAGGGCGGAGGCAGTATTCGTGCGCTCAGCGGGGTTGACGGTGAATCCGCTGGGCGCGCTCGAGGCGAATGAGCACGAGCCGCCCTCACTCGTGCGCCGGCTCGAGTTCCGGATCCCGAGGAATCCCCGTCCGGCCGGGCAGCGCGTCCCCGTGGCGCCAGGCATTATCGGAGCGCTGGTGAATGGAATGCCGCTCTACAACCCTGCGTCGGCGGCGTCCTACAATAACCAGAATCTGTGGCACTGCGATGCTGTCGCGCGCGAACGCTCGCGCCCGACGGGAACCTCTGTCCTGCTGGATACGGTGCTCCGCGCGAGCGACCGGCATTCGCCGATCCTCGGTTATGCGCTCGACGGATACCCGATCTACGGCCCGTACGGCTTTGATGCCGCCGGAAAGGTGCGGCGGATGCGGTCCAGCTACCGCCTGCGCTCGCAGACGGCGCGCCTGGAGTGGCCGGACGGGACGAAGCTGGCGCCGTGGCAGGCGGGCCCCGCGCCGGACGCGAACGCTCCGGCCGGGACGTTTGTGGAGGACTATGAGTATGCAGCGGGCAGCGGCGATCTCGACGAATCGAACGCGCGTTTCGGGATCACGCCCGAGTATCCGGCGGGAACCTGGGCGTACTTCGTGGCCATCGACGAGGTGGGCGAGCTGGCGTACCCGTATGCGGTGGGGCCAGTGTATCGCGGCGTCGTAGCGGTCGATGGCCCCGCGCAGACTCCCGCGCGCGCGGGAACGCCACACCGCCTGTTTTTCGATCCACGGCTCAAGTCCGGGAAACGCCCGCTGTACCTCGAAAAAGTCCACGAGCAGCCGCTTCACGTGCTGATCGCCTCTGAAGACCTCAGCGAGTTCGCGCATATTCATCCGGCGCCGGTAACCGGCCGCGGCTTCGCAATCGAGCATACGTTTCCGTTCGGCGGCCGCTATCACGTTTACGCGGATTATTCCCTGCCCGGCGAGGGGCCTGTGGTGCGGCACGAGGTCGTCACGGTGGAAGGCGCGCCGCGGCCCGCCGCCCCGCTGCGGCCGGACGGAACTTTCGTCGATGGAGTCAGCAAGGAATCGGCCGGGATGCGCGTCACGCTGGCTGCCGATCAGCCGCTGCGCGCGGGCGTGGATCTGACTCTGTCGCTGAAGCTTTCGGATGCGGCGACGGGCCAGCCCGTCGCGGACCTCGATCCCTACCTGGGTGCGTGGGCCCACGTCGTGGTCCTCAGCCGGGACGGTGCGGACTTTCTCCATGCCCATCCGTTGGAGGCCGCCGGTCCCGGATTCTCAGAAGGGTTCCCGCACGCGCATGCGGCGATTTCCAGCCCGAGCCCCGCCACGATCCGCACGGTTACGGGCTTCCGCCGCGCAGGCCTCTACAAGCTGTGGGTACAGGCGCGGCGCCGGGGGCAGGTGATCGCCGTGCCGTTCGTTCTCGACGTTGCCCCGGCTGCTACCCCGGTCACAAGCGCTCCCCTCCCGGCCGGAGCGATCCGAGTTCTGGTCAGCGGCAGGGGGTATGAGCCGGCGATGATCCCGGTCGCGGCGGAGCAGCGCGTACGCCTGGCCTTCCTGCGGCAGGATGCGCAAAACTGCGGCGCAACCTTGACGTTCCCCGAACTCAGGCTGACCCGCACCCTGACGGCCGGCAAGCCGGAACTGGTGGAATTCACCGCGCCACAAAAGGGCGTTGTGGCATTCGCGTGTGGAATGGGCATGCTGCGCGGGTCGGTCGTGGTGACCGGGACGGCCCGGTGACAATCCAGACGCGTTGGCAGTCGATGGCACGCGCGCCAACGATGTAAGCGTCAACTTTCGCTGAACAGCTCGTCACCTCTGCGGCGGTCGCTGCCGCGGCGCAGCCTATCGGGTCCTAGACCGTCGCGAGCACGCGCTCGGACATTGCGTAGATCAAGGCATCGATCCCTTGCCCGGTCACGCTGGAGATCTCGAAGAACGGCAGCCCGCGGGCTTCCGCGACATGGCGCAGCGAAGTCACCGGATCCTGGTCTTGCGCCACGTCCAGTTTGGTCGCCACCAGCAGCATCGGTTTTGCCGCCAGATCCGGGCTGAACGCGGCCAATTCGCCCATGACGGTATCGAAATCCAGGACCGGATCGCGGCCCGTGGCCCCGGACACGTCCACCAGGTGAACCAGCAGGCGCGTGCGCTCGATATGACGCAGGAACTGGATGCCCAGGCCCGCTCCCAGATGGGCGTTTTCGATCAACCCGGGAATGTCTGCTACCACGAAGCTGCGGCTGTCGTCGAGGGTCACCACGCCAAGCTGCGGCTCGAGCGTGGTAAAGGGGTAGTCGGCGATCTTCGGGCGCGCCGCCGAGATGCGCGAAATCAGCGTCGACTTACCGGCGTTGGGAAACCCGACCAGCCCGGCGTCGGCCAGCAGTTTCAGCTCCAGCCGCAAGCGCCGTTCTTGGCCGGGCTTGCCTTCTTCCCATTCCGTGGGCGCCTGGTGGGTCGAAGTGGCAAACCGCGCGTTGCCGCGTCCGCCCCGCCCGCCGCGCGCGATCACAAAGCGCTCGTTGGGCTCGGTGAAGTCGTGAATCTGCTCGCCGGTCTCCTCGTCGTAGACCACGGTGCCCACCGGCACCTTCACCTCGATCGAGCGGCCGTCATGACCGGTCCGGTTGCTGCCTTCGCCATGACGCCCACGCTGGGCCTTGTGCTCGGGATTGAAGCGAAAATGGATGAGGGTATTGTGCTGCTGGCTGGCCACCAGGATCACGTCGCCGCCGCGCCCGCCATCGCCGCCGCTGGGCCCGCCCTTGGGAACAAACTTCTCGCGGCGAAAGGCCAGGCAACCATTCCCGCCGTCTCCGGCCTTGACGTAGATCCGGGCTTGGTCGAGGAACATGCAGAAGGGTCAGGGGCTAGAGGTCAGCCCTGTTCCCTGTCACCTAGTCGCCTGCTTTGATGCTGACGAACTTCCCCATCCGCCCCCGGTCGTGGAATTCCACCACGCCCCCGATCTTGGCGAACAAGGTGTCGTCCTTGCCCCAGCCCACGTTCTCGCCGGGCTTGAGGCGCGTGCCGCGCTGGCGTACCAGGATGGAGCCCCCGGGAACCAATTGGCCGCCGAATGCCTTCACGCCCAGCCGCTGCGCATTGGAGTCGCGGCCGTTCTTTGAGCTGCCTAAACCTTTCTTATGTGCCATAACCGCTCCTCAAGCCACGATCTCATTGATCCGCAGCTCCGTGAAGTTCTGCCGGTGCCCGATGGTCTTCTTGTATTGTTTCTTGCGCTTGAACTTGAAGACGATGATCTTCTTGGCGCGGTCCTGCTGGGTGACGGTGGCCACCACCTTGGCCTCCGGCAGCTCGGACTCGGTCAGCACCTCGCCGTTGTCCCTGAAGACCGCCAGCACGGCCGGGAACTCGATGGCGGCGCCCTTGTCAAAGGCCAGTCTTTCGACCCGGATCACATCGCCGGGCTTGACGCGGTACTGTTTCCCGCCGGTTTGAATAATCGCATGCATGGGATTCCTCGCTCGCTTGTTTCCGGACACACGGACAGGCGTCCGCTGGGGCGGATAAAATATTAGTATACGACAACCGCGCCAGTTTCTCCAGTCCCTCAGGGAGTAGCCAGACTCAGGTTCGCCCGCGCCGGCAGGGACAGATCCGAGAACTCCCCGCGCGCGTACTTCGGGAAGGCCGCGGCGGCGATCATGGCGGCGTTGTCGGTGGACAGCCCCAGGGAAGGGAAGTGCACCGGGACCGCGGCCCGGGCCCGCTCGCGCAGTCCCGAGTTGCAGGCTACGCCGCCCGAGATGATCACCGAGCGTGCGCCCGTCTCCTCCGCCGAGCGCCACACCCGCCGCAGCAGCTCCTCGATCACGGTGTGCTGGAACCCGGCCAGCAGATCCAGAGTCTCGCGCGGCGTCGCCGCCAGCCACTGCTCCGGGCTGGGGCGCGGGCGTTCGCGCGACAACCGCCGCCGCGCTTCGATCTGGGCGGCCAGGTCGCGCGACTCCACCCATCGCAGTACCGCGGTCTTGAGACCGCTGAAGCTGAAGTCGAGCGTGTTGCCTTTCATCTTGGCCAGCGTGAAGCGCACCGCGTCCGGGCGTCCGTGCGGCGCCAACTGGTCGATGATCGGGCCGCCCGGATAGCCGAACCCGAGCAGCTTGGCCACCTTGTCGTAGGCCTCGCCGGCCGCGTCGTCGCGGGTCTTGCCGAGCAGACGATAGCCAAACCCTTCGTCCACCAGAAACAGATGGGTGTGACCCCCGCTGACCACCAGGGCCAGGGCGGGGAACTCGACCGGATTCCCTGCCCGCGCCGATTCCATCACCACGGCGTGGATATGCCCCTCGATGTGATTCACCCCGATCAGCGGGATACCGCGCGCATACGAGAGCGCCTTGGCATAGGTGAGCCCGACCAGCAGCGATCCGGCAAGGCCGGGGCCTTCGGTGACCGCGATGGCGGCCGCCTCCTCCAGCTTCGTCCCGGCCCGCTCCAGCGCCTCGCGCACCACCGGCACGATGGCCCGCAGGTGCTCCCGCGAGGCCAACTCCGGCACCACGCCGCCGTACTTGCCATGCGTGTCCAGTTGCGAGGCCACCACGCTGGAGAGAACCGTCAGGCCGTCTTCGACCACCGCCGCGGCGGTTTCGTCGCAGGAGGATTCAATGCCCAGGATGCGCACTCCGTTTATCGTATGAAATAATCCGGAGAGAATGCCATTCCCCATCCACCGTCCCCGCCGGCTGCGCTCCAGCGAGGCGATGCGCGGCCTGGTCCGCGAGACGCGCCTGGCGCCGTCGCAGTTGGTGCTGCCGCTGTTTGTCTGTCCCGGCGAAGGAGTACGCCGCGAGATCTCGTCCATGCCCGGAAACTATCAGCTCTCCGTGGACGAGCTGGTCAAGGAATGCGCCGAGGTGAAATCGCTGGGAGTCGGCGCGGTGATCCTGTTCGGGTTGCCGGAGACCAAGGACGACGTGGCCTCCGGCGCCTATGCCGAGGACGGCATCGTGCAGCGGGCGGTGCGCGCGATCAAGCGGGATGTTCCGGCCCTGCTGGTGATCACCGATGTCTGCAATTGCGAGTACACCAGCCACGGCCACTGCGGCAAGATCGTGGACGGCGAGGTGGACAACGACGCCACCTTGGAATGGCTGGCGGCCTCGGCGCTCTCGCATGCGCGCGCCGGCGCCGACATCGTGGCGCCCTCGGACATGATGGATGGGCGCGTGGGCGCCATCCGCGCGGCGCTGGACCGCGGCGGCTTTCGGAAAATCCCCATCCTCTCCTATGCGGCCAAGTTCGCCTCCGGATTCTACGGCCCGTTCCGCGAGGCCGCCGAGTCGGCCCCCCAGTTTGGCGACCGTCGCGGCTACCAGATGGACCCCGCCAACGGCCGCGAAGCCATGAAGGAGATCGCGCTCGATCTGGAAGAGGGCGCCGACATGATCATGGTCAAACCAGCCCTCCCCTACCTGGACCTGATCTGGCAGGCGCGCCAGCGCTTCGATGTCCCCATCGCCGCCTACCAGGTCAGCGGCGAGTTCTCCATGATCCTGGCCGCCGCCCGCAACGGCTGGATCGACGCCGAGCGCATCATGATGGAAACCCTGACCTCGATCCACCGCGCGGGGGCGGGCATCATTCTGACCTATTTCGCAAAGGAGGCGGCGAAGAGGTGTTAGAGGCTAGGTGTCAGGTGTCAGGTGTCAGGTGTCAGGGCGAACCACGACGCCCGCTGACACCTGGCACCTAACACCTGACACCTGCTAAGATTTTCCATGACCTCTACCCACAACGCCGCCGGGCTCGCCGCGATTTCCATGCGGATTCGCCGGGAGATCGTCGAAATGATCGGCGAGGCGAAATCCGGCCATCCCGGCGGATCGCTTTCCGCCGTGGAGATCCTTACCACGCTGTTCTTCGACGTTATGCGGCACGATCCGAATAACCCGGCCTGGCCCGAACGCGACCGCTTCATTCTGTCCAAGGGCCATGCCGCACCGGTGTTGTACTGCATGCTGGCCCAGTGCGGCTACACGCCGAAAGACCAGTTGAATACGCTTCGCAAGCTGGGCTCGATCTACCAGGGGCATCCCGACCGGCGCTTCATCCCGGCCCTGGAAGCTTCCACCGGGTCGCTGGGTGTCGGGCTGTCGGTGGGATTGGGGATGGCGCTGGCGGCGCGGCTCAACGGCAGTCCGGCCAGGGTCTACGTCATGCTGGGCGACGGCGAGATTCAGGAGGGGCAGGTCTGGGAAGCGGCCATGTTCGGCGCCTACCACAAGGCCGACAATATCGTAGCCATTGTCGATTACAATAAGATTCAGCTCGACGGTTTCGTCAAGGACATCATGGAAGTGCATCCGCTGGCCGACAAGTGGCGCGCCTTCGGGTGGCACACGCTGGAGATCGACGGCCACGACATTCCCGCGGTCCAGCGGGCGCTGGCCGATGCCGCCGCCGCCAAGGGCCGGCCAACGGCGATCGTCGCCCACACCATTAAGGGGAAAGGCGTGTCGTTCATGGAGAACAATCCGAAGTTTCACGGTACGGCGCCGTCCCCCGCCGAAGTCCAGGCCGCGCTCCAGGAGCTCCAATGACGCCCTCCAAGACGCGCTTCGAGCTGAAATCCGGCCTGGCCACCCGCGAAGCCTTCGGCCGCACGCTGACCGCGCTGGGCCGCGAGAACCAGGACGTGGTGGTCTGCGACGCGGATCTGTCCAAGTCCACCTTTACCTCGCTGTTCGCCAAGGAGTTTCCCGAGCGCTTCTTTTCCTGCGGGATCGCCGAGGCCAACATGATCTCGATCGGCGCCGGCCTGGCGGCAGGGGGCAAGATTCCCTTCGTCTCCAGCTTCTCCTGCTTCGCCGTCAACAAGGGCTTCGAGCAACTGCGCGTCACGGTGGCCTATCCCGGCGTCAACCTCAAACTGGTGGGCACCCACAGCGGCATTTCCATCGGAGAAGACGGCCCCTCGCAGATGAGCATCGAGGACCTCGGGCTGATGTGCTCGCTGCCGGGCTTCGTCGTGCTGTCCCCGGCGGATGAAGTCTCGATGGCGGCGCTGGTCAGGGCCGCCGCCGCCCACGTGGGCCCGGTCTTTATTCGCGCCGGACGCATGAAGGCGCCAGTGATTTATCCCCGCGACCAGGTCTTCACCGTCGGCCATGCAGTCGAGCTGATCGAAGGGACCGATGTGACCATCATCGCCACTGGATTGCTGGTGGCCGAGGCGATCCGGGCCGCCGACGCGCTGGAGGCCGAGGGCGTTTCCGCGCGGGTCGTCGACATCCACACCATCAAGCCCCTCGACCGCGAAGCTATCGCGCGGGCCGCCCAGGAAACCGCCGCCATCGTGGTGGCCGAAGAGCACTTGATCGACGGCGGCCTGGGGGTTCGGGTGGCGCAAGTGGTTGCCGAGACCTGTCCCTGTGTCATGGAGTTCGTGGGCATCCGGAACACTTACGCTGAGTCGGCCAGCCCCGAGCAGTTGCTGGACAAGTATGGATTGGTTTCGCGTGACGTCATCGCCGCGGTTCGCCGAGCGCTCGCCCGGAAGGGGTAAATGAGTCGTGTCCGCAAGGAAGTGACCAGCCGCAAGGGCAACCGGTCGACGCCCACAGCCTCTGTTCCGGCCGCGGTCTTGCCCGGCCAGAAACTGCGCGCCGTCGCCTTGCGTCTGCTGGCGGACCAATCGCGGGATCGTACCCGGATGGCGCGCATCCTGCACGATGAAGTCGCCCAGTTGCTGAGCGGCGCGGGACTCCAACTGGACCTCTTGCGCATGGACCTGGAGGCGCGGGTACCGGAAATCGCGCCCCGAACCGCCGAGATTCAGGCCATTCTCGAAGAGATCGTCGTGCGCATCCGCGAGCTCAGCTACGACCTGAATCCGGAGATCGTGGAGCGCGCGGGCCTGTATGCGGCGCTCGATCGCCTGGTGGGCCGCCGACGCCAGGACTTTCCCGGCAAGATCCGGCTCCTGTACGATTCTTCGGTGCGCATCCCCACCTCTGCCGCCGTCCCGGTCTACAAGATCGCCGAACAGGCTCTGGATAACGCCGTTCGCCACTGCGGCGGCGGTACCATTGACATCAGGATGCGGCGGAGCCCCCTGGGCCCCACTTTGGAGGTCCGGGACAGCGGTTTGGGCTTTGACGTGCACGCGGTTCTGGAGGAGCCCTGCGGAATCGGCCTGGTTTCGATGGATCAATTCGCCAGGCAAAGCGGACTGACCCTGTCGGTCAGCAGTCGAACCGGCAAGGGAACAGTCGTGAAGGTGGTGGCGCCGTCCGAAACGACTTAGACACCGGAGGTACTATGCCGTATAACGTGCTGCTGGTGGACGACCATAAGCTCATCCGGGATGGAATCCGCTCCCTGATCGAGCGGAGCACCGACTTCTGCGTGGTCGGGGAAGCCGAGAACGGCATCGACGCCGTGCAACTGACCAAGAAGATCCGTCCGGACGTTGTTCTGATGGATATCGGGTTGCCGGGCATGAATGGGATCGATGCCACTCTCGAGGTATTGCGCCACTGCCCGGCGACCAAGGTCGTGGTGCTGTCCATGTACGACGACGAGCACTCCGTGATGGCGGCGATCCGCTGCGGCGCCCGGGCCTTCCTGCTGAAGAAGGCCTCATCGGGCGACCTGTTGGACGCGCTGCGCACCGTGGCCCATGGCGGCTCCTACCTGAGCTCCCAGGTTTCCGATCATCTGCTGACGCGCATTCAGAAGGGAGACCTGGATGAGAATCGCAAACCCGGACCGCTGGAGGGGCTCTCGCCGCGCGAGCTGCAAGTCCTGCGGCTGATTGCCGCCGGAAAAACCAGCAAGGAGATCGCCTCCTTGCTGGATTTGGGCTTGCAGACCATTCGCACCTATCGCAAGACCCTGATGCGCAAGATCGGCGTGAGCAACATCGCCGGATTGACCCAGTTCGCGCTGTCGTCCGGTCTCAATACTTGGACCCAGCCGGAGAGGACATGAAGACCCGCTGGGGCGACCTGCCCGTTTCCGACGCCCACGTACATTTCTTCTCGCACGGTTTCTTCTCCCTGCTGGCGTCGCAGAAGGGCCTTCCGCCCGAACACGCGCATCGCCTCCTGGGAGAGCAACTGGGCTGGCGGATGCCGCCCCCGGAAGCGGAGCGGCTGGCCGAAGAGTGGGTCGCGGAGCTGGACCGCCACGAGGTAGCGCGGGCGGCCTTGATCGCGAGCCTCCCCGGCGACGAAGGATCGGTGGAAACGGCAGTCGCGCGATTCCCCGGCAGATTCCACGGCTACTTCATGGTCAACCCCCTGGCGCCGGACGCCGCCGAAAGAGTGGAACGCGGCCTCTCGACGGGAGGCCTCCGCGGCATCTGCCTGTTTCCCGCCATGCACCGCTACTCCGTGGCCGACGAGCGGCTGCGGCCCTTGCTGGCTTCGGCCGCGCGCCACGGCGCCGTGGTTTTCGTGCATTGCGGGGTCCTGACCGTGGGGGTGCGCAAGAAGCTGGGCTTGCCCTCGCCCTTCGACCTGCGCTACTCCAACCCCATCGACCTGCATCCGGTGGCCCTGGCGCATCCGGAGCTGAATTTCGTGGTCCCGCACTTCGGCGCCGGCTACTTCCGCGAAGCCCTCATGCTCTGCGACCTTTGCCCCAACGTCTGCCTGGACACCTCCAGCACCAATAGCTGGACGCGCTATCACGCGCCGGAGCTCCACCTGCGGGATGTCTTTCGCCGGGCCCTGGATGTGGCTGGCCCAAGCCGCCTGCTGTTCGGGTCGGACTCCTCCTTCTTCCCGCGCGGCTGGCACGCGGCCATCCTCGAAACGCAAACCGAGATTCTGTGGTCGCTCGGCTTGCACGAGGCCGACGCCGCTGCCATCCTGGGCGGCAACCTTGAGCGTCTGCTGCGCAAGCCCAGGAACCAAACTTTTTCCTGAGAATTTCCCCGCCCTCGGCCCACTTATATACCAGGAGCCCCCGTCATGCGATTGCTGCTGCGTTGGAGCCGTGCCATCCCGCATCCCGACACCCGGCTGGCGCGTTTCATCCGGGTGCTACTGTCGGCCTGGCGCACCCCGCGCTATCGGACCGTGCTGGAGGCGGCCGGGCTGGACTCGCCGGATCAGATCGACCGGATCGAGTCGATCGAGGAAACCCTGGCCCGCTTGCCCAAACTGGAGTTGGCCGAGTATCGCGCGGGAGGCGCCGGTTTCAGCAATCCCGACGCGCCCGAGCCGGCTCCCAATCGCTTGCAGTATCCCCGCCAGCCGCCGCCGCGCACCGCCCTGTTTCCTCCCCGCGCAGAATTCATGCCCCGCTTCGAGTCGCGCGGTCCGGTTCGCGTCTTCCTCGAGGAGGAGATGCCCTACCTGGGCAGGCTCGGTCCGGAGGCTCTCGCCGCCCCGGTGAGCCTGCTGGTGGCGATGGCCCAACTGGTGGACAGCGGGATTCTCTTCCTGCGGCCGCTGACTCACTACCTGGTCGCCTTCACCGGCGTCGGCGAAGATCTGCTGGACGACGAGTCGCGCGAGCTGCTCTGGCAGGTCTTCCAGGTCCCCGTGTTCGAGCAGTTCCTGGGTGCAGACGGCAGGGTCCTGGCCGGGGAGTGTGAGGCCCATGAGGGACTGCATCTCAATCCGGACAATGCCGTGTTCGAGCGCGACTCGGGCAGCGGTCTCCTGCTCACTTCGCTCACCGCCCTGCGGCGTCCAGCGCTCCGCCTTGAGACAGGCATGGCCGGCCGCATCGAGCCGGCATCGTGCGGCTGCGGTGTCTCCTCGCCCCGCCTGATGGACCTCCAGCGGGCGCCCTGCCCAGTCGCGCAGGCCATGGCCGCCGGCGAGTAAGTCTCCTACTTCCCCGCCGCGATCCGGTACACATACTTCTCGCCGCGGACGAAGAGGGATCCCCCAGAGACGGCCATCGAGGCCAGCGTCGCGCCGTCCAGCTTGTTCATCGAGAGCTTGCGGAACACCTTCCCCGCCTCAATCACCACCGACTCGCCGTCCTCGTTCAGGAAGTAGATGCGGCCCTCCGCGAAAAGCGGGGAGGCCGAGTGGCTACCCTCCAGCCGCTCGCGCCAGTTCACCTTGCCCGTGCGCGCGTCGAAGCAGGTGGCGATGCCGTTGTCGCTGACGATGTAGAGCTCCTCGCCGGCCACCAGCGGCGACGGCGTGAGCGGGATCGACCGTCGCGACCTCCAGGCCACGTGGGAAGCGGTGACGTCGCCCGCGCCGTCCGGCCGCACCGCCAGCAAGTCGGCTTGATTGAAGCCCGAGCACAGGAACACCAACCCCTGGCCGTAGACCGGGCGCGGCACATTGGAGAAGCCGTCGCCGTAGCTCACCGACCAAATCTCCCGCCCCGTCTCCGGATCGTAGGCCACTGTCCGGTAGGCGCCGGGGCTGACCACCTGGTCGCGCCCGGCAGCGCGGATCACCAGCGGCGTAGAAAACGCCATGTAGCCCTTTCGCGGCGTCTTCCAGCGGATCTGTCCGGTGCGCTTATCGAGCGCCACCACGTACTGGACGTCCACGCCGTCACAGCTCAGGATGAGCAGGTCGCCGTAAAGGACCGGCGAGCCCCCCGTGCCATGCAGATGGTCGTAGGGAAGGCGCGTCTTCCAGACGATCTGGCCGGAGGAGCTCAGCGCCGCCGTGCCGTGCGCGCCGAAGTGGACATAGACCCGGTCTCCTTCCAGCACAGGTGTGGGCGAGGCGTGGCTGTTCTTGGCGTGCATCGCTCCGGCATCGGTGAGACGAAGCACCTCCACGTTGACGACGATGCGGCCCGTCTCGCGATCCAGGGCGATGGCCCGCAGGGAGCGTCCCCGGAGAATCACGTTGCCCAGCGCGGCAATGCCCTCGGGCTCGGTGGCGGTGGTGATCCAGATGCGGTCTCCAAGGATCGCCGGAGAGGACCATCCCCGTCCGGGGACGGGCGTTTTCCACACGATGTTCTTCCGCTCGCTCCATTCCAGCGGCAGGCCGCGCTCCGTGGAATGGCCCTGGCCGGTGGGCCCGCGGAACTGGGGCCAGTCTTCGGCCAGAGCCGCGGCCGAGAGCCCGAGCGCCAGAAGGAATCGCATCCGACCAGGATACTACTGAAAAGTATATTTGTCTTGACAACAATAACTATCGGTGGTACGGTTTTGGTATGGCGGCGGCGGTGGAGGTCATCCGGGGCCTGGAATCGGCGGCGGCGCTGCTGGACCCCACCCGCCTGCAAATGCTCAACCTGCTGGCCGAAGCCGATTCGGCCTCCGGGCTCGCCCGGCGGTTGAAGCAGCCGCGGCAGCGCGTCAACTACCACCTGCGGGAGCTGGAGAAGCAGGGGCTGGTCGAGCTGGTGGAGGAGCGGCGCAAAGGCAACTGCATCGAGCGGGTGGTGCGCGCCACCGCGCGGCGCTATCTGATCAGCCCGGAAGTGCTGGGCAAGCTGGGTGCGGACCCGGCCGAGGCGCGGGACAACTTCTCGGCCTCCTACCTGGTGGCCGTGGCGGCGCGCGCCATCCGGGAGATCGCCGTGCTGCGCATCCGCGCCGAGCGCGCCAAACAACGGCTGGCGACTCTCACCGTGCAA
>JACOSH010000263.1 GCA_016178945.1 Acidobacteriota bacterium
CCGCACTTTCGCGCCTTGTCCATCCCGATTGCTTCGCCGGCCCACCAGCTTGAGGATCAGCCAGTGGTTCCCGTTGGGACGGCCGCGGAGAACCAGAGGACTACCGCCTAAGACGCACATCACTGCGTCGATCGCGCCGTCGTTGTTCAAGTCTCCGAAGGCCACGCCCCGACCGGCCACGGCGGGCAGCGCCTCCAGCGACGACTTCTCAAAGCGCCCGGCCACATTGCGGTACAAGCCGGGAGGCTCCAGATAGCGCAGGCCAGAGTGGATCCGCTCCACGTTGTCCAGGACGTGGCTTTGTGCGGCGAACAGATCCTTCCAGCCGTCGTTATCGAAGTCGTGGAAGCCGAGGCCCCACCCCGAGCTGCGCGCCACCAGCCCGGCCAGCCCGGTCCGGAGGCTGGCATACGCGAAGCGCCCGCCGCCCTCGTTGCGGTAGAGCGCCCACTTTTCCAGCGCGAGGTTGGTGACCAGGATATCGGGCAGGCCGTCGTTGTCGTAATCGGCGAAGGCCACGCCCATTCCCGAGTACGGCTTGCCATCGTCGGAAAGCGCGACGCCCGCCTCGAGCGCGAGCTCTTCGAAGGTCCCATCGCGGCGGTTGTGAAACAGGAACTGCTCCATCAAGTCGTTCGACACGAAGATATCCGGGAACCCGTCGCCATCGTAGTCGTTGAAGGCGACACCCATCCCCTTGCCCCGCGCCGAGGCGATCCCGGACGAGACGCTGGCGTCGCGAAAGCGTCCGTTGCCCTCGTTGTGGTACAGCAGATTGGTGGTTCCGGCGTACTTGTCGGGACGGCAGTAGGAGTGAAACGGCGCGCCGCACAGGATGTTGCGGCTGATGTCGTAGTCCAGGTAGCGGCTGACAAACAGGTCCAGGCGGCCGTCGTTGTCGTAATCCAGAAAACCGGCCGAGACCGACCAGCCGCCCCCGGCGACGCCCGCCTCCGCGGTCACGTCGGTGAACGTGCCGTCGCCGTTGTTGCGGTACAGGATGTTGCGGCCGTAATTGGTCACGTAGAGATCGGGAAAGCCATCGTTGTCGTAATCGCCAACGGCGGCGCCCATGCCGTAGCCGTTTCCCGCCTTGGAAAGCCCCGCCGCGGCGGTGACGTCGCTGAAGCTGCCGTCGCGGTTTTGGCGGTAGAGCCGGTTCCAATAGGCCGGCTCCCGGCGGGCGAAATCCACGGGCGTCTTCTGGGGATCGTCCAGTTTGCCGCCGTTCACCAGGAAGATGTCGAGCAGGCCGTCATTGTTGTAATCGAGGAGGGCGACACCTCCGCCCATGGTCTCCAGGACGTACTTCTGTTGGGTGGGCGAATGGCGGTGCGTGAAATCGAGGCCGGGCGGGCGGAAGATCTCCAGGATGGCGAGCCAGAGCGACCACTTCATAGACGTACCGCGCCGCGGTCCGGGACCGCGCAGCACTCCTACGGTAGCAGGTCCGAAGCGCTTGACAGGCGGCGGCTCGTGCACTAAAACAGGAAACGGGTCCCGCCCCTTTCTTGGCGGTTTGGCAGACTGACCGATGGACTCTCGTAACCCGCCAGAATCGCTGCCAACTCCGCCGGCCGGGGACCGGGCTCCGGGATGGCTCAGCGAGCGCCGGCTGGGCAGCTTCGAGGTCAAGGCTCTGCTGGGCGCGGGCGGCATGGGAGAGGTGTACCGCGCCGTGGATCTGGAATTGCGGCGCGACGTGGCGCTCAAGATCCTCCAGGATTCGCTGGCCCAGGATCCCCAGGAGCGCCGCCGGTTCGAGCGCGAGGCGCGCCTGCTGGCGGCGCTCAACCATCCCTCGATCGCCACCATCTTCGGGATTCAGGAAGACGCGGGAGTGCGTTTCTTCGTCATGGAGCTGGTGCCCGGCGAGACCCTGGCGGAGCTCCTGCGGCGCGGGCCGCTGCCGTTGGCCCAGACGGGCGAGATCTTCGAGCAGATCGCGCAGGCCCTGGACGCGGCGCATGCGAAGGGAATCCTGCATGGCGACCTGAAGCCACAGAACATCAAACTGACACCGGAGGGCAAAGTCAAACTGTTGGACTTCGGGCTGGCGCGCGCGCTGGCGCCATCCGGCGATGCCCCGGCGCAGGATTCCACGCAGAGCCTCAGCGCCAACACGTCGCCCGGAATCGCGGGGACTCCACCTTACATGAGTCCCGAGCAACTCCGCGGCGAGACGCCGGACGCGCGCGCCGATATCTGGGCGTTCGGCTGCTGCCTGTATGAAGCGCTGACCGGATCGCGAGCCTTCGCCGGCCCCAGTCACGCGGTGACGGTGTCTCTGATTCTCTCCGCCGAGCCGGACTGGAGCCGTCTGCCGGCGGACCTTCCGCCGGCGGTCTCGGCCCTGGTGCGGCGCTGCCTGCGGCGAGGGCTGCCCGACCGCATCCACAGCGCCGCCGACGCGCGAATCGCGTTGGAAGATGCGGGCGCGCCGGCCTTGGCCGCCCCGGCTCCCGTTCCGGGCAGGCGCCGCTCCTGGTGGCCGTGGGCGGTGGCCGCCCTGCTGGCGGCGGCGCTGGTCACGATCCTGCTGTGGTCCGGGCGCAACTCGCCGCCGGCGGCTCCGCGGCGTTTCGCGATCGCGCTGCCCGAGGGCGTGCGCCTGGACGGCTTTGGCAACTCACTGGCCCTGTCGCGGGACGGCCGGCGCCTGGTCTTCGCCGGACGCAAGGGCGACACCCGCCGGCTTTATGTCAAGAAGAGCGATGAATTCGAGGCTCGCGAGCTTCCGGGCACCGAGGGCGCCAGCGATCCATTCTTCTCACCGGATGGAGCGTGGGTTGGATTTACCCAGAACGAAAAGGCCCTCCTGAAGATCTCGTTGGAGGGCGGCTCCCCCAATCTGATTTCCTCCGAAGTCGGCTTTTGCGCCTCCTGGACCCCGGCCGGTACGATCCTGGCGGGCAGCCGCATGGGCGGCGGCATCTACGAGATCCCCCAGAACGGAGGCAAGGCGCGTGCGGTCACCACTCCCGAGCGCCATTTCGAAAAGGGCGAAGACTTTCACCTTTGCCCGCAGTCGCTTCCCGGCGGCAAAGCCATTCTGTTTTCCACCTGGGCAGGGCCCGAGCAGATGCGAGTCGCGGTTCTGAATCTCGAAACGGGCCGCCGCACGACCCTGCTCGATCCAGGCGGGCTGGCGACCTATCTGCCCACCGGTCACATCGTCTATGTGCGAGCCGCCCGCAGCGAGGCCTTCATCGTTCCTTTCGACGCGGCGGGCCTCCGGCTGCGCGGCGAGCCGCGCCTGCTGGCCGGCCAGGTGCAGACCGACTGGTATGGCGGCGCCGATCTGGCGGCCGCCTCCGACGGGACGCTGGTGTTCGCTCGCGGCGGGATGATTAAGGTGGCCCACCGTTTGTCGTGGGTCGATCATAGCGGGCGGGTTGAGCCGATCGAGGTTCCACCGGCGTCCTGTACGCAGGTCCGGGTGGCGCCCGACGGCCGCCGCATCGCCTTCTGCCGTCCCAAGGGCGATGTGGGCATCATGCAGAGCCTGTGGGTCTACGATCTCGGACGCAAAACGCTCACGCCGCTCACCGACGAACGCGGCAGCGAAACCTGGCCGGTGTGGACACCCGACAGCCGGCGCATCGCCTTCAACTCCACCATGGAGGGTCCGGTCTACAACCTCTACTGGAAGCTCGCCGACGGGAGCCAGACCGAAGAACGGCTCACCCGGGGGCCCTTCAACCAGCAAGCGCAGAGCTGGACTCGAGATGGCAAGACACTGATCTATCAGGAGGGGCCGCACCCGGATACGGGGATGGACATTCTGGCGCTCGACCCGGCGGGAGACCGCACGCCGCGCGCGCTGGCGAAGACGGCGGCCTCGGAGATCCACGCTTCGCTGTCGCCGGACGATCGCTGGTTGGCGTTTGCGTCCGACGCTTCGGGCCGATTCGAGGTCTATCTCCAGCCCTACCCCGGACCCGGACCGGTGACGCAGGTTTCGGTGAAGGGAGGGGTCGAGCCTGTCTGGGCGCCCAACGGGCGGGAGCTTTACTACCGGGACGAGAGCGGCCACCGCGTGTTTGCGGTGGCCGTACAAGACTTCCCCAAGGGTCCCCTGGGATCGCCGCGCCTGGCGCTGGAAGGAAAGTACGTCCCTTTCCAGCCCTGGGGTCGCAGCTACGACCTCTCGCCCGACGGGCGCCGGTTCCTGATGATCGAGGAGGCCGACACCCAGCCGGACGTGCGGACGTTGTTGGTGCTTTCGCCCGGCGCGCGGTAGGGCTACGGTCTGGCGATGCCGATCGAGCCGTCGGAGAGCACGGTGAAGGTGGGGCAAGCGCCGCCGAGATTCATGGCGGCGATGATGGCGTCCAGCTTGAGCTTCAGCTCCTGGCTCAGCCGATCCCAGGACAGGTTGACGAAGGCCGGATCGGGCTTCCCTGTACCCGAATAGGTGATGGCCCATGTGGCAGATGCGGCCGGAAATGCCTGACCGCCCAGACAGGAAACACCCAACGAAGAGCTTTGACTGATCAAGAGGTCGGAAGCATAGTTGCGTATCTGCTTATATTGGACAGTGAAGCCGGTGCGTACGCGGTCCGTTTCGATCTTCACCACTTTGACCTCGCCGTCGCTTCCCCAAACGTACCCGCCCGCCTGGACCTGCATGAGGTTGCCGTGAGCGGACTCTTCCACGCTCTTCAACTCCGCCGCGGACACGACCGTAGGCGGCAGCGGCGAGCCGTACATCTTCCAGTCGACGCTCGTGCGCAGGACTGTAGAGGAGATGACCAGGGTGCGGGTATCTGGGCCGTTGTTGTCAAACCAGCGGCCGCCGCCGAAGTCGATGCTGTAGATCCTGGCCCCGTTTACGTACAGGGCCAGCGACTGGAGACCCCAGCCGTCGGAGCCGGTCTTTTGCAGCGAGAGCATGGTGATGTCTTTGAGGCGTACAACCCCGGCAAGCGACAGATCGTAGTAGAAGGAGTCGCCGGGTTCGAAATCGTTGCGGGCGTAGTCCAGCCAGGCGCCGTTCACGGCGTTGAGCTGAACCTTGAGATCGTCGTCGGTCCCGGCCGAGGCCGCGGTGGTGGTGGTGAGCCGAAGCTGGACACGCCAGACCGGCATGTTCTCGTCCGCGCCCGTAGGCGGGGGGAGCCGAACGGAAAAGCTCGGAACGCTGACAATCTGCGATTCCACGCGCACCGGGTGCGCGGCGTTTCGCAGCCAGCCGCCGCTGACTTCGAGAGTCAGCCGATTCCCATCCACCAGGACTTCGACGGGAGTCTCCCGGCCCTCGGCGTCCACTGCCCGCGCGGGTCCATAACTCATCACCGCATCGGCGCCGGAGCGGAACGCTACCGCGCCGAGGTAGCGGCCAGGGTCGCCGCGCAGGGATCCGTCGATTTCGCCGCTGATCGTCAGGCGCCCGGCCTCCCCCTCCACGCCCGGTTCGAGCAGGAAGACTTGCGCCACGCCGTCCCTGGTGAGGCGGTAGGTCTCTTGCACGCCGCCAACGCGCGGGTAGGCGATCGAGTCGCCGAATCTCCCAGGCCGCGCCTCGGTCCTTTCGTCGCCGACCAGCGTGCTGGAGTTGCCGGCGCCGATTTCCTTCAGGCGGAAGGCCAATCCATACCCGGTCGCGCCGGATTGGATGCTTATCCGTCCAGGCTCGAACCGCACTTGGCGGGCCTCATTCTGGGCCGAGGGATTGCCGTAGGCGTCGACCTCCGCCCGCTCCGCCGCCGCTCGGCCGGACTCCGCTTGCGCCTGGACGACCGCCCAGACCGCCATTATGGTTGCGATTGCCGTTTGTCTCTTCATGGTATTTCTCCTTTCCTGCGAACGGGAAGAGTGCATTGCGTGGGCCAGACTCTAAGTTGTGGATTATAAAAGCTAAAACCGCACAGCCGTCCGCCGGAGGCTGTCGCTTTCGACAGCTCCGCTGTCATCGATGACACTGACGGAGGCCGCTATCGATCCAGCTCGGAGCGCAACCCTAGGTTGCGGATGAGACGGTGCAGGTTGCTGGGGTGCAGGTCGAGCAGCCGGGCGGCGTCGACGAAGCTCCCCCCGGCCTGATCGAGCGCGCGAAGAACAATCTCCTTCTTCGCCTGGGTCACTTGGGCGTGAAAGCCTGCTTGTTCGGCTCCGCGCTCGCCGCCGCCGGCTTCGAGCACGGTCTCGGGAAGATCATCTGGCAAGACATACTCGCCCGAGCCCAACACCAGCGCTCGCTCGATGGCGTTCTCCAGCTCGCGGACGTTGCCCGGCCAATCGTAGCGCTTCAGTACGGCGCGCGCCTCGGGGCTAACGCCCTTCACGGCCCGCCCGACCCGGCGCGCGTGCTTGGCCACGAAATGCTCGGCGAGCCCGGCGATGTCGTCGCGCCGCTCCAGCAAGGGAGGCATGACAAGCGCTACTACATTGAGCCGGTAGTACAGGTCCTGGCGGAACTCGCCGCGCCTGACCATGGCCTCCAGGTCCCGGTTGGTGGCGGCCACCAGGCGGATGTCGGCCGGAATCGTGCGGGTTCCCCCGACGCGCTCGAACTCGCGCTCCTGGAGCACGCGCAGGAGCTTGGCCTGGGAGGCCGGGGCCAGCTCGCCGGCCTCGTCCAGAAACAGGGTGCCGCCGTGCGCCTCCTCCAGCTTGCCGCGCTTTTGCGCCACGGCGCCGGTGAAAGCGCCGCGCTCGTGCCCGAACAGCTCGCTTTCAAGCAGCGCCTCGTTGAGCGCCGCGCAGTTGATGGCGACGAACGGGCGGTTCGCCCGCGGGCTATTGCGGTGGATGGCGCGGGCCACCAGCTCCTTGCCCGTTCCGCTCTCGCCGCGAACGAGAACGGTGGAATGGGACGGCGCCGCCTTCGCCACGAAGGCGAACACTTCGCGCATCCTGGCGCCGTCGCCGACCATGTCGTGCTGGACGTGAATCTGATCGCGCAGCCGCTGGTTCTCCGCTTCGAGCAACTCAATCCGAAGGGCGTTTTCGAGCGGCGCGGCCACGGCGCCCGCCAGGCCGGTCAGCACCTGGAGGTGTTCGGTAGTGAACGGCTGCGCCGCGTCTCCGCGCATCAGATAGACGACGCCGAAGACGCCGCCCACTCGCCGCAGCGGCACGGCCACGACGGAGCGGATCCGCATCTTCCTGAGGCTCGCCGCCCGCGCCAGGTCGTCCAGGCCGGAGATGTCATTGCACAAGATGCCGACGCCTTCCGTCATCACCCGGCCGGCCAGGGTGCGCGACACTTGTGGCCTGCGTCCGGAATCTCCCTCCCCGTCCAGGCTCAGCGCGGAAACGAACTCTCCGGGCTGGTCTCCCGCCAGCAGAATGACCGCCTGGTCGGCCGGCGCCACTTCCACAATCGATTCGAGCAGGAGCCGCTCGAGCGGTTCGAGCCCACGGCTTCCGGGGAGCGCGGTGAGCAGCCGCAGCACGATGTCCAGGCACTGGGGCGGCGGGGAGGGCGCCTCCTCCGGCCGCAAAACCACGGTGTCGCCGGGCGGCCGCTCCGGCTGGGCGTCCCAGCCCACACCGCTCGATTCGGATCCGGCCAGGAACTGGAAGACCGATCGGCCGACGCGGATGCGATCGCCGTGCTCCAGAACCCGCTCCCGAACCGGGGCGCCGTTGATATAGGAGCCGTTTCTGCTGTCCAGATCGCGCAGCACCCAGGTGTCGCCGTGTGGCTCGATGGCGCAGTGGCGGCGGGAGAGCGCCTGGTCGTCGATAGCCAGCGTGTTCGACCCATCGCGCCCGACGGACAAGGAGTCCTCCAGCGGAAACACAACCCCGTCGAGAGGGCCCGCGGCAGCAATCAATCTGGCGTTCATCCGCCCGGAGCCGGTACCCACCGCCAATAGGATACTACGAGGCCCGGGATCAAGCCACGAACCTAAAACGGTCGCGGCTCGGAGCAGCCCGCCTTAGAACAGCAGGCGCAGGGCGAACTGCACCAGGCGTGGATCGTTGAACTGACCGCTGATCACGCCGAACTGCGGATTGCCCAGGGCCGTGCCCGGGTACCCGAAGCGCACCCGGTTGAACAGGTTGAAGATCTCGGCCCGGAATTGCAGGCCGACTTTCTCGGTGATCTGGGTGTTCTTGAAGGTGGTGAAGTCGTAGTTGGCCATCCCGTGAGAGCGGGCATCGGGCAACGTCCGGGAGGCATTGCCGAAGGTGAACGACGCAGGCAGCGAAAAGGCCGAGGTATTGAACCATTGAGTCAGACGCGACTGGGCGGAACCGCCGCTGAACGCACTCTGGCCCGTGCGGTTGGGCCTCTGCCCGCCACCGAACGAGTTAGTGGTGTTGACCGCCACGCCGATCGGCAGGGGGTTGCCGGACTGGAAGGTCGTCACCCCGTTGATCCCACAGCCCGAGACCAGCTTGTCGAGCACGCCGGTCACGTTCCCGGCGAACCGCTGGCCTTTCCCGAAGGGCAGGTCGATGATATAGCTGACGACGGCGCGATGCGGCGTGTCATAGAGCGCCAGGGATCGCTCGGGACGGACGTCGTAGTTGTTCTGAACGCCTCCGGCGCCCCCGCCCGGTTCCAGCCAGCCGGTCAGCGTGTCGGTATCGCTGATCAGCTTGGCCCAGGTGTAGGCGCCCAGAATCGTACCGCCGCGCCGAAACCGCTTTTCCAGCTTGACCTGGGCGGAGTGATAGATCGAGTTCCGGTTGGGCGGGCTCTGCATGGCGAAGCCGTTGTACTGCGGATAGGGCCGCAGCAGTTGTCCATACGCCACTCGAGGTTGGGCCAGCGAGCCAATCTGAACCTGGCCGAAGAAGGGATTGGTGACCTGTTCCTGCAGCCGGCTGCCGAGCGACATGAACTGGGGAGGAAGCTGGTCGAGCTGCTGGCTGGGGCCGGGCAGATGCGTGCCCTTCGATCCGGCGTAGGCCACCGACAGGGCCATGCCGCCGGGCAGCTCCCGCTGCACGTCCAGGTCCCACTGCTGCGCGTAGGCGTGCGGTTCGTCGTACACCGCCGCGGTGATTCCCTGGCCGTACAGCAGCTTCGCGAGATTCGGGCTGCGGCCGGGAGGCGCGATCAGGCCGTTCGGGAAGGGGTTGCGCAGGGTGTCGTTGGGCGTCACGGAGCCGTCCAGGGTTCCCAGGAACGGAGTGGTATAAGCATTCGACAGGTCGCCGTTGGGAGCGAACCCGAAGGCGATGTCGTTGCCCAGCCAGAAAATGCCGTAGCCGGCGCGAATCACGGTCTTGTTGCTGAGGCGCCAGGCCACGCCCAATCGCGGCGACCACAGGTTGCCCAGCTTGGTATTGGTGCGGCTGGGACTGTCGGTCGAGTTCACCAGGCCGATCTTGCCCTTCAGGTTCATGGCGCCGGACAGCTCGTTGGGCAGGGAGGGCAGCAGAACGATCAGGCGGTCGAACCGCTCCGACCAGGGGCCCATCTGCTCGAAACGCAGGCCGTAGTTCAGGGTCACACGCGGGGTGATCTGCCACTGATCGCTGGCGTAATAGCCCCGGTAAAGCTGCTGGCCGGCGACCAGCGCGTTGTTGGTGACGCCGCCGCCGTTGGCGTAACCGAGCAGGTAGGAGGCGAAGCCGTTGCCGGTGCCGGCGGCCGCGAACGGATTGACGGCCGTCATCAGCGCGTCGAAGGTGAAGTTCCCCGAGGGGTTGTTCTGCTGATAGTAGTTGTGGGTGTTGCGGCGGAACTCGCCGCCGGCCTTCAGCGTGTGGCTGCCCCAGATCTTGGTGAGACTGGGGGCGACCGAGTCCACGTCGTTGCGGGCAATGATGGTGCTGCCGGTGCCGCTGGTGCTGAACACGCCGTTGTAGCCGGTGACCTGCGCCTGGGGCGCTACGCGGAAAATCACCTGGTTGTTGAGCGAGGCGGGCCAGCCGAGCTGGGTCAGGTCGTATCCGGTGGTGAGCGAAGTGCGATCATAGCTGAACCGCAGGTACGAGAGGCGAAGGTCGCCGATCAGGGTGGGCGTGAAGGAGTGACTGTCGGCCAGCACCGCCTGGTTGGTGTTGAACGTCTCGGTGCAGCGGTCCACACAGGTCTTGGTCTTGTAGGGGTCGATCGGCAGGTTCAGGTTCTTCCAGAAGGTGTAGCGCAGGAAGGCGCGATTCCTCTCCGAGAAGGTATGGTCGACGCGGCCATTGTACTGATCGTTGTCGCCGCCCACGCTGGCGTTGGCGGTGTAGTTGTTGACGGCGGTGAACGGCGCGCCGGGGGCGTTGGCGCGCGCCCACAGGTTGGTCAGCACCTTGGCCGCCGGATCCAGGCGGCTGGCGGGAATCTGGTTGCCGGCGAAGGGCTGGCGCGAGATGATGTCGTTGCCGTTGGCGTCCTTGGCGCAAGCTCCGTTTCCAAGGCGTCCGCAGGTGGTCAGGGGGTCGTAGATCGGGATCAGGGCGCCGGCGCCGTTGCGCACGTTGGAGAAGTCGGCGGCGCGCATCGCGTCGGTGGGAACCGAGTAGACGTAGGAAGCGCCCTGCCGCAGCCGGAATCCTTCCCAGGAAAAGAAGAAGAAGGTTTTCTCCTTGATCACGGGTCCGCCGACGTTGGCGCCGTATTGGTTCTGGGTGAAGGCGGGACGCTTGACGCCCGCCCGGTTATTGAAGAAGGTATTGGCGTTCAGGGAGCGATTGCGCAGGAACTCGTAGGCGCTGCCGTGGAACGTATTGGTTCCCGACTTGGTGGTCAGGTTCACCGCGCCGCCCGCCAGGCGTCCGAACTCCGGTCCCAGGTTGTTGGTCTGGACGCGGAACTCCTGGATGGCGTCCTGGGTGGGGACCAGCGCGGTCAGGTTGACATAGGAGGCGTTGATCGGGCCGCCATCGATATAGGCGGCGCTCTGGTTGGCCTGTCCGCCGCCGATCTGGTAGTTGCCCCAGGCGAAGGGGTTGGTGCCGGTGGGAGTGGTGCCCGATTGGCCGCCCGGCACGACGCCGGGAACCAGCGCCACCAGGCCGAAGATATTGCGACCGTTCAGCGGCATCTCCAGCACCTTGCGCGCCTCGACGACTTGTCCGAGGGAGGAATTCTCGGTTTGCAGCAGGGGCGTCTGCGCGCTGACTTCCACGGTCTGGCTGACGTCGCCGACCTGCATGGCAACGTCGATGCGCACCGCGCTTTGCACTTCGACCGTGATGGGGTCGCGCACCACGCGGCGGAATCCGGTCTTTTCGATCTCGACCTTGTACTGGCCGGGCACCAGGTTCACAAACTGGTAGTTGCCCAGTGCGTCGGTCTGCTGGGTACGCCGGTCGGCGGTGCCGAGGTTGGTCAGGGTGATGTTGGCTTGAGGAACAGCGCTTCCGGATGGGTCGGTGACGGTCCCGACAATCGATCCGTAGAAGGTTTGTGCGAGCAATGCGCCTGTCAGGAACAGGCACGCAAGACAGAGTAGTAGCCAAGTTCTCATTCGAATGACCCTCAAAAGACCCTGGATGGGCTGAGAAAACTATATACACGATCGAACGCCAAAATCAAGGGTCCCTTCAGGCTGAGGAATCTTTAATGGTCCCGTCCGTACTCGCGGCCGCGACCGGATGCGTCGGAACGGCAGGAGGAGAAACAGATGCGATCCTTTCAACCGATGATCCTGGGGGCGGCGCTGTTCGTGGCGGGGGCGGCCACCCTGCCGGCATTTGACCGCGAGGACAACGACTACCGATTCCGGGACCGGGAGCGCTACGGCGATTCCGGGAGCTACGGACGGGGATCGCCCGGGGTGGTGAATCGCGTGCTGCGCGACCTGGAGTGGGCCTCCCGCGGCTACCTGGATCACCATGAGCGGCGCCACATCGCCGACGCCCGCGAGAACCTGCTCCGGTTTGAGGACCGCTGGGCGCGGGAGGGCTGGTTCGACGCGGGCCGCCTCGACCGGGCCATCAACGCTCTCCATCATCTGGCGAATGCCGATCAGATCCGTCCCCGCGAGCGCCAAGTCTTCTACGAGGACATCCGGCTGCTGCAGCAACTCGGCAGCGGCCCGGGCTACCGCGGCCGCGGGTCTTTCCCCTATCGCCGCTGGTGAGCTCCGGCGTCCGGCGGCGGAGAATCGGACTCGGATCCGGTCACAGAAGAGGGCATCCAAGCTCGAATCCTCGTATGGGCAGAAGAGGAAATCAGGCTCGGCCATCTGCCGGCCAAGTCGGGCAACCTACTCGCGGCGATCCTCTACCGCGCCCGCGCGCTCCCTTACATTTCGCGTTTCCGGCTACGCTGGCGTCGCGTTGGATGCCTGGGCTATTCCCGGAGAAAGCACCGTAGGGGTTGAACCGAGAAAGGTTGGCTCACAGGGCAAACCAGGGATAGACGACCGTGCCGCTCCGCCGGAGCGGGCGGTCGCCGGCATAGACCAGCGCGGCCGGAGCGTCGGGATGGCCGCTGAGCTGCCGCCAGTAGTTCAGGCCCGCGAAAAAGTCGCCGGCTATGGTTTGGCCGGACTTGATCTCCACCGGCAGGAGACGGCTGCCGGTATCCACCAGGACATCCACTTCGTGCCCCGAGGCGCTCCGCCAGAAATAGAGGCCGGGCTGCTCGCCGCGGTGCACGAAGTTCTTGAGCAGCTCCGAGATCACGAAGCTCTCGAAGATCGCGCCGCGTGAAGCATGGAGGAGGAGATCCTCCGGCCGGCGGATTCCCAGGAGGAAGCAGAGAAGCCCCGTGTCGACGAAGTACAGCTTGGGGCTCTTGATGAGCCGCTTGCCGAAGTTCTCGAAATGGGGGCGCAGCAGCACCACCAGGAAACTGGCCTCCAGGACGGAGATCCATCGCCGCGCGGTGGTGTGGGTCACGCCGCAATCGGCGGCGATCCCCGACAGGTCCAGGAGTTGGCCGGTGCGTCCCGCGCACAGCCGGACGAAGCGGTTGAAGGCCTCCAGGTCTCCCACCTGCAACACGTTCCGGACGTCGCGCTCGAGATAGGTCTGGCAGTAGCCGGCCAGCCAATCCCGCGCGGGGAGCCGCTTGTCATGGATACGGGGATACAGTCCCGAGAAGAGCTGCTCGAACAGATCCTGCCGGGGAGGACGGGCCCGCACCTTTCCTTCCTCGCCCAAGCGGTCCAACGATATCGGCGGCCGGCCCGCCAGCTCGGCCAGGGAAAACGGCAACAGGTGGAGCACCGCGCAGCGGCCGGCCAGGGACTGGGACACGCTCTGCGGGAGAAGAAAGTTCTTGGAGCCGCAGAGCACGAACTGGCCGGCGCGATCCCGCTGGTCGACGATCGTCTGAATATAAGAGAACAACTCCGGCGCCCGCTGCACGTCGTCCAGAATCGCGGGCC
>JACOSH010000035.1 GCA_016178945.1 Acidobacteriota bacterium
CGGGAGACAGGGAGAAATGCCTTGCGGCCGGAATGGACGATTATGTCACCAAGCCCGTCTCGATCGATGAGATCCAGAGAGTAGTCGGACGCTGCCTGGCCACGCATTCCGGCCCCTCCCCGGCAGCCGCCGATCCCGCCATTACCATTACTTCCTCCGCAAAGGTGACCTCCTCCTAACCAAAACGGATCAAGACTTGGGCGGCGGCGCCGAAGAGTCCTAATAGAGGATGGCCCGTTTGCACGTCGCTCTGGGGAGCACGCAACTGAGATGAAGTCGCCCCTGCGAGTCCTGTTGCTGGAAGACAACCCGGCCGATGCGGAGTTGATCCTGAAAGCTCTTGCCGGTGAAGGCATCAATTGTGCGGCCGTCCGGGTTGAGACGCGCGCGGACTTCCTGGCAGCCGTCGAAGGGAACGGCTTCGACCTGATTCTCTCGGATTTTTCGCTTCCGTCCTTTGACGGGCTTACAGCCCTGGAGATCGCGCGGGCGAAGGCGCCGGAGGTGCCCTTCATCTTCGTTTCCGGCGCGATGGGGGAAGAGCTTGCGATCGAGACCCTCAAGAGTGGGGCCCTCGATTACGTGCTCAAGCATCGCCTGTTGCGGCTGGCTCCAGCCGTTCGCAGCGCCATGGAGGAAGTCGGGGAGCGGGCCGCGCGACATGCCGCCGAACGCTCACGCTCCGAGGCTGAATCCCTGTTCCGGGCGCTCTTCGACCAAATGGCAGTCGGGGTAGCGGTTGCGGACCTCAGCGGCCGGATTGTCAAGGCAAATGCGGCGCTGGAGGCGATGCTCGGCTATGCCGCGGGTCAGCTCTCCCAGGTCCAACTGGCCCGTCTGTCGGATCCGGAGGACGCGGCTGCGGGCGCGGAAGCTGCGGAGGAGTTGTATGCGGGAAAACGAGCCAGCTACGAACTGGAGAAGAGATTCGTCCGGCGGGACGGGACCCTGGGCTGGGGGCGCTGGGTCGTCTCCTTGATCCGGGAGGACGGCGGGGCTCCTCGCTTTTCGATCCACCTGATCGAGGACATCACCGCGCGCAAGGAAATGCAGAAGCGGTTTCTTCAAGCCGAAAAGATGGAGGTTGTTGGGCGGGTCGCGGCGGGGTTCGCCCACGACTTCAACAATCTCCTCACCCTCATCAACGGCTACAGTGAACTGTTGCTCGAACGGGTCCCTCCGCAAAACCCCACGCGCCGTGAGCTTCAGCAGATCCGGGATGCGGGCGAGCGGGCCACCACGCTGACCCGGCGTCTGCTGGCCTTCAGCCGCCGGCAGGTGGAGCGGCCCGGCCTGCTCGATCTGAACTCGATCCTCACGGGTCTCGATCAGATGCTGCGGGGCCTCATCGGCGACCAGGTCCGCCTGACCCTGCGCCCCGACCCCAAGGCCGGTCTCATCGAGGAGGACCAGACCCAGATCGAACAGATCGTCATGAACCTCGCCATCAACGCCCGCGATGCGATGCCCGCCGGCGGCGAGTTAACCATCGCCACCGGGAACACGCGGCTCGACGGCCTGATGGCTGACAGTCAGGGTGTGGCGCCGGGAGACTATGTGACGCTGACGGTCGCCGACACCGGCCACGGAATGGACGAGCCGACCCAGTCGCGAATCTTCGAACCCTTCTTTACCACCAAGGAGGTGGGTAAAGGCACTGGACTTGGCCTCTGGATGGTCCGGGAGATCGTTCAGAAAAGCCGGGGGGCCGTCACCGTGGTTTCGGAACCCGGGCGAGGTACGACCTTCCGCATCTGCCTGCCACGAGTCGTGGCGGAGGCCGAAGCGAATCTGGCGGCTCTTGCCCGGTCCGTCGGTCGCACCTCGCCCGGCGGGGCCGGCGCGCTGCTTCACAGCGTCCGGCAAACCCTCGATGCGCAGCCGGAAATCAGCATTGTGATCGCCGACGATGATCCTGCAATCCGCGATTTCCTGCGCCAGGTTCTGCGGCCGTCGGGCTATCGCGTACTGGAGGCCTCTAACGGCCGGCAGGCAGTCCAGCACCTGCGCCAGCAGAAGGTAGACCTGCTGATCACCGACCTGATCATGCCCGGCCAGGAAGGACTCGAGACCATCCAGGCAGTCGGAAAGGAATTCCCGGACCTTCGCGTAGTGGCCATGTCCGGCGGCTTCGGTGAAAAGTTCCTTGGCGTCGCCCAAACCTTGGGCGCGAGTGAGATCCTCCACAAGCCCTTCAGCGCGGACGAAGTCCGGGAAGTGGTCCGGCGCCTTCTGGCAACCGCGACGAACGAGCCTATTCCATTGTCTTCAACCAGGTGACGAGCTGCCAGCGTTGCTGCGGCGGCAGGTAGGACCACGCAGGCATTCCGCGCTCCAGACTGCCGTTGCGCAGCAGCCAGAAGAGGGCTCCTGGAGAAGCGCTTCTCACGGTGGGCGAGCGGAGTGAGGGGTTGCGATCCACACCGGCAAGGTCTGTGCCATGGCATGATGAGCAGTACCGCTGGTAGAGCTTCTCGCCCGCTTTGACCGCGTCTTCCTGGCCCGCGTAAGGGTTGGTAAGCCTGGCGGCGGTTGGGTCTGCGTTCGCTCGCTCCAGCCAGGTCAGGTGCTTTCGGGACGCCAGAGCCGGACAAAGGCAGAGGCCAAGGCAAGCGCATGCGGCCGCAAGCCACGCCGGCAGCCTTTTCATCGCATCCCTCGCAGCCAGCGGCCAAACTGATTGAACTCCCGCGCGACCGTGAAGCGCCACAGGACGCCGTGGCTGTTTTGGTTCAACCCAAAGCCGGGCGAGAATTCCAGCGTGGTGTTGTTCGGTAATGTCCAGGCGATGATGGGCGCCAGATAGTGCGACGTGCCGCGAAGCCCGAACTCATGACGGGTTCCCAAACCGCCGTACACCTCGACGCCGGCATGAAAGTTCTCGGCACAGAAGTTGCATCGGTAAGGTTTGGCCTTCATGGCCAGCGGCCGGCTGACGCCGATCGCGTAGCCGAACTCCCAGGGTTCGGCGTGGTTGACAATCTTTTCGGCGATGAAATTCTCGGAGACATTCCAGCCTTTGAAGTTGCTGGATAGGATGAGCTTCCCTTCGACCTCGCGTTTGCGCTCATGCCGCGTCTCGGAGTTGGGCTCAAGTTGGTCTTCGAATGTGTCGTGCCCGACCACCTCACGCAGGCTCTTGTCGGCTCCGTTGACATCCACCCATTCGATGTAGAGAACCGGGTTGATCCAGTGCTCCCTCAGCAACGGACGGAAGCGGTTTTCAATCCGGTATCCCGTGAACACGGCTCCTTCGTGGCGGGTGCCTTGACCGGAAAGATAGAGTTCGGTGGTCCACCAACTTTTCACGCCATACTCGATTTCCATGAGCGTATTCAGGAATGAGTTCCCGCCCTTCGGCGAGCCGGCCACCTGGTGCGTGGCAATCTCCAGATTGCCCGGCTCCTCGAGTCTGTGGCCGTAGGTCACCAAGTAAGGCGCTTCCGCTCCTCGTAGGACAGGGAGACACATCCACGCCAAGAGGCAGGCTGTGAGCATACACAGACGACTGAATCCGTTAGTGAGTTGCATAAATAAGGGATCGTCCGCGCCGGCCGAAGGCTCGCTTGCCTTCCCCGCGCCCAGCCGGGGCGGGCTCAAACGAGCCCGGCGAAACGGCATGTGGCCCATTGTAATGCGTGTTATATCAGTAATATACACCGATGTCACGAGGAAGGGCGCAATCCAGAGGACGGCCTTGATAAGAGGTGCTGAGAGTGTGTCCAGCATGGTTCCACTCTTATGTTAGATGCAAGTCAATTGCAAGTCAATAGGAAAACACTGACAGGATGACAAATTGTTAAGCATATCACTTGCAGTAGGTTCCAACGGCACCTCGGGAACCGTCCCCGCGGAGCCGCCTGACGGCTGCAAGGTCCGGTCGCCGCCACGCAAATCGTGGATGCGCCGCATTCATTTTTTTGATTTGACTGCCCCAAGCTCATCCCTTAGGCTGTAAACAACGGGTCACACGGAGGTGACCCTGGCAGTAGCGATTCTGTCTTTCGCCGGACCAGGGCGTCCGATCTTCAAAAGCGATTTTGAAAGGGACGCCTGGGTTGAACCCACCTTGGCTTAGCCGCGTTCTCCTCAAGCTCCACCACGACCCGCAACGAGCTCGGCCGCTCTTTGCGATTCGGTTCGATCCACTGAAAAAGGAGCAGATCAAAGACTATGAGGCTTCATGTCTTACCATGCATTACCCTTGCCGCCGCGGCGCTCGCGCAGACCGTGCCGCCCCCCACTGCGTCGATTCCGATGGGCTTCACGCCTTCCGGCGAGCTCAACAAGAACCTGCCCAAATGGATGCGGTTCAGCGGACTCTACGGAGGACGGCTGGAAGGATTCACCCATGGCGGCTTTCGCGAACACAACG
>JACOSH010000264.1 GCA_016178945.1 Acidobacteriota bacterium
CCTGCTGCTGGCCGCCGCGTGTCCGGCTCAGGAGATCTACGATCTGCTCCTGAAGAATGGCCGCGTGATCGACCCCGCCAACCGGCGCAGCGGGCGCATGGACATCGCCGTCAAGGGCAACCGGATCGCGCGCGTGGCGCCGGATCTGCCCGCCGCGCAGGCCCGCGTCGTGGTCGATTGCAGCCAGTATTACGTCACACCCGGGTTGATCGATATCCATGCCCACTTTGACTCCCAGGGCGCTCCGCATAACCTGAATCCGGATCACAACGCCCTTCGCTTCGGCGTCACCACGGCCGTCGACGCGGGCTCCTCCGGTTGGAAGAACTTCGAGAACTTCAAGAAGCGCGTGATCGACCGGGCCCAGACCCGTGTTCTGGCTCTTCTGAACATCGTGGGAGCGGGCATGTACGGCCCGGCCGTCGAGGACGACGTCAAGGAGATGGATGCGGAGGCGGCCGCCAGGATGGCGCGCAAGTATCGCAACGATATCGTGGGGATCAAGTGTGCGCACTATCAGCCTCCCGACTGGGAGAACGTGGACCGCGCCCGCGCCGCCGCCGAGAAGTCCGGAACCGTCCTGATGGTGGACTTCCACCCCAAGCCGGGCCGCGGCTACCGCCAGTTGATCCTCGAACACATGCGCCCGGGCGACATCCACACCCACGTCTATGGCCGCCTCACCCCGCAGCTCGACGCCGCCGGCAAGCTGGAGCCCTACATGTGGGAGGCGCGCAAGCGCGGCGTGCTGTTCGACGTGGGGCACGGCAGCGGGAGCTTCTGGTTCCGCATCGCCGTGCCGGCCATCCAGCAGGGTTTCCTGCCGGACACCATCTCGACCGATCTCCACAAGTCCAGCGTGATGCTCCCGCGCGCCACCATGATCACCACCATGGCGAAGTTTCTGAACATCGGCCTGACGCTCGACCAGGTGATCGAGCGCGCCACGGTGAATCCGGCCAAGGCGATCCGCCGTCCGGAGCTGGGCACGCTCAGCGAAGGCGCGGTCGCCGATATCGCCGTGATCGAGCTGGAGCGCGGCCAGTTCGCCTTCCTCGACTCCGGCCACGGAAAACACCTCGGCGACCGGAACCTGCGCTGCGTCCTCACGGTGCGAAACGGCAGGATCGTGTGGGACAGCGAAGGCCTGAGCGTCTCGGACTGGCAGGCCGCCGGGCCGTATAGTAATTTTAAGTAGCTTCGGAACTCGCACTGCTTGCTTACTGTACAAGCGGTGCAGAATTCGATTTCACAGCTTCTCGCGGTCGCAGCTCGGTAAAAGACCGCTTGCGCCTGATCGTTCCGTTGTACTATCCTTCCGGGCATTGGGGAGGGTTCCATGCGACTAACCGTGGCAGTGGGTGTCCTGTGTATTTGCGTGCCGTGCGGCTGGGGGCAGCAGTCAACGGCCCGGTTGTTGGGGACGGTGACCGATCAGACGGGAGCCGTGGTGATCGGGGCGGCGGTTAAAGCGACCAATACCGCCACACGTCAGGAGCGCATGGCGCCCAGCGATCAAACCGGCGAGTATTCCATCCCGCTGCTACCGATCGGCGAGTATACCGTGACGGTGGAGGCGGCAGGATTCAAGACCGGCGTCATCCAGGGACTGGTGCTGCAGGTGAACCAGGAGGCGCGTGTGGATGTCACCCTCACCGTCGGGGCCACCGCGGAGACCGTCGCGGTGGAGGCTACCGCGCCGCTGCTGGTGACCGACAGCTCCTCGGTAGGGCAGGTGATCGAGAACAAGGCCATCGCCAACATGCCGCTCAACGGGCGCGCGTTCTGGCAGCTAGCCCAGTTGACGCCGGGCGTGGTGTTCACGCCGGGCGGGTCGGACATCACGGCCGGCGGCCAGGGGATTCGGGCCACGCGGATCGGGCTGCGTATCAGCGGATCGAGCCGCCTGGCGGGCGGTTGGCTGCTGGATGGCTTCGACATCACCGAATACGAGCTGGGCGCCACCAGCATTACGCCGTCCACCGACGCGCTGGAGGAATTCAAGGTTCAAGCCGGCGGGATGAGCGCCGAGTACGCCCTGCCCTCGGTGATCAACGCCGCGCTCAAGAGCGGCGGCAACAACTTCCACGGCAGTTTCTACGAGTATCTGCGCAATGAGAAACTGGAGGCGCGCAACTTCTTCGCCAACAGCAAGACGCCGCTCAAGCGCAACCAGTTCGGGGCGACGTTGGGCGGCCCCATCCGGCGCAACCACACCTTCTTTTTCGCGGACTACGAGGGCGGGCGCACTCGCCAGGGGAGCACCTTCAACAACGTGGTCCCCACGGCGGGCGAGCTGAACGGGAGCTACGCCGCCGGGCGAATATTCGATCCGCTGACCACGCGCGAGAATCCGGCCCAGGCCGGCCAGTTCCTGCGGGATCCGTTTCCGGGCGGCCTGATTCCGGCCGGGCGGATCGCGCCCCAGGCGGCCTACTTCAAGCCTCTGTTCCCCACTCCCAATAGCGGCGCCAACCGCTTCGTGTTTTCCCCCGCGCTGGGGCTGGACAGCGATAAGTTCGACATCAAGGTGACGCCCAAGCTGACGGCCCGGGACAACCTGGTCTCCCGCTATTCGTTCGTGCACAACGAAGAGAGCGATCCGGCGGCGTATCCGGCGCTGGGCGTCTATCCGCTGCGCAGCCGGTCGCAGAACGTAGGCCTGAGCCACTATCACATCTTCAGCCCCGGCCTGACCAGCGAACTGACCTTCAACTACTACCGCACCTTCTTCTATTTTCTGAACGCCAGCAACTTCAACGGCGTGGACGTGGTGGCCAAGGCAGGCATCAAGGGATTCGAAGGCGTGTCCAGCCTCCAGCCGGCGCATCCCCAGATCAACCTCTCGGGCTACCGGGCCATCGAGGGATCCACCGACAACCGTCCCAAGGCGAACCGCATCCGCACCTATCAGTACCGGGGGTCGCTCTCCTGGAACCACGGGCGGAACGACATGAAGTTCGGAGCGCAGTTGAGCCATCAAGCGCACGCGTTCCTGAACGGCAACGCGTCGCAGGGAACCTTCAACTTCGACGGCCGCTACACCCAGAATCCGCTCAGCGCCGGCAACACGGGCAATGCTTTCGCCGATTTCCTGCTCGGCTACCCCAACAGCGTGCAGCGCGCATTTCCCATCCAGATCTTCGGCAACACCGGCGATTTCTGGTCCTTCTACGGCCAGGACAACTACCGGCTGGCGCGCAACTTCACGCTGAATGTGGGGCTGCGCTGGGAACTGAACTCGTTCTTCGACGGGATCCGCGGGCAGACCAACGCCTTCGATTTCCAGACTGGGAAAGTGATCATCCCGACGCGCAACGGATCGCCGGATTTGGACGTGCAGCCGGGAGTGCGCCAAATCCTGCCCGTGTTCCGGGACCTGATCGAGACGAGCGAAGAGAAGAACCTGCCCTGGTCGATCCGCTATCCCAGCCATCGGGACGTGGCGCCGCGCGTGGGTTTCGCCTGGCGTCCAGGCGGCTCGGAGAAGTGGGTGGTGCGCTCGGCGTACGGGATCTTCTACGTCTACCCGGATTCGAACATCACGCTGGGGCAGGTGCGGACGCCGCCGTTCCTGATCCTCCAGGTGATCAACAACGACGTGCCCACCCGCACCACACTGGTTCCGCGCCGCACGCTGGCGGACTACTTCCTGGGCCAGTCGCTGGTGGATCGCAACGCCACGCCCAATATCTCGACCGGGGGCACGAGGTACCGGACCACTTACAGCCAGACCTGGAACTTCCTGGTGCAGCGCGAGCTGGGCCGGAACCTGGCGGCCGAGGCGGGCTACGTCGCCAACAAGGGCACGCGCACGCAACACTCGACCAACTACAACATTCCGCTTCCAGGCGCGGGCAACGTTCAGGCGCGGCGCCCGTACAAGGATTGGGGGGTGCTGGACTACAAGATCTGGGGTGGGTCGAGCACCTATCACAGCCTCCAGGCCAAGATGGAGAAGCGCTTCTCTTCCGGCTATTCGTTCCTGGCCTCTTACGCCTGGTCGAAGTGCCTGGACGGGCCGGGATCGGAAGAAGGCGGATCGCCGGTGTATTATCTCGACAATCTGAACAAGGGCCCCTGCGCCTTCGACGTGCCCCACAACTTCGTCACCAGCTACATCTACGAGCTGCCTTTCGGAAAGGGCCGCCGGTTCCTGTCCAACGCCGGCCGGCTGGCCGATCTGGTGATCGGTGGCTGGCAATGGCAGGGCATCAACACGGTGCAGTCCGGCGTGCCGTACAGCGTGGGGATCAACGGGGACCGCGCCAACACGGGGGCCGGCGGGCAACGGCCGGATGTCGCCGGAAAGCCGGTCGAGCCGCGCGATTTGGGCTGCTGGTACTTCACCTCCTCCAATCCCACCTGCAAGACGCTGCTGCCGAACCAGGCCGACGCGTTTCTGCTGCCCGCTCAGTTCACCTACGGCAACGCGGGGCGCAACTTTTTCCGCGGCGACGGGCTGCTGCAGCTCGACATGTCGCTGATCAAGAACTTTCGTCTGACCGAGAGCAGGAGCTTGGACTTCCGCGCACAGGTGTTTAACCTGACCAACACCACCAGCTTTAGCAGCCCGGGCGGGACCGTGAACCTGAATACGGGAGGGCTGGTGACGTCGACGCGGAATAAGGCGCGGGTGTTTGAGTTTGGGGTGAAGGTGAACTACTGAAGACGGAACGCAAGAAGGCAAAAGGCAAAAATCAAAAGGCAACAGAGATTTGGTGTGGGCTTCGCCCAAGTAAGTTACAAGCGGTATAGTTGTAAGACGGAGCCATGATCGATCTGCTTCTCTTTCTTGCTCTGGCGCAAGCGCTGCCCGCGGTGGACTTTGGGCGCGATATCGCGCCGGTTCTTTCGCGCTGCCAGGTCTGTCACGGAGCTCAGCAGCAGATGAGCGGGCTGCGGCTGGATAGCCGCGAAGCGCTCCTGAAAGGGGGAGCTTCGGGTCCGGCGCTTACGGTGGGCAGAGGGGGCGAAAGCAAGCTGATCCAGATGGTGTCGGGCCAGAAGAAGGGCGTGATCATGCCCCCCACCGGCGACAGGCTGACGCCCAGCCAGATCGCGGCGCTGCGCGCCTGGATCGATCAGGGGGCCAACTGGCCGGCCAACGCTGCGGGGTCGCAACACTGGTCGTTTATGACGCCGCAGCGACCCGCGCTACCCAAGGTGAGGGTGCAGGAGTGGGTGCGCAATTCGATCGACGCCTTCATCCTGGCCCGGCTCGAAGCCGAGAGGATGGCTCCCTCGCCGGAAGCGGATCGCCGCACCCTCATCCGGCGGCTGAGCTTCGACTTGATCGGGCTACCGCCCACGCCCGCCGAGGTTGCGGATTTTGTCAACGACACCGGTCCGAATGCCTACGCGCGGGTCGTCGACCGGCTGCTGGCTTCGCCGCACTACGGCGAGAAGTGGGCGCGCCACTGGCTGGATCTGGGGCGCTACGCCGATAGCGACGGCTATGAGAAAGATACGGTCCGGCCGCATGCCTGGCGCTATCGCCACTGGCTGATCGAGGCACTAAACCGGGACATGCCGTTCGATCAGTTCACGCTGGAAACCATGGCCGGCGATCTGCTGCCCAACGCCACCATCGGCCAGAAGATCGCCACCGGATTCCACCGCAACACCCTCACCAACCGCGAGGGCGGCGTCAGCCCGGAACAGTTCCGCTTCGAGCAGGTGCTCGATCGCGCCAGCACGGTGGCCTCGGTGTGGCTGGGCCTGACGCTCAACTGCGCGCAGTGCCACAACCACAAGTACGACCCAATCACCCAGAAAGACCACTACCAGATGCAGGCCTTCTTCAATTCGTCCGACGAAGTCCTGATCGACGCGCCTCTGCCCGGGGAAGCCGGCCCGCGCTTCCAGGCGCTGCCCGCGTATCTGGCCAAGAAACACGCGCTGCTCGACGAGTACAAGGTGCCGGAGCTGCAGGCGGCGTGGGAGAAAAGGCTGCTCGTCGCCGCGGCCGATCCCGGCAAGTCGCACGAGTGGGACTTCGCTATGGGCGTGCTGCGGGTGATGGTCGACAAGGCCGACGAATCGCTCCAGCTCGGCCCGGAAGGGCGCACCGCGCGGCAGAACGAGATCATGACCGACCACTTCCTGCAGTGGTACAACTCGGTGGTCAGCAAGGAGCGCTACAAGGAGCTGAAGCTCGACGAGCTGAAGAAGAAGGTGGCCGAGCTGGAGGCGGGGCTGCCGCCGCTGAGCCAGGCGCCGATCATCCAGGAATTGCGCGAGCCGCGCAAGACGCACATCTGCCTGCGCGGCGATTACCGGGAAAAGGGCGAGGAA
>JACOSH010000265.1 GCA_016178945.1 Acidobacteriota bacterium
GGCGAGGTGCTGGATACGTTGAGCGACAAGATCGGCGAGATGGTGATCACGCAGGTGCGCGAGAAGATCTCGACCGGCGCTTATACCGGATCGACGCCGGCCAAAGTCGGCGACATGGTGAGGAAATGAAACTGCGGTGGGTCCTCGTTTCGTTGCTGGCGTGCGCGGCGGCGATTGGGGAGCAGAAGAGCGAAGCGCGGGAGGCGAAGATCCGCTTTCAAAACCTGACCGCGCGCGCCTCGGCCATGCTGGACTCGATCCGGACCCTGGAAGACCGTCTGCATCAGCAGGGCCTTTCGCTGCGCGCCGACACCGTCGCCTCCCGCACCCGCATGGAGCTGTTCATGGACGAGGCCGAAGAGGAGCTGAAGGCCGGGCGGCTGAAGGAGGCGCGCAAGGCGATGAATCGCGCGGAGGGCGCCATCGCCAAGCTGGAGACGGCCATGGGGGCCAGGTAGAGAAGTATGACGCCGGAACGCTACAAGCTGGTGCGCGACCTGTTTGACGCCGCGCTGGAGAAGCCGCCGCGGGAGCGGGAAGCCTTCGTCCTGACCGCCGCGCAAGGCGACGACGAGGTGGTGGAAAAAGTACGCATCCTGCTCCTGGCGCACCGGGACGCCGACGACTTCATCGAGCAGCCGGCGCGGCCGGCCTCGTCGGTGTTCACACCACCCAGGACCGCCGCTCCTCCGACCACCGGCAGCGGCTCGCTCCAGGAAGGCCGGATCGGCTACTACAAGATCCTGCGGGAGTTGGGACGGGGCGGCATGGGGTCGGTCTACCTGGCGGTCCGGTCCGACGACACCTTCCGCAAGCTGGTCGCCATCAAGGTGATGCGCGCCGACGCCGCCCAGGAAGAGTTCATCCGGCGCTTCCAGCAGGAGCGCCAGGTGCTGGCCAACCTGGACCATCCCAATATCGCGCGCATCATCGACGGCGGCGCCACCGACGACGGGCTGCCCTACTACGTGATGGATTACGTGGAGGGCGTCCCGCTGGACGAGCACTGCAACAAGAACCAACTGGACCTGGCCGACCGCCTGCGGCTGTTTCAGCAGCTCTGTTCCGCCGTGCGGTACCTGCACGACAACCTGGTAATCCATCGCGATCTGAAGCCCAGCAACGTTCTGGTCACGCGGGACAACACCGTAAAGCTCCTGGATTTCGGCATCGCCAAGCTGCAACTGCCCGGGTCGGTGGGCCAGACCATCGCCATCAGCGGGCAACCCAGCCTGCTGATGACGCCCGGCTACGCCAGCCCGGAGCAGATGCGCGGCGAGAACGTGGACAAGCCGAGCGACATCTACACGCTCGGCGTGATTCTCTACGAGCTGCTCACCGGACGGCTGCCGTATGAAGACAACACCGGCGGGATGGGGAAGCTGGCGGCCATCGCCGCCGGGGTCGAGCCGCCCAAGCCCAGCACCGTGATCCGGGAGGATCTGGCCCACACCAAGGAAACCACGGCGCAATTGCGCCGCCGGCTGATCGGCGACCTGGACAACATCGTCCTGATGGCGCTGCGGGCCAAGCCCGCGGACCGCTACCAGTCGGCCAGGCAGTTAAGAGACGATCTCCAGTCGTTCCTGGACGCCCGGCCCGTGGCGGCGCGCAAGCAGTCGGTCACGGAACGAACGGTCAAGTTCGTGCGGCGCAATCCGGCGCCGGTGGGCCTGAGTTTCGCGCTCTTGCTGGTGCTGGTTGCCGGCGCCTGGCAGGGATTGAATGCCTACGTGCAGCGCGAGCGCGCCGACACCAAGGAAGGCGAAATCGCGCGTCTGCTGGACGTGCTCAACCGGCGCATCGATCAGTGGGGGCCCCCCGCCGCCGCGCCCGCCCCAACGCCCGCCAGCAGCGCTCCAGAGCGGCCCGCCGGACAGACGCTCACGCGCGAGGAGAAGCTCAACGACGTGCGCCAGTTGCGTCAAGTGCTGAAGGACGATTTCCCGACCGTGCTCTCGTTGCGGCCCGGCGTGACGCCACGCCGCCAGCAACTGGTGCAGCAGGCCATGACCTATCTGGGGCAAGCCAAGGAGCGCGCCGGACGCGACCCCATGCTGGGACGGGAGGTGGCCGGCGCCTATGTGGTTGCCGCCGACCTTCAGGCGGAGAGCAGCCAGCAGCGCGGATTCAACGATCCGCGCGGCGCGCTGGCCGCCTACCGCAAATCGGCCGTGATCCTTGTGGACCTTACGGCGCAAAACCCCGACGACCCGCAGATCCGCACTCAGCTTCTGTTTGTGGGCCGGCAACTGGCCTCGCTGGGAGGCGAGAGCTTGCCGGCGCCGCAAGTAGTGGCGCAGGAGCCTCCTCCTCCCCCGCCGCCGGTGGAACCGATTCCGCAAGCTCCGCCGCCGAGAGTGGTTCCGAAACGGGGAGGCGGGACCCAGATGCCCCAGGCTGCTTCGCCGCCTCCGCCACCGCCCCAGCAGCAGAGCGCCCAGCAGGCCGAATGGGAGGAGCTGAAGGAACGCTACGTGAACATCGTGGCTAAGGTGCGCAACGCCGAGGACGCCATTGAGCCGGTTCGCCAGAGCCTGGCCCGCCGGGGCATGAGCCTGAACGCCGATATCGGCGGCGCGCTCACCCGCATGAAGATGAGCCTGGACATGGCCAAGGACGAAATCTCCCAGCGCGATCTGGCCGCCGCCCGCGAAAGTCTCCAGCGCGCCGACGCCAACGCCCAGAAAGTGCTGTCCTTCGTGGGGCGATAACTCAGCGCACTTCCAGAAAGCCGAAGCGCAGACCCGGCTGGGAGGCTTCCAGCGTCACGTCGATCTCTTCCGTCCCTACCCGGCCCGCGGGCAGAGCGAAGCCGCGCTCGGACAGGCCATCCGCGGACTGAAGCCGGGCGGTCCCGAGCAGGATGCCATCCGCGCGGACGGTGAGATCCAGCGGGGCCGGCGCGAAGGCCCCCACGAACAGGCGCTCGGCGCTGGTGCGCGGCCCGCCGATCTTCAGGGTGGCGCGACGCGACATCGTCCGGTAGCCGTTGCGCGCCTCCTGCCACCCGGTTCCGAGCCGGGTGACGTAGATCGGATCGCCGGGGTTCACCATTCTGGGCGGGCCCGGCTGCCAGTTCGCCTCGGCCAGCGCGCGATAGCGGGAAGTCACATTGCGCAGCACGGACTCCGAGACGGCGTAGACCACCGCGCCGCCCTCCATCAGCTTCTGGCGCGCCAGGCCTTCCGGCAGGATAAACTTGCCGACCAGGTCCGGCGCGGCTTGGATTGCGGGACCGGATCCCGGCGCCAGATACACGTGGGGGATCTCCAGCGCGCGGAAGGGAACATCCACGATCCCCGCGAAGAACAGATCGGTAATCACTCCGCTCAACAGGATCACCTTGTCCGGCTGCTGGCGGCGCACCTCGGCCACTCCCAGCACCAGATCCTCCACGGCGCGGGCCCGCTGGTGATGCCAGCGCGTCACCGACCAGGCCGCCGGTATCGACGCCGCCGCTGTTGCCGCCCGTCACGACGAGGTTGTCGGACACCGTCGCGTTCGAGAGGGTCAC
>JACOSH010000090.1 GCA_016178945.1 Acidobacteriota bacterium
GGCGCGCCGGATGGTGGAGCGCGGCGTGCGCTTCGTGCAATTGATGCACGCCAGTTGGGACGACCACTCTCAGCTCAACAAGAACTTGAAGAAGAACTGCGATATTACCGACCAGCCGACCGCTGCGCTCCTCAAGGATCTTAAGCAGCGGGGGCTGCTCGATTCCACGCTGGTGATCTGGGGCGGCGAGTTCGGGCGCACGCCGATGGTGGAAATCCGCAAGCCGGACGAAGAGGGCAACGAGGGCCGCGACCACCATCCGCTGTGCTTCAGCATGTGGATGGCGGGCGGCGGCATCCGCGGCGGCCAGGTCTACGTGAAGACCGACGACATCGGGTTCAACATTGTCGAAGACCCGGTCCACGTGCACGACTTGCAGGCCACGGCGATGCACTGCCTGGGCTTCGACCACACGCGGCTGACCTACCGGCACATGGGGCGCGACTTCCGGCTCACCGACATCGAGGGGCGCGTGGTGAAGAAGTTGCTGGTGTGAAGGCGCCTTCAGACTGCTGTGAAGGGGTTCGCCACGCGGACCCCTTCATAGACCTGGCCGGCGTTCAAGTCCTCCGACCAGATCAGCTCGCAGTCCAGTTCCACGGCGCTCCGCAAGATCATGGCGTCCCAGAAAGAAATCTGTAGCCGCTGTTGGAGGTCAATAGCGGCCATGACATCGTCGAAACCGGGTACGAAAATGACCCAAGCAGCCAAGTTACGGACGATACCTGCCGCCTCGCCGGACCCCAACCGATGTGGCGCCTTTCTCGTCACCGTGACATAGAATTCCTGCAGAACCTGTATGCTGGCGCAGGCCTCCCCCCTATTCCAGAGCCTCTCCAGTAACGAGCGCGCAACGCTGCGCTTCTCCCCGGCCGAAGCGTCGTGCGCGTAAACAAGAACGTTCGTGTCGACGAACTGCCTTCTCCTATCCGCGAGAATGTAGTTCCTCCCGTCCCCAACTTACTTGTCCGCCGGTCCCCAGGTTTGGAGGTTTGTCGAGGCGGGCCAAGGCCCGTCGCCGGGCCCCAGCGTAGCGCCGCTCCCGCGCGACGCAGTCCTGGAGCAACTGCGTAAGCAAAGCCGAAACCGACAGCTTCCTTTTCACAGCCACACCCTTGACCTGACGAAGGAGGGCTGCTGGCAAGGCAAGTGTAATGTTCCGCGTTTCCACGAAGAATAGCGTACCACGACTCTTCGTGCCTGGATCTCAAAGCCCGCGTTGGCGAAGCTGGTAAAAGAGCACCGGGGTAATCAGCAGCGACAACACCATCGACACGGCGACGCCGCCGATCACCGCGATGGCCAGGGGCTGAAGGAGTTGGGCTCCCGAGCCTACTCCGACCGCCAGCGGAGCCATGCCGAAGATGGTGGCGAGCGCGGTCATCAGGATCGGGCGCAGGCGGCGGCGGCCAGCGTGGAAGATGGCCTCGCGCAACTCGTAACCCCGCTCGGAAAAATACTGCTCCGAGTCGAGCATCAGAATTCCGTTCTTGTGGACGATGCCGACCACCATGATGGCGCCCATGAACGAGGAGATGTTCAAGGTGGTTCCCGTTATCCAGAGCGCCGCCAGAGCGCCGGAGCCGCAGAGAATGGTGGCGGCCAGAATCGCGATGGGATGGGAGAAGGAGCGGAATTCGAACACCAGGATGACGAAGATCAGGAGAATTGAGAGCAGCAGGACCTGGGTCAGACCCAGAAACGACTCCCGCTGCACTTCGTAGAGCCCGCCGTATTCGATGTGCGTGCCGGGCGGCAGCGGGATCTCCTTGGGGAGGCGCTGCTGGATCTCCCGCATGGCGGAGCCGAGATCGCGCTTCTCCAGGCGCGCGGTCACTGACGACAGATTGCGCAGGTTCTCGCGGTGGATCTCGGTGGCGCCCTCGTCCACTTCCACGGTGGCAATGCTGGACATCGGCACGGTCTGCCCGGTGGGAGAGGTCAGCAGTAAGGACTTGAGCTTCCCGGTGGAGGAGCGATACTCCAGCGGATAGCGGACGCGGATCCCGATCAGCCGCTGTCCCCGGATCAGATCCGAGGCCACCTCGCCGTCCAGCATGGCGGCCTGGAGGTCGGCGACATCCTTGACGCCGAATCCGGCCAGCCGCGCCTTCTCGGGGTCCACCCGGAAATTGACCGACGGCCCGATCACAATCGTCCGGTTGACGATGTCCACCACTCCTTTCACCTTGGGCAGCCATTGCTCGATCTGCCCGGCGACTCGCTTGTAGGTGGCCTCGTCGTCGTGGCGCACCTTGATTTCGATGGGCTGCGGCGACCAGGCCAGATCGCCAATCAAGTCCTCCAGGATGTGCGGGAATTCCACCTCGATGGCGGGCTCCGAAGAGACCACCTTACGGCGCAGCTCGGAGGTGACTTCCTCCAGCGAGCGTTTCCTGTCTCTCTTCAGCTTGATGAGGAAATCGCCGGTGTTGGGTTCGGCGATGGCCAGGGCCAGGCGCGCGCCGGTCCGGCGGGAGTAGCTCTCGATCTCGGGCGTCTCCTGGATGAACTGCTCGATGTGCCGCAGCACGCGGTCCGACTCCTGCAGGGACGTGCCGGGGGGCGTCAGGTAGTCGAGCACAAAGGCCCCTTCATCCATTTCCGGCAAGAACCCGCTGCCCAGTTGGAAGTAGATTCCGGCCATGCCCGCCAGCAAGATCCCGGTAGCCAGCAGGACCAGGCGCGGATGGCGGAGCGAGGCGTGCAGCGCGGATTCATAGCGCGCGGTGAGCCAGCGCAGCACGCGGCCCTCGCCGGCCTGCTCGGCCTGTTCGAGATCGGTTGCCGGGGCGCCGGCGGGACGGCGGAAGAAGAGGGCGGCCAGCACCGGTGTGAAGAAGATCGCCAGGAACAGGGAGGCCAGCAGCGCCGTCACCATGGTCATGGCCAGGGCGCGGAAGAAGACACCCGTGACGCCGCCGAGAAACACCAGAGGAGCGAAGACCATGATGGGCGTGAGCGTGGAGCCGGTCAGGGCCGGCGTAAGCTCGGTGATCGCGCTCCTGGCCGCGTCCATGGGCGCCTGACCCGTGGACAGATGCACGATGATGTTCTCCACCATCACGATGGCGTCGTCGATCACCACGCCGATGCAGGCCGCCAGTCCTCCCAGCGTCATCAGGTTGAAGCTCATGTTGAAGAACTTCATGAACACGATGGCGGTGAGGACGGCGATCGGAATCACCACGGCGGCCACAATGGTCGTGCGCCAGCTCTTCAGGAACACCAGAAGAACCAGAATCGAGAGGCCCAGGCCGATCAGGATGCTCTCGGTGACTCCCCAGATCGAGTCGCGCACCAGGACGGACTGGTCGTAAAAGGTGGACAGCTCGATGTCCGGCGGGAGAGACTTCCTGATTTCCGCCAGCTCGGCGTTCACGGAATCCGCGATTTTCACGGCATTGCCGTCGGGCTGCTGCAGGACGTTGACCAGCACGGCCGGCCGCCCGTTTGCGGTAACGATGTTGTAGATGGGCCGCTCGCCCGGAACCACGCGGGCTAGATTCCGGACGGCGACCGGGGTCCCTCGCACCACATCGACCACGGTGTTTTCGATCTGCTCGCGGCTGGTGATCAGGCCGGTGACGGTGGTCAGGTAGAGGTGGTAGTTCTCCTGCAGCATTCCGGACGGCGAGATGATGTTGATGTTCCGCAGGGCGTCGGCCACCTTGGTCAAGGGCATGCCGTAGCCGTTCAGCTTTTGCGGATCGACCAGGACGTGATACTCGGGCGGGCGGCCGCCGACGATCCTGGTTTCCGCGACGCCCGGCAGGCGGTACAAGCGCGGCGCAAGGTTGTAATAGGCCAGCTCCCAGAGCTCGGAAAGCGAGCGGGACGGGGAAGTGATGCTGAAGCCCACCATGGGAAAGACGGAGAAGGTCAGCCGGTTGATGTAGAAGCGGCAGGTGGGCGGCAGCGAGGGCGTGATCTGCGAGATGCGGCCCTGCACCAGATGCAGGGCATTGAGGATGTCGACGTCCCAGCGGAAGAAGACGCTGATTTCGGTGGAGCCGCGCGCGGTCACCGAGCGGATGGTGGTGATTCCGGGAACAATGCGGATGGTCTCCTCGATGGGGCGCGTGACGCGGAGCATCTGGATATCCACCGGCGCGATGCCGTTGTCCACCAGAATGACAATGCGCGGGAAATCCGTCTGCGGGAAGATGGCGATGGGCAGGCGGAACATGAAGGCCACACCGGCGAGTGCGAAGCTCAGGACGATAATGGCCATCGCCCGGGCATGCGCCTGGACGAATTGGGCGAGGCGGCCGGTCACTGCTTGTCGTCCTCCCGCACCCGGATCCGGGTGCCGTCAGGCAGCCCGTAGGCGCCCTGGACGATCACGGACTCTCCGGCGGCGAGACCGGTCTTGACCCGGACGTTGCCCTCGAAGGTCTCACCCGTCTCGACCTCCCTCTTGACGGCCAGACCTTTCTCGCCGGCGACCATGACCACGCCCTTGCTGGCGCCCTCCACGAACTGGACCGCGGCTAGAGGGACCACGACGCTCTTGGGCCACACTCCCGTCACGATCCGGACCTGCCCGAAGGCGCCGGCCCGCAACGCGCGTTTGGGATTGGGGATCTCGCACCAGGTCTCGACGGTCCGCCGCTGGGTGTCGACGGCCTGGTTGACCACCGAAATGCGGCCGCCGAAGGAAGCGCCGCCGTCAGTGGGCATGAAGGCACACGGCTGACCGACTCTTAGGGCGGACGCCTCGGCCTCGGGGACTTGGGAACGCGCGACCGCAACGCTCAGGTCCATGACCGTGAAGATCGGCGCGTCGGGCTTGGCCATGTCGCCTGGAAACATGAACTGCTCGGTGATGGTTCCGTCGGAGGTGCTGCGGATCTCGGTGAACTCCAGTTGCGCCTTCACCAGGGCGAGCCGCGCCTGGGCCTGATCGAGCTTGCTCTTGGCCATCAGGATCTCCCTCTCTCGCGATTGGTTGAGGAGCAGGTCGAGAGATCTTCTCGCCACCTCGTGGTTGACCTTGGCCTGGGCCAACTCGGTCTCGCTGAGCTGGAGGTCGCGCTGGGGAATCGCACCCTGCTGGAAGAGCTGGCGGCGGCGTTCGTAGAACTTCTGGGCCTGGTTCAAGGCGGCTTCGGCGGTGGCGGCCTGGCCGCGGGCGCGCTCGACGTCGGTGGGCAGCGTTCCGGAGGTCACGCGTTGGAGATTGGCCTCGGCATCCGCGACCGCTGCAGCGGCTTCCTCGCGCTGGGCGAGCACGTCCCGGTTTTCCAGTTGCGCCAGGAGCTGGTTGGCGGCGACGTTGTCGCCCTTGCGAACCAGCAGCTTCCGAATCGGCGCGGTAATCCGGGCGCCGATGTTCGCCTGTTGCCGGGCAAACAGGAAAGCGGGCGCGCTCACGGCGATGCGGACTTCGGCGACCGCGGCCTTGGCGACCTTCACTTCCACCACGGGTTTCGGGGGCGCCTCCTCATGAGAAGCGCATCCCGCAAGAAGGAGAGGGAGAAGAGGAAAGGACAGCCGGTGAGGAGGTTTCATCGCCCGGACGCAACCTCCAGGTCGGCTCTGGCATTCAAGTAGTTGGCCATGGTCGTGTAGTAGTTGCTGCGCGCCTGCGCCAGTTGATTCTGCGCGGTCACTACATCCAGCGCCGAACCCTCGCCGCCTTCGTAGCGGATGCGGCTGAGCCGCAGATCCTCCTCCGCCAGGGCCGCCTGGCGGCGCGTCAGGGAAATCTGCTCGAAAAGCTGCTTCACCCGCGCCAGGGCGCTCTGGTACTCCCTGGAAAAGGTACGCTCGGAAATGGCGCGCGTGGACTCGGTCTGCTGAGCTCTCAGTCGCGCCTGCTGCATCGCACTGCGGGCCCTGTTCCAGTCGAATATGGGAATGGTCAGGTTGATGAAGGCGGCGTAGCCGCGATCGTTGATCCGAACGGCGGTGGAATCGATGCCGTATTGCCACGCCACGCCCAACTGGGGGAGCAGGCTGGAACGCGCGCGCCTCGCGTCGGCCTGGAAGCCCCGCCGCTGCGCGTCGACCAGATTGAACTCCAACCGTCTCAGGAAGGGCGCGACTGGCGCGGCTTCGGGTTCCGGGGCAGGCGGAGTCTCCTCCAGAAGATCGGCCAGCGCCAGAGTGGCGGTGACGTCGCGGGTCCAGAAGGAGGCCAATTCCTGGTTGGCCAGGCTGGCCTCCAGCCCGGCGGCGTTGAGCGCCTGCTGAAGGAAGGCGGCCTGCGCGGAGGCTTTCACGACATCGGCCTGCGCGGCCTCTCCACCCTGAAAGAGCAGCTTGGTCCGGTGCTCAAAACTCAGGCTCTCCGCCAGCGCGGCTTCGATGATCCGGACGATCCGCCGTGTGAGCAGGGCCCGGTAATAGGCGGTGGTCACGGCCCGGCGCAGATCGCGCGCGGTGAGGGCGACGCTGGTTGCGGTGATCTCCTGCGCCACGCGCGCCCGGGCCATGTCCGCCCTCAGACGGCCCGAAGTGTCGAATTCCTGCTGCACGCTGAACAGAGACGCATACTCGCGGATTCCGTTCAGGGGAATGAAGCTGAATGATTCACGGTGATTGAGCAAGGGGCTGTTATAGGTGAAGCCGTTCACCAGGCGGGTCTGGGGAAGGAAACCGGCACGCGCCTGGGTCAGCTCACGCGCCGCGATATCCCGCTCCTGGCGGGCGATACTGACCGGAGACGGGACCGACTCGGCCAGCCGGATGCAGTCCTGAAGTGTGAGTACAGGCGAGGGTTGCTGCGCGGGCGCGCAGGTAACGGTTGCCGCCAGGAAACCAGCCGCTGTCAGGACAGAGTTGCGCACGGGTCAAGTTCCTCAGTTAAATATGAAGGACTACTGTATCCCAAGTGCGCTGCTTGGGGCTACCCAGCTTCGACACTTCGACCGAGTGGCCGATGCAGCCTGTTACCGGGGTTTTGTCGCGGGCTGCTAGAATCTCCTCATGCGACTGCATAAGAAGTTTCTCCTGCTCCCCGCGCTGGCTGCGGTCCTCGCGCTTGGTTTCCAGGCGGCCCGGAAGGCCACGCCCGCCGAGGACCCGCTCATCGCCGGGTATAAGAAGGCGACCATCGCTTCGGTCGCCGATGCCGTGGATCAAGTGGTGGGACAACGCGGCTATATGAACCACGACATGCGCCCCTACATCCCGGGCCAGTTCGCTGGCCGGGCTGCCACGGCGCTGCTCAAGCCCGCCCCGCCCGACAAGGCGATCCCCGCCCTCAGCGCCAAGCATTCGGTCGAGATGATCGACAATGCCGGGCCGGGCGAGGTGGGCGTGATCGTGATCGAGAACGGGCTGGATGTGGCCGCCATGGGCGGTCTGATGGGGACCGACGCCAAGGCGCGCGGCCTGGCCGGGATGGTCCTGGATGCCAGCGTCCGCGACCTGGCCGAGCTGCGAGCCCTGAAACTGCCCGTGTTTGCCCGGGGAGTGGTGCCGTCCACCACGGTCAGCCGCTTCGCCAGCGTTGCGCGGGGAGTGCCGGTGGAGTGCGGCGGGGTCACGGTGAAGCCGGGCGATATCATCGTGGCCGGGGAAGACGGAGTGGTGCGAGTACCCCAGGAACGGGCCGAGGAGGTTCTGAAGAGGTCTCAGGAGATCGACGAGCGGGAGACTAAGATGGTCCCGTTCATTCTAAAGCACAAGTCGCTGCAAAAGGTAGTAGAATTGTTTAACCGGATCTAAGGTGTGCTAAAGTTTTGGACGCTTTTGCCGATCACAGGTCTATGCTGCGAGAACGCTCAGAACCGCGGATGCTTTGCGCTGACCTCGTAAACGTCCGCTGGAAGGACAAGACCGGACGGGGCCGGAAGTGTACGGCCATCCTGGAAGATATCTCCTCCAGCGGCGCTTGTTTGCAGCTCGATGCTCCGGTGCCGGTGAACACCGTGGTGCGCATCAGTTACCCCAAGGGTCAACTGGAAGGCGCCGTGCGGTACTGCGTGTACCGGGACATCGGCTATTTCATCGGTCTACAGTTTGCGGCCGACAGCAAGTGGTCGCGGCGGCAGTTCCAGCCGCAGCACATGCTCGATCTCCAGCGGCTGCTGGGGCGAGCCATCCGCACCGCCGGGCGGCGGATCTCCAGCATCACGGTACAGTAAGGCGCTGAAGCGAACCAGCAAGTCAGGTGTTTTCTTAGATCTAGGCCCAGTAACCTGAGGGAAACGACTAAGGTGTTTCCCGCATGGGTGATGGCCTTCCCTTGTGGCACAATCCTACATGGAAGCTTAGGCTATGCAATCGTCCAACGGTTCTCTCGTACTTGACATGGCGCAACTGCGCAACATCACCATGGAGGACCAGGACCTGATGCGCGAGATTGTGGGGGCGCTGGTGGACGATGCCGCGCGGCAGATCGAGGCGCTGCGGGAAGCCGTGGAGCGCGGCAGCGCGCCGGACTGCGCGCGCCTGGCCCATTCGGCGCGGGGCGCCTGCGGCAACGTCGGGGCGGCCTCGATGGCGGCGATATTTACAGACGTCGAGTACCAGGCCAAGAACGGCGACCTCAGCCGCTGCGAGCTTCAGTTACACAGCCTGGCCGTGGAACTGGACAAGCTCCGCACTCAGGCAGAAACCATCTAGCGCTTCAACAGCGCCCTCACCCCATCCACACAGAGCACGGCCGCGTGTTTGGACTCCTGCCCCAACCCTCCAACCATCTCTTCCACATGGGCCGCGCCTAGCGCCGCCAGCTCGGTTCGAGTCTTGCCCGTGATCCACTCGGTGACGGCCGACCCGGCGGCGATTGACGCGGTGCAGCCGCGGGTACGGTAGCGGGCCTCGGCCACCGCGTCGCCCTCGAAGCGGGCCGAGAGTCGGAATATGTCGCCACAGACGGGGTTCGAGACCTCGACCGTGAGGGCCGGCGGCGGCAGACCGCCAACGTGGCGGGGGTGCTGGAAATGGTCGAGCAGGCGCGGGCTGTACATAGCCTGCTCCCATGGTAGCGTAGGACATCATGACGGTCGTGGTGGCGGCGATTATCGAGCGCGCCGGGCAGGTGCTGATTTGCCAGAGGGCCGCCGGGCAGCCGCACGCCGGCAAGTGGGAGTTTCCAGGCGGCAAGGTGGAGCCAGAGGAATCCTACGCCACGGCGCTGGCCCGGGAGCTGCGAGAGGAGCTGGACATTGAGGCCAACATCGCCGGAGAGGTCACGCGCTACCCTTACCAATATCCGGGGCGCGCGCCCATCCTACTGGTTTTTTACCTTGTGACGGAGTTTGCCGGCGAGCCTCGCAACCGGGTCTTCGAGCGGATTTGCTGGGAGCACGCGCGGAATCTGCCCAGCTACGATTTTCTGGCCGGAGATGTGGAGTTTGTGAAGCGGCTGGCTGCTGGGGAGTCATAGGCGGAGAAGCCCCAGGCTTATCCCGCTGGCGTCGAGGTCGTTCTGAATGACCAACGCCGCGCGCGGCCGGTTCGAGCTAGACTAGGAGATACATGCGAGGGGCACGCTGGTTGTTGTTGGCCGCCATCGTCGCGATCCTCGGTTCGGTGGCCGTAACCTACCAGCGCCAGCGGCGTGAAGTGGAAACGCAAGCGCCGGCCAAGCCCGCGCCGCTTCCCGAGAAAGTGCAGGGGACGATGGCGGACTGGCACTGGAAGAAGTCGACGCCAGGCCGCACCGAGGTCGAGATCTGGGCCAAGCAGTTCCGCGCCGAGCCGGACGAGTTCCAACTGGAGGGAGTCCGGCTGCATATCTTTCAGAAAGACGGCGGCCAGTACCACCGGTTCGAAAGCGCCTCGGCCGTGTTCAATCCCAGCCAGGACCAGATTTTCTCGGAGGGCGCGGTCACCATCACGCTGGGCGTGCCAATCAAGGGTGAAGCGAAACGCCAACTGGTCTCGATCCGCACTTCGGGAGTCACGTTTGAAGGCAAGAGAGGCCTGGCCTCCACCGACCGGGTGGCCGAATTTGTGTTCGAGAACGGCACGGGAAAGTCCACCGGCGCCGCCTACGATGTGAATTCCCGGGAATTGCAGATGCGCGGAAACGTGGCCCTCAACTGGAAGGCGCCCGGGAGAAAGGCCATGCATCTGGAAGCCGGAGCGCTGATCTACCGGGAAGCGGTGTCGCACATTTTCCTTTTTCCCTGGGCCAAGCTTCAGCGCGACAACGGCAGCCTGACAGGCGGCGACACGCTGGTACACCTCAATGAAGGCGTGATTCAGACGATCGAGACCCAGAAAGCCTCGGGCGCCGACCGCTATCCTCGGCGCGAAGTGGAGTACGCCGCCGATAGGCTCACCGTGAACTTCAACGATTCCGGGGAGGCCGAGAAGATCATCGGAGAAGGCCAGGCGCGGCTGGTCTCGACTTCCGAGACGGCGCGCACCACCATGACCAGCGACCGCGTGGATCTGGATTTTGAGACCGCCGACGGCGAACAGGCGCTGAAAACGGCCATCGCCCGCGGGCACGGCGTGGTGGAAACGGCGCCCTTGCCGGGCAAGACCGCGGATCCGCCGCCGCAGACCCGCGTGCTCCACAGCGAGGTCATCGAGATGCAGATGCGTCCGGGCGGGCGCGAGATCTCGACGGTGGCCACGCACACGCCGGGGCGCATCGAATTCCTGGCCGGCCGTCCCGGCCAAAGGCGGCGGGAAATGAAGGGAGACCGGCTGTGGATCACCTACGGCGCGGGTAACGTCATCCAGTCGTTTCGCGCCGTCGAGGCCGAGACCCGCACCGATCCTCCTTCGGGCCAGCCGAAGGCGGCGCCCTCCCAAACCTGGAGCAAGAACCTGGTGGCCGAGTTCGACGCAAAGGGGCAAATGGCGCGCATGGAACAGTGGGACGATTTCCGCTACCAGGAAGGAGCGCGCCGGGCAACCGCCGCCAAGGCGACGCTGGATTCGGCCGCCAACCGCATTCTGCTGGAAACCAAGGCGCGCGTCTGGGACCCCTCCGGGGCTACTTCCGCCGACCGCATCGCCCTCGACCAGGCCAGCGGCGACTTCCGCGCGGAGGGACACGTCGCCTCCAGCCAAAAGCAGGACCAGAAGCGGCCGAAATCCGGCATGCTCTCCGGCGAGGAGCCGGTGCAAGCTATCGCCGCCGGCATGACCAGCCGCAATCGCAACCAGCTCATTCGCTATGAGGGAGACGCGGTGGTGTGGCAGGCGGCCAACCGCATCAAGGCCGAGAGCGTCGAGATCGATCGAGAAGCGCGGCGCCTGGTGGCCCAGGGCAAGGTCGAGACACAACTACTGGAAAAGGGGGAGAAGGGCGGGAAGACCGGCGGGCTGACGACCGTCAAGGCCGCGGCGATGGTGTACACGGAATCCGACCGGCTGGCGCATTACACAGGCGGCGCCGGCATGGTGCGACAGGGAATGCGCGTCAAATCTTCGGAACTGCGCGCCGTGCTGGCCGACAAGGACGCCTCATCCAGCCTGGAGACGGCCTACGCCGACGGCCAGGTCGAGATCGTGCAATCCGAGCGCGACCGCACGCGCACCGGATCGAGCGAGCACGCCGAGTACTACGCCGGCGAAGACAAGGTGATCCTGCGGGGAGGCAGCCCGCAGCTCACTGACACACTGAAGGGGACCACGCATGGCCGTGAATTGACCTATTTCGCCGGCGATGATAGGTTGATGGTGAACGGGGTTCCCGATAAGCCCGCCACTTCCCGTTTGCGCCGGAAATAGTCTCGCGATGCCAAAACTCGAAACCGTGGAAATCTCCAAGGCCTACCGCGGCCGCAAAGTGGTGGACGACGTGTCGGTCTCGGTGGAGAAAGGGGAGGTCGTGGGGGTGCTGGGCCCCAACGGCGCGGGCAAGACGACTTCGTTCTACATGATCGTGGGGCTGATCGCGCCGGACTCGGGGTCGGTGCTGCTGGACGGCCAGGACATCACCGCCCAGCCGATGTACCAGCGCGCGCGCAGAGGCATCAGCTATCTGCCGCAGGAAGCCTCGGTCTTCCGCAAGCTGACCGTGGAAGAAAACCTGATGGCCATCCTGGAGACGCTGTCGATCGACGCGCGCCAGAGGCGGGAGCGGTTGAACCGCCTGATCGAAGAGCTGGGACTGGAGCAGGTGCGGCGCAGCAAGGGGTACGTTCTGTCGGGAGGCGAGCGCCGGCGCGTCGAGATCGCCCGCTCGCTGGCCATCAATCCCCAATTCCTGCTCCTGGACGAGCCTTTCTCGGGCATCGACCCGATCCAGGTGCTGGAAATCCAGCGAATCATCTACGACCTGAAGCGTGCCGGCATCGGCATCCTGGTGACCGACCACAACGTGCGCGAGACCTTGATGGTCACCGACCGCGCCTACATCATCAACAACGGCAAGATCTTCCGGGCGGGGAGTCCGGAGGCGCTGGGCCGCGACCCGGAGGTCAAGCGGGTGTACTTGGGGGAGAACTTTCACTTTGGGCAGTTGCCGCAGTAGTCAGCCGGAAAAAAGGCAAGAGGGATTAGGTGGCTTCACCGTTCTTGATGGCTGGGGGTATACTGAACCGTGCTGGGGAACCCTAAATGGAAATCCCAGCCTAGCTAGAGGGAGGACCACATGAAAGCATCGTTCTCGACCGCGATCGGCACTGCTGCCGTCTTCACCACTCTTGTCGCCATCGGCGTGATCGTCGCCCCGCAGCGCGGGCGTGCGGACTCCGATGATAGCGAGTCATCGAGGATTCGGATCGGATTTGCGATTGCGCCGGTTCCTCTAAATCTACACGGTAAGAACCGCTCACTCGTCGGATTGGGGAGTTACATCGTAAACGCTCAGGGCGATTGCAACGGTTGTCATTCCGCCGGCCCCGCGTCCGAATTCGTCTTCGGTGGAATCCCGTACTTTGGCCAGCGCCCTACCAAGATCAATCCGGCGACTTACCTGGGTGGCGGAAGCGATTTTGGGACCTTGGATCCCGGCGGCCTGAGTGCGCATATCATCACGCGCAACCTGACCCCGGACAAGACAGGGCGGCCGGAAGGCGGCGCCACGTTTGACGAGTTCGTCGACATCATACGGCACGGCACAGATCGGGACCACTGGCATCCGACCTGTACCGGCGCCCTCGGTCCACATTGCGTTCCGCCACCCTTCGACGGTTCGCTCCTTCAGATCATGCCGTGGCCGATTTATGCCAACATGAACGATCACGACCTACGAGCCATTTACGAGTACCTGAGCGCGATCCCGTGCCTGGAAGGCGATCCGGGCAACCCTGCCGGCGCCGATACTCATGGCACGCGCTGCAAGTGAAGGCAGCTCCGACGCTTTTGGGCAGTACGTCAGTCGATCGGCTCGGCGGAGATTTGCGACTGGTCCTTTAGCGGGCCCACTCCTTGACGGCCGGGATGGTCCGGGATGGTGATGGAGATCTGGCTCACGTTGTTCTCGTAGTCGGACTCGGGGAGTTGATGACAGACGCCCGGGTGGTTGGGGTCGGCGTAACGGCAGGGCTCGCCGGGCCCGGGGATGTATCCCGGGTTGACGGTGATCCGGATGATGTAGTTGCCGGGGGGCACGGGGACCTGGCCGTCGCCGCCGTCCAGCACGAAGTATTGGCCGCCCAGCTTCCACACGTAGACGTCGGACCAGCCCTTGCTGATTCCCTGGTTGCCGGGAATGCCGACCGCGCCGCAGGAGGCGAAGTGCCGCTTGTTGTCGGCGTCGCCGGTGTAGTCGTGGAACTTCTCGATGTCGATCATGCAGAAGCCACGCTTGGCGGCGCGCCAGACCTGACCGGTGGCCGGGTCGATTAACTGGTACAGCGCGTAGTGGCGGAAGTGGTAGTGCTGGTGACAGGTGGCGAACTCATACAGGCCGTCGCCGGCGGCGACGTGGGCGTTGGGATCGCCCAGCGACAGGTCGGCGTCGCCGATGTTGGGAGTGGCCACGGTGAATCGCAGCACGGTGTGCTCTCCGGGCGTGATGCCTCCTTCCTGCACACTGCAGAAATTGGAGGGGAAGTCCTCCACTCGAACGATCCAGTTCTGGCGCAAGGCCGCTTGGTCCACGATCAGATCCGGGGTACCGGCCTGCGCCGGCTGCGGCGCCGGGAAGAGAAGTCCGATGGTTAGGGCCAGAGCGGACACGGTGGTGGTAATGGGAAGTCTCATGGCTGGTTGTATAGGATAGCAGAGACGGCGCCGGCAGGGGAAACCAGCCGGCGCCGCTAACGGCTAGAAGAAATGTCCGTTGTGGTCGTGGCCCACCTGCGCGAAGTGCGTGACCGTGGTGGCGGGGTTGGTCACCAGCTCGAAATTCTGACTCGGGGTCCTGGCCGTGGCGGCGACGGTCGCCGAGTTCTCGAGGAACAGCCCTTTGAAGCCGACGACCGGGTCCTTGAACTCGATGCGCCGGCCGACGTGCTTCCAGCGCATCAAGAGGGACAACGTCGCCGGGGCCGATCCCAGCGGATGGGTCGGATTGAGGCTGTTCGGGATGGTCTGCCAATCGGTCAGCGGCACATCCTGAAAGTCCAGCACCGCTTCTCCTTTCCCCAAGTTGACATCCACACTATCCACCGGGATGGCCGTCGTCCACAGCACGTTTGTGGCGAGGTTACCCGGATCATACGAATGCGCGCCCAACGGGAGCGCTGGGGTGTCCAGTCAGATGAAGGCAAAGGCGCCCCGGAGAGTTTGCCCGCCGCAGTCGATGAACTCCCCCAACATGAACCGGAGGTCGGCGGTGTAGGTGTAAGGGACCATGGCATTGGTCGCGGTGTTTTTTCCGACCGCCTGGCCAGCGACTTCGGCGATGCCGATGAAGCCGTTGAAGTCGGTGATGAGCGATGGGTCGTGACCGGTGTCGGGGTTGACGCCCTCCACCGGGCCCGGGAAGAAGAAGTGCAGGCTGAGGCCGAACGGCATTCCCGAGAAGACATGGGGGATGTGGTTGGGCAGCCCCGAACAGACCGCGCGGGCCGGCCCGCTCAGGGTGGCGCCCGTCGCAAACGCCGCCGTCTTGAGGAAGTGACGCCGCAGTTGCGCCTGGCCCAGCGGACCGGACGCGTGGAAAAGCTTGCGCAGAAACCGGGATCGCATGTTCCCCTCCTTGGTCTAGATTTTGCGTTTTGGCTGAAACTGGACTCGGTGGAATACCCAAGAGAATGCTAGGCCCTTTTTCAGGGCAAGTCAAGGGGATGGCGCGCGGAGCACGCCGTTGTCGTGAAAGCCCCAGGCCGCGCCGTGAAAGTCGTTGGTGCCGGACTTGGTGATGACCGTCACGGCCGCGCCGCCGGCCAGACCCTGTTCTGCGTCGAAGTTGTTGGTCGCGATGTTCACGGTTTCGATGGTCTCGGCCGGCGGAACGTAGGCGGTGTGGTGCGGCAGCCAGAGGAAGACGCTGAGCGCGCCGTCGATGCGGGTAGCGTTATCGAGTTCTGATACTGGCCGGGAGTGGCGCCGGGAACCAGGTTGATCAGGCTTTGATAGTTTCGATAGCGGGGCAGCGGCAGGCTGATGAGCTCCTTCGAATCCAGGTCCGTGTGGACGTCCGCCTTGTCGGTCTGAAGCGTGGCCAGCCCCGCCTGCACCGTGACGCTTTCGGTGAGCTGGCCCACTTCGAGCGTGACGTCCTCGCGGCGCACCACGTTCACCGTGATGGCGATGCCGCGCCGCGTCAACGCGCGGAAGCCGTTGGCATTGATGGTCAGATCGTAGGTTCCGGTCGTCAGGTTGGAAAAGGTGTAGCCGCCGGCGTCGCTGGTCAGAGAGCTGAACTCCTGACCGGTGCCCACATTCAGGGCCTTTACCGACGCGCCGGGGATAACCGCGCCCGCTGAGTCGTGGACGACACCGGTGAGGGAGCCGTAGAGAACCTGGGCCGCGGCTGGAGCGGCCGCGGCAAGAACAAACACGAGCGCTAGCAAGACTCGTCGCATGAAGCCCCCCTTGGGTTTTCAGATTGCGACGATGGTAGCATCGGAAGACCGCGGGCGTCAATGCGGGATATAGGAGTCGAGGAAGTCAGAAGCCCGAAGACAGAATGGTGCACCACACCTTGATCCACGACTTGCGCTACGCCGGCCGCGCCCTCCGGCAACATCCCGGCTTCGCCGTTGTGGCGGTTCTCTCGCTGGCGCTGGGCATTGGCGTGAACACCGCGATTTTCAGCCTCATCCACGCGCTTCTGCTGAAGTCCCTGCCGGTGGAAGATCCCGGCCGGCTGGTGATGGTTTCCGACCCCAGCTCGGCCGGCGTCTCGATTGGAACGCAATCCGGCGTACGCAGTCTCTTCACCTACGAAGAGTTCCAGCGCATGCGGGAGCGCAACCAGGTCTTCACCGGCATGTTGGCGGCCGAGAGCAGCTCCAGCCGGCTGAACGCCGGCATCGGCGGCGGCCCGCTGGAAGAAGTGCGCACCCGGCTGGTTTCGGGCGACTACTTTGCGACGCTGGGTGTCAAGCCGCTGGCCGGGCGGACGTTCACTGCGGCCGACGACAAGTCACCCGGCAGCGATCCTTATGTGGTTCTCAGCTACGCGTACTGGAACAAGCGCTTTGGCCTGGATGCCGCGGCGCTGGGAAAAACGATTCAAATCCACAAGACGTTTTTCACCATCATCGGCGTGGCGCCGCCGGGATTCCTGGGCGAAACCATCGGTGATTCGCCCGACCTCTGGCTGCCCCTAATGATGGAGCCGATGGCGAAACCCGGGCGGGACTGGCTGCACGACGACCCTTCGAAAGCCGAAAAGGTGATGTGGCTGCTGGTGGCGGGGCGGCTGAAACCCGGCGTCACCGCAAGCCAGGCCGAGTCGAGCCTCAATGTGTTGTTCCAGCAGATCGTACACGAAACAGCGGGCTCGAATCTGCCGCCCGACCGCACGCGCGAGCTGGCCGGCCAGAAGATCAAGATTCGGCCCGGAAACCGGGGCGCATCCTCGATGCGCGACGAGTTCGGCGAGCCTCTGTGGGTGCTGATAACGGTGGTCGGCGTGGTGCTGCTGATCGCCTGCGTCAACGTCGCCAATCTGCTGCTGGCGCGGGCCGCCGCCCGGCAACGGGAGATTGCCATCCGGCTCGCGCTGGGCGCCGGCCGCGCGCGCCTGATCCGCCAGTTGCTCACGGAAAGCTTGCTATTGGCGCTAATGGGCGGCGCGATCGGCATTCTGTTTGCCTTCTGGGCCGGCAACCTGCTGGTGCGCATGGTCGCCGGCGGCCCGAATCCAGCGCCGCTCGACGTTCATCCGGACGCCTCCATTCTGACGTTCACGGCCGGTGTGTCCCTGCTTACCGGCCTGCTGTTCGGGCTGGCGCCGGCGCTGCGCGCCACGCGCGTGGAGGCCGGCTCCGCGCTCAAAGACAACTCCAGAAGCGTCATCGGAAGCGGAGCGCGCATCACCACCGGAAAAGCCCTGGTGATCTCGCAGGTGGCCCTCTCTCTGCTGTTGCTGATCGGCGCGGGACTGTTCCTGCGAACGCTCCAGAACCTGCAGAACGTGGATCTGGGATACCCGCGTGAGAAACTGCTGCTGGTTCGCGTGGATCCGGTTACCGCGGGCTACCAAGGCGCTCGCCTCGCGGCCGTGTTCCGGACCTTGCTCGAACGTTTCGGCGCGATCCCCGGCGTGCGCGGCGTCACCCTGTCTGAGAACGGCCTCTTCAGCGGGACGGAATCGGGCGACCGGATTTCCGTTGAGGGGTATAAACCGCAAAAGCGCGGCGACGACAGCGCCCGGTTCGACCAGGTGGGGCCCCTTTACTTCTCGACCCTGGGGATCCCCATGCTGGCGGGCCGCGAGATCGACCAGCGGGACATCGAAACGTCGGCGCGCGTTTGCGTAATTAACGAGGCGATGGCCCGTTTCTTTTTCGAGAACCGGAACCCAATCGGGAAACACATTACCGACGAATTCCCGGACACGCGAACCACGTTCCAGATCGTGGGCGTGTCCAAGGACGACCGCGACCACCGGCTTCGCGGCGACATCCCACGCCGGTTCTACATTCCGTTCTTCCAGGGGCTGGGGGGGATTCCTCCGGCCGCGAACTTCGAAATCCGCACGTTTGCGGATCCCAACAGTATGGTCAGGACCGTCCGCCGCGAAGTGGAGCTGGTCGATCGCGGCCTGGCCATCCTGAACGTCAGCCCGCTCGGCGAGCTGCTGGATCGAACGCTCACGCAGGAGCGGCTGATCGCGCAACTGTGCACGCTCTTCGGACTGCTGGCGCTCGTGCTGGCCTGCGTGGGATTGTATGGCGTGCTGTCCTATTCAATCGCGCGTCGCACCAATGAGATCGGCATCCGAATGGCTCTGGGCGCGCTGCCCAGCTCGGTCCTGGGGGCGGTGTTGCGCGAAACGCTGCTGGTGGTGGCCATCGGCATTGCCGCCGGAATACCGGCTTCATTCGCGCTGACTCGCCTGGTGTCCAGTAAGCTCTACGGTCTGAAGGCGACCGATCCGCTCACCATCGTTGCGGCAGGCGTTGTCCTGATCGCGGCGGCCATGCTGGCCGGGTACCTTCCGGCGCGGCGCGCCTCGCGAGTGGACCCGTTGATCGCCTTGCGGTATGAGTGAAGGATGCGCGGCCGATGGGTTCGCTTGGGCGCCGTCCTGCTGGCCGTTATCCTGCGGCTGGCCGAAGGCGCCGAGACAGTTGAACACCCGTACCTGGGCGTCACCCTGATCCGGCGAACCGAGACTGAGCCGCGAAGCCTGAACATGAAGATCGTGCGGGTCGATTTGACCGCGCCGGGGATCCGATTCCGGCTTACGCCCTCAAGCGGCACGCGCGAAACCGTCCGGGTGACGACGCTCGACTTTCTCAATGAGCAGGGCGCGCAGGTGGCTATCAACGGCCACTTCTTTCTCCCGTTTCCATCTTCGGATCTCAACGCTTCGGCGATCGGCCTGGCCGCGTCCGACGGCGACGTGTACTCCGCGTTCGAGGCGCCGGTCCAATCCTACGCGCTGGTTGCCAACGCCCCGGCCCTCAACATCGATCGCGCCAACCGGGTCGGCATCGTGCATGCAGACCCCAGTTTTCCTGATGGGAAGCACGTTCTGGAAAAGGTCGCGCTGTGGAATGCCGTGGCCGGCTCGGCGCAGATTGTCACCGAAGGAGCACGGACGATTCCGGCTTACGCCGGCGCGCAGAACCTCGCCGGGCTGCTCACTCCGGGCGGACCGGGAAACTACACCAATGCCCACTCCTGGTATGATCTCGCCAACGCCCGGACGGCGATCGGTTTCACCCAGGACCGGCGGGCGCTGGTGCTGTTCACGGTGGACAACGCCGGAGGAAGCCGCGGCATGACGGTCGCAGAGGTCGCGGATCTGTTGATCCGGGACTACGCCGTTTTCAACGCGTTGAACCTCGACGGAGGCGGATCGACGACCCTGGCGATGCAGGACCCCATCACGCATCTTGGCCGGATCATGAACGCGTCGTCCGATAATCCCCAGGGGCGGGCGGTGGCGAGCAACCTCGCGGTCTTCGCCGGCAGGCGGTAGCAAGAACCGCTTGCTTACGCGCGCGGCTCTGTGCCGGTAGTGCAGAGCCGCGACCGTGAAGGAGCGGTCGCCGATATTTTTCACAGCTTCTGAGCAAGCGGTGCGCAGTTCGATATTTTCCACAGCCTCTTACTCTACGGAGCGTGGCCTTTTCCTACTTGGCAGCCCGTAGCAAGAACCGCTTGCTTACGCGCGCGCGCTCACTGGTACAATATCTGCTCTGAGGAGGAACCTTTGTCCCGCACCGCAGCCCTTGTGCTATTGATTTCTCTAGCCGTCCTGTTCCTGGCCAGTTGCGCCTCGGAGCGTCATGTGGTGACGACTCCGGTGCCGCCGCCCCCGCCGCCGAAGCCACTGGTGGCGAACCGGATGGTATAATTTGCCGTTCCAGGAGGAGTGGATGGTTGACGTGTCTTGGGAGCGAGGCCGCTTCGGCCAAACCGCGCGCCGCGACGGGTGGTGGGTCGAGCCGCTGGTGGTGTTTCTGGTTCTGGGGACTTTCGTGGTGTACACCACGTGGGCGGCGCTCCAGGGCAATCATTATTACTGGGGACCGTATCTGTCGCCGTTTTACTCACCGGAGCTCTTCGGCGATTCTCCGCATCGCTGGTTTGGACCGCAGCCATCCTGGTGGGCGAGCTGGCTGCCCTGGTCTCCGGCGCTGCCGATCCTGTGGGTTCCGGCGCTGTTTCGTCTGAGCTGCTACTACTATCGCGGCGCGTACTACAAATCTTTCTGGGCGGACCCGCCCGCCTGCGCGGTGAGCGAACCGCGCGCAAGTTACCGCGGCGAGCACTCCTTTCCACTGATCCTCCAAAACATCCACCGGTATTTCCTGTACCTGGCGATCCTGTTTCTGGGCTGTCTGGCCTACGACGTGTGGAAGGCGATGTGGTTCCCGGATTCCGCCACCGGAAGAGTCGCCTTCGGGCTGGGCGTGGGCACGCTGGTGCTGGCCGCCAATGTAGTGATGCTGGGCGGATACACCTTCGGCTGCCACTCGGTGCGGCACCTGGTGGGAGGGCGTTTCGACCTGCTGTCGCCCTTCCGCCTGAAGACCTACGCCTGCGTGAGCTGTCTCAATGGGCGGCACAAGCGGTGGGCCTGGATGAGCCTGTTCTCGGTGATGTTCTCGGACCTCTACATCCGCCTCTGCTCGATGGGTGTGTGGACGGATTGGAGGATTCTCTGAGATGGCGGACTATCAGACGCACGAGTACGACGTGCTGGTGATCGGAGCGGGCGGCGCCGGTCTGCGCGCGGCCATCGAAGCGTCGGCCGGAGGAGCGCGGGTGGGGGTGGTCACCAAGTCGCTGCTGGGCAAGGCGCACACGGTGATGGCCGAGGGCGGCATCGCCGCCGCGATGGGAAACGTAGACGAGCGCGACAACTGGAAGGTCCACTTCGCCGACACGATGCGCGGCGGCCAGTACGTCAACAACTGGCGCATGGCCGAGCTGCACGCCAAGGAATCGCCGGAGCGCGTACGGGAGCTGGAGGGGTGGGGCGCTCTGTTCGACCGCACCAAGGAAGGGCGCATCCTGCAGCGCAATTTCGGCGGGCATAAGTACCCGCGGCTGGTCCACGTCGGCGACCGCACCGGCCTGGAGATGATCCGCACACTGCAGGACCATGGCATCCACCAGGGCATCTCGGTGCACATGGAGTGCACGGTGCTGACGCTGCTTCAGGACGACGGGCGGATCGCCGGAGCGTTCGGCTACGACCGCGAGCGGGGCCGGTTCCTGCTCTTCCCGGCCAAAGCGGTGGTGCTGGCCACGGGAGGCATCGGCCGCGCCTACAAGATCACCAGCAACAGTTGGGAGTACACCGGCGACGGCCAGTCGCTGGCCTACCACGCCGGCGCCGAGCTGGTGGACATGGAGTTCGTGCAGTTCCATCCCACCGGCATGGTCTGGCCGCCCAGCGTGGCCGGCATTCTGGTGACCGAAGGCGTGCGAGGCGAGGGCGGAATCCTTCTGAACAAGGAGGGCCGCCGGTTCATGTTCGACGATATCCCGGAGCTGTACCGGAGCCAGACCGCCGACAACCAAGAGGAAGGGTGGCGCTATACGCAGGGCGACAGGAACGCCCGCCGTCCACCCGACCTCCTGACCCGCGATCACATCGCCCGGTGCATCGTGCGGGAGATCAAGCAGGGACGGGGAAGCCCGCACGGCGGCGTTTTTCTGGATATCGCCTGGATCAAGCAGCGGCTGCCGAATGCCGCCGAGCACATCAAGCGGAAGCTGCCCAGCATGTATCACCAGTTCAAGCAACTGGCGGATATCGATATCACGAAAGAGCCGATGGAGGTGGGGCCCACCACGCATTACATGATGGGAGGGGTGCTGGTGGACGGGGACTCGCAGATCCGCTGCCCCGACGCGGAGCGCTCGTCGAGTCGCCGACGCCGCTCTGGACGCTCGTCCCGACCGCGGTCCTGATCGTCGCCGCG
>JACOSH010000266.1 GCA_016178945.1 Acidobacteriota bacterium
CAGGACGGTGGCCCGCTCGTTCACAACGGCTCGGAGGAGGCGCAACGCTCCTTCGACGCCACCTGCCGCAAACTCCATCGCTTCCTCGCTCAGTCGCAGCGCTGAGCCCGCCAGTCACCCACAGATTCCTCGGACGAGGCTAAAAATTCTTCCCCGCTCTTTCGCCGAGGACCAAGATCGCATGCGCCGCTTCCTGCTGGAAGCTCAATCGGCTAGCGCTCTGAACCATCCCAACATCCTGGTCATCCACGATGTCGGCACGCAGGACGGCATGCCTTACATGGTCTCCGAGCTGCTTCAAGGCGAGTCGCTGCGCGACCGCTTGCATACGGGTGACATGGCCGTTTCGAAGGCGATCGAGTATGCCCGGCAGATCGCCGCCGGCCTGGCGATCGCCCACGCCCTCCTGGAAAGGTTCTCTTCCGAACAGCGGGCTTCATTTCCCATCCTCGTTTCTCTCCCGCCAGAGACCGCATCGCCTTCATTCACCATCCCAGCGCCAATAACGAGGACGGCGAGATTGCAGTAGTGGACCTGGCCGGGCAAGCCAAGACCCTTACCGTATCGGGCGGCTCGGCGTGGGGATTGTTCTGGATGCCGGCCGCCAATGAGATCTGGTTTACGAAGGGGCCTGGCGCCAAGAGGGAGCTGCGGGCGGTGACGCTGGCCGGCGCCCAGCGGATCGTCCTGGCTCAAACAGGCGCCCTGACGCTCGAAGACATTTCGAGCAGCGGACGCGTGTTGCTGAATTCCACCAGCCAACACATGAGGATGCGATTCGCCGGACTGGCCAACAAGACGGAGCGGGATCTCTCGTGGCTGGACTGGTCATTGGTCTCCAGCATTTCCGCGGATGGGATAGCAGTCGCCTTCATGGAGGGTGGGGAGGCTGCCGGCGGGAAACTCATGAGCTACTACCGCAAGACGGACGGGTCTCTCGCGGTAAAGCTGGGAAATGTTGCCTGGCCGAGTCTGTCACCGGATGGCAACTCGGTATTGGCAATCGATGAAGCGGCCGGCGGCGCGGTGATTCTTCCCATTGGACCGGGAGAAACGCGGCGGGTTCCCCTGCCGGGCTTCACCATAAACATCGTGGAATGGCTGCCAGACGCTCGGGGCTTTGTCTTTATCGGAAAGGAGGCTGGGCATGGTTTGCGTCTATATGCGTTGGCCCTTGGCGACGGTAAACCGCGTGCCATCTCCCAGGAAGGGGTCGTGTCTGCGTATCCAGTGGTTAGCCCCGACGGAAAATTCGCCACGGCTGTTCACTCGTTGGGCCAAGTGATGCTATGCCCGGTAAAGGGAGGCGACGCCCTCATAGGCCAGGGAATCCAGGCCGGCGAGCGCCCTTACGCCTGGAGTGCGGACGGCACGGTGCTCTACGTGATGAGCCGGGTCACAATACCCGCGCAAGTGTATCGCGTGAACTGGAGCACCGGCCGGAGGGAGCTATGGAAGCAGGTGACCCCTCCCGACAGCGCCGGGGTCACAGGTATTAGTGGAATTCGCATCACGCCGGATGGCAACTCCTACGCATACTCTTTCCGGCAGACGCTTTCCCAGTTACACCTGGTGGAAGGGTTGCGGTAGATCAGGTGTCAGGTGTGGGGTGTCAGGTGTCAGCGCTTCGGCGTTGCGGGAAGGACTCTGCTAGCGTTGGATAACTGAGAACTGATAACTGACGAACCCTACGGCGCCACTACGATGGGCGCGCGCGCGAAGGCGAATTTGCGGCCGATCTCGTCGATGACGTTGACCTGGCAGGTGTAGCGGCCGGGGCGCAGTTGCGCCAGCGGCACTTGGAACTGGAAGGGGACCGCGTGGCCGCGCCCCGCTTCGGTGATCCGCACGGGGGAGGACTCGGAGGTCTTGGCGCGGCCGCGATAGAAGCTCAGCACCGCCGAGACGCTGGGGGCCTTCCGATCCGTATCGGTGGCCGGGTCGTAGACCTCGAAGTACACGTACAGATTCTGATCCTTGCGGAACACGCGTGTGACGTTGGGGACCAGTTTCTGCCCGTCGCGCACCAGCGGGTGCGTGGCGATCAGCTTCTTCTTGCTCTCGGCCGAGCCGACGGCCGCGGCCAGCGGCTCGCGCTGGCTGGACCAGACCACCGAGCTTAAGGCCACGGTCGAGCCCTTCACGGACAGGTCGGGCACGCCGATGGGGGTCTCGAAGGTTCCCATCTTTCCGGTCTGGTTTTCCCGGACCAGGAATTTCAGCTTGTAGGCGCCGGGCGGCAGCGTGAAGCCGGTGTCGTATTGGAAACTCTTGCGCTGGGCGGCGGCCTCGCTCAGCTTCACTTTGATGCCGTCGCGAACCGTGGCGGCCAGCCGGTTGTTGGAGTCGCGCACCTGGCCGATGAAATCGAATTCGGTGACTTCGGCCGAGCCTTTGTGAGCGAGCGGAATCTCCGAGGCGGGAATCTTCACGGCCACCGGGATGAAGTACTTGTCGCGGGACAGGCGGAAGTAGTCCACTTCCAGGGCCAGCGGCAGATCGGTCACTGGGTCGCCCAGCAGCAGGGCTTCTTCGAGTTGGCGCTCCTTGTCCGCCGAGCTGAACTTGGCGAATTCCTTGGCGCCGAAGTAGCCGGAGCGAAACTCGAGCTTAGCGCCGGCCAGGGCCGGGTTGGTCAGCTTGACGCGCACGCGGCGGAACTTGCCGTCCGGCGTGTCGTTGGTGGTGTAGTAGCCCAGGATGTAATAGCTTCGGATGTCGGTCTGGGCCTGGACGATGCCCAGGGCCAGATCGTTGCTGTCGAGGAAGGCTTTGCCGCCGGTGTCGGCGGCCAGCGTGGTGAGGGTCTCCTGCTGGTCGTTGGATCTCTCGCGCTGACGCGTCTGCGCCTGTCCGGAGAAGATGCCCGTGCCGCGCGGCGCGGCTTTGCTGGCGTCCCCGCCGGGAGGCGCCGCCATCAAACCGCGTGAGTCGATGGGATAGAAGGCGACGTTGGCCCGGACCGCGGCGTTCACGGTGGAGCGGAGCTGCGACTGGTTTTCCACTCCGGTCTTGCCGACGCCGCTGGAAAAGTACACCAGCGCCTTGCGCTCGGGCAGCGAGGACAGCATGCGCACGGCCGTTTCCAGCGCGCTCAGCTTGCGGTCCGTGTTGAAGATGTTGAACTCGGTTTCGTCGGCTACGAAGGCCGCGCCGGTATCCGGATTGGTGTCGTCGCCGGTGTCGGCCTCCTCGGCCAGCGCGCTGCCCTCGCCCAGCCGGAAGCCGCGGATGATCTCCTTGAGCTGCGCGCGGTCGGCGGTGAAGTCCTGCAAGACCTGGAGGCGATTGGAAAAGGCCAGGATCGACACCAGGTCCACCGGGCTCATCTGCTCGTCGAGGAATTTCTCGGCGGCCTTCTGGGCGCGGATCTGATCGGGCAGGGGCATCGAGGAGAAGTCGAAAAAGAGCGCCAGGAGACGCCGGTCTCGGTAGCGGATCTCGCCGGGTTTGGAGGGGGCGATGACGGCCGGCGCCGCGCGCGGAGCGGCGGGTGTTGGCGGCGGAGGGGTCTCTGGGGCCGGCGCTTCGGCGGTATCGGTCAAGCGCTGGAACTCGAAGATGGAGATGGATTGCGCTTTCTCGTTTTCGGTGAGGGTGAAGTCTTCCTTCTTCAGACCCTCGATGGGCTTGCCCGCGCGGTCGCGCACCGCGACGTTGACGATCACCAGGTTGGTGGAGCTCTTGAACGTGGGCAACTTCTCTTGTTGCGCAACTGCGGCGGAGAGAACCAGCAGGAGGGCCAATGTTCGCATGTCTAGAACCTCAACCGCAGCGTGGCGGTCATCGAGCGCATGGGCTGCACCGAGGAGGGCAGGCCGTAGTTGGTGGCGTTGACGACCGTGTACAGGCCGGAGACCGAGGGATGGTTGGTGAAGTTGTTGGCATCGGCGCGGATCTCCAGGCGGCGCCGCTCCTCGCCCAACCGGAAGGATCGCGCCAGCGAGAGGTTCAGCCCGACCAGCGCCGGTCCAGGTATGGTATTGCGTCCGGCGTTGCCGAAGCGGCCCGAAGGCGGAATCGTGAAGGCGGCAAGATTGAAGTAGCCGGAGCCGCCCTCCACCGGGGCGCCGGTCGAATCGGCTCTTCCACTGCCGATCGCGCCGGTGCCTCCGGTGTTGGCCTGGTTGCCCAGCACGCGCGCGGTGAACGGCTGGCCCGAATACGCCGTCATGCCGCCGCTCATGGTCCAGTCCTGGAACAGCAGGCGCCGCGCGCCTCCCTGCCCGGAGGGAGAGCTGAGTACGTAGAACAGCGTCAGCGAATGACGCCGGTCAAAGGAAGAAAGACCGCGCTCGGCGCGCAGGTCGCGATCGTTCTGCGCCACCACCGCGCCGCCGCCCCCGAATGTCGAAGCGTTGTCGATCGACTTGGACAGCGTGTAGAGCGCGTTGGCCGAGATCCCCCGGCGGAACCGCCGCATGAGGCGCACCTGCGCGGCATGATAGATCGAGTTGCCTTCCGAGCTGTCGAAGGTGAATCCGACGGCGTTGCCGATCTGACGGCGCTGCTCGGCGGTGAGCGGCGAACCGGGCGCGGCGCGATTGGGCAGCCGCTGGATGTCCAGCCGCGTGCCCTTAGTGGCCAGGTAGCCGACTTCCAGGATCAGCGAGCGAGGCAGCTCCTGCTGCACCGACAAGTTCCAGGTCTGCCCGTAGCCCACGCGATAGTTCCGGTCGACGGCGTAGGTGTTGGTGATGGTAGTCGAGGGCAGGGCCGCGAAGCCGTTCTCCAAGGTGAGCGGCCGCGCCAGGCTGGTGGTCAGCGTCGCGGTGCTGGCGAAGGGAGGCTGCGAAGCCAGGCGCGAGGGGAATTGGTTGTAGATCGATCCATTGAAGAAGAGCCCGTAGCCGCCGCGGATCTGGAGCTTGCCCTTGGCCGAGGGACGCCAGGCGAATCCCAGCCGCGGCGAGAGATTATTCTTGTCCGGATCGACCAGCGCTTGCGGGAAGGCCCCGCTGTACGGGCCACTCTGCCCCGGCGTCACCACGGCGACTCCGGTGAAGCCCGGCGCGACGTCCAGGTTGGCGATATGGCCGAATTTCTCCCGCAAGGGCGTGAAGAATTCGTAGCGCAATCCGAGGTTGAAGGTCAGGTTCGAGCGCACCCGCCAGTCGTCCTGGGAGTACGCGCTGTAGACCGAGCCGCGGAAATAGGTATTGGCGCTGCCGAACCTCACGGAGCTCGATTGCGGCAGCCCCAGAAGAAAATCGGCAAAGTCGTATCCGGTGTTGGGCAGCGGCTGGTTGTTGGCGTCGAAGGCGCTGGTGGCCAGACCGCTGAAGGTAAAACTGCCGCGCGCGTTCTGGTCGGTGCGGGTGTTGAGCTGCATGCGGCGGTACTCGCCGCCGAAGGACAGGTTGTGCGTGCCCCGCACAAACGTCACGCCTTCGCTGAGGCTGGAGGTCTGGTCGCGGCGCAGCACCGGGCTGGCATCGTTGAGCGCGCCGAAGTTGGTGAACGACAGGTTGGGCGGGCCGTAGTTTAGGGGATCGCGCGCGGTCCCGTTGATGCCCAGGTCGGCCGCGACGTTGCGGCCATAGGAAAAGAACGGCAGGGTCTCGCTGCGGTTGCGGCTGAAATTCCAGCGCAGGCTGGACATCGCGCGGCGTCCCAGGTTGTGCGCCCAGCCCAGCGACAGGCTCATCCCGTAGCCGTCGCCCGTGTCGCGGAAACCGTAGAGCTGAGCGGACTCCAGATCGCGGTTCTGGTAATTGAAGTTGCTGTCCAGGCGGTCCTTGCGCGAGAGGTTGTGGTTCAACCGCAGCCCCAGGTTGTGATTGTTGCTGGGGACCGAGGTGACGTACTGATAATTCTGGATGCCGCCGGGCTGGTTGGGCAGCGGAATAAAGTCCAGCAGCCCCCGCGCGGCGCGGTTGAAACGGTCGAGCGGGATGCGGTTGCCGGGGAAGGGCGCGCGGTTGGCCGGGTCGAAGATCGGGGCCGCGGTGGTGAAATCCCCACTGCGCTCCTGCAAGGTGGGCAGCGTGGCCACGGCGTGGAACGGGTTGCGGCTGAGCGAGCCGGAGTAATTGAAGAAGAAGAAGGTCTTGTCGCTGCTCACGAGTTTGGGGATGCGAAGGGGACCGCCGGCCATCAGCCCCACGCGGTTCTGGGCGTAGGAGGCCTTCTCCACGGTCTGCCCGGTGAGCGAGTAGGGACGTGCATCCAGCGCGGAGTTGCGTAGGGTGAAAAACACCGCGCCGCGAATGCTCTCTCTTCCGCGGCCGCGCCGGTTGCCGAAGGACGCGTTGCGGTCGCGCATCGCGCCACCCGGACCCCGTCCGCCGCCCGGACCACGGCCCGGCTCCCAGCCGCCTCGTCCCCCCATGCCACCCGGAGGACCACCGCCCATCCCCGGTCCGCCCCGTCCGCCGGGGCCTCCCGGTCCACCGAAGCCCCCTGGTCCGCCGAAGCCCCCCGGTCCGCCCGGGCCACCCGGCCGCCCCCCTTGCTGCCCGAAGGCGCCCGCGCCCTGCGGTCGATCCTGCCCCTCCATGAACTCCGGCCGCCGCATCAGGAAATCCTCTTGAGGCGACACCTGCAGACCGCGGCTCAAACTGCCTTGCACCAGGAAAGCTTCATTCGCGCTGTCGGCGGGCGCCGCGGGCTCCGGCGCCGCGGGCGCAGCCAGGGAGGCGGCAATCTCGGTCTCCGCGTTCGGCCGCATGGCCAGATTCTGGAACCCGCCGTTGGGAGTAGGGCGGCCCGCCGGGGCCGCGGCCGGCCGGGGTTTCAGCTCCAGCGTCCACTCCAGTGCGGTGGCGGCCTGCTCCATCTTCAGCTCGCGCCGCGCCGTGACAAAACCGAACAGGTCCACTTCCAGCGTCCAGGAGCCGGGCCCCAGGTACAGCGAGTAGCGCCCGGTCTCGTCGGTCACGGTGACGAACTTCTGGGCGGCCTGTGAAGCCGTCACCGTGGCGCCGGGGATCGCAATCCCCGCCGAGCTCACTTTTCCGGCCTGCTCAGCGCCGATCGCCGTCGCCAGGGACAACGCAAGAACCAAATAGACCTTCAACCAACGCCTCCCACACCTCTGACTAGACGCCTTCCCGCTTCCCCGAGGTTACCCGGATGACACCCGCGCTCCCATCGAGTAGGATGCAAGGAATGCTCTACTTTATCGCAATCGCTCTGCTGCTTCCTTCGGCCCTCCCGGCTCAGGGCCCGCCGGCCGATCCCCAGCCCGAGCTGCTGTGGCCCAGCGGCGCGCCCGGCGCGCTCGGATCGGAGGACCGCGATCAGCCGGCCCTCACGCCGTGGCTGCCCGCCAAGCCCAACGGTCAGGCCGTGGTGGTCTTCCCCGGCGGCGCATACGGCGCGCTGGCCGTCGATCACGAGGGCCGCCAGATCGCCCAGTGGCTCAACTCCCAGGGTATTGCCGCGTTCGTCGTGAGATACCGCCTCGGACCGCGCTATCGCCATCCCATCATGCTGCAGGACGCGCAGCGCGCCATTCGCACCGTCCGCCATCGCGCACGCGATTCCCGGATCGCGCCGGACCGCATCGGCGTGTGGGGCTTCTCGGCCGGCGGCCACCTGGCGTCGACCACAGCCACCCACTTTGACGCCGACGACCCGTCGGCGGCCGATCCGATCGATCGCCACAGCTCCCGCCCGGACTTCGCAATCCTGGCCTACCCGGTGGTCTCGTTCACCGAGTTTGTCCACCGCGGTTCGCTACGCAATCTACTGGGCGACGGCCCCGATCCCAAGCTGGTGGAGCACCTGTCCAACGAGAAGCAGGTTACCGCGCAAACGCCCCCCACTTTCCTGTTCCACACCAATGCGGACACCGGGGTCCCTCCGGAGAACAGCGTGCTGTTCTACCTGGCGCTGCGCAAAGCAGGGGTTCCGGCGGAGTTACACATATATGAACACGGGCGGCATGGGGTTGGACTCGCACCTACCGACCTAATTCTTTCCTCCTGGGGGGGACGGCTGGCGGATTGGCTGCGAGGCCGGTGAGGGGGGGGAGAAGAAAAGGCAAAAGGCAAGAGGCAAAAGGCAAAAATCAAAAGTGATTAGGTAGTTCTTCCTAATTCCTTTTGCCTTTTGATTTTTGCCTTTTGCCTTTTGCCTTTTTTCTTCGCTTTACGCCCGGTATCGAAGGTACGCGGCCGGCACGACGGCCATGTTCAGGGCGGTCGAGGACAGCAGGCCGCACAGGATCACCAGGGCCATGGGCGCCTGAATCTCGCTGCCTGGCTTTCCCATGCCCAGCGCGATAGGGATCAGGGCCAGCCCGGCGGCCAGCGCGGTCATCAGGATCGGGGAAACGCGCTCCGTGGCCCCTTGGAGGACGGCATGACGGATATCCGTAAGTCCTTCGACTTCGCGCAGGCGCCGGATGTGCGAGACCAGCATGATGCCGTTCCGCGTGGCGATGCCGAACAGCGTGATGAAGCCGATGATCGAGGCGACCGACAGCACGCCCCCGGACAGGTAGACACCCACCACGCCGCCGGCCAAGGCCAGCGGCAGATTCAGCATGATGATCAGGGCGTCGCGAATGGAGCCGAACGCCGTCGTCAGAACCAGCAGGATTCCGGCAATCACCAGGAGTCCGAGGACTCCCAGGCGCTGGGACGCGGCGGCTTCACTTTCGAATTGACCGCCGTACTCCACCCGGTAACCCGGCGGAAACCGGACGGCGGTGGCGACGCGGCCCCGGAGGGCGTTGACCACGGTCCGCAGATCATGCCCCGCCACATTGCACTGGACCACGATCCGGCGCTGCACTCCCTCGCGCATGATGAAGTTCGGCCCCCGATCTTCACGAATCTCCGCCAGCGCCGAGAGCGGAACCTTGGCCCCGGAGGACGTATCGACCTGGGTGCGCGCAATGTCCTCAATGCCAGACGGCGTGTCCCCCCGGTACCGCACCACCAACGGGAAGCTGAGCTGACCCTCGAACACCTGGCCCGCTTCCGCTCCGGCGAAGGCGGTCCGCAGAGTCTGGGTCACCGCGCCCGCGGGCACGCCATACCGGGCGGCGGCGGACGGGTCCACCTTGACCCGCAGCGCCGGAATGTCCGTCTGCTGTTCGATCGCCAGATCGACGACGCCCGGAATGCCCTTCATGGCTTCGTGGACTTGTCCGGCGAGCGCGCGGAGAGCCGCCAGATCGTCGCCGAAGATCTTGACCGCGATGTTGGCCCGGGTCCCCGAAAGCAAGTGATCGATCCGATGGGAGATCGGCTGGCCGATGGACACATTCATGCCGGGCAGGAGCGCGGCCTTATCTCGAATGTCTTCGAGCACGGCTTCCTTGGGCCGTTGCTTCATCTTCAGATCCACGTCGATCTCGGCGGATTCGACTCCCTGAACATGCTCGTCGAGCTCCGCTCTTCCGGTTCGGCGGGCGGTCGACGCGACCTCCGGCACGGTGTGGAGGATTCGCTCCAGGGCGCTGCCCAGACGGTCGGATTCGGCCAGACTCGTGCCGGGCAGGGTGACGGCGCTGATCGTCAGCGTTCCTTCGTTGAACTCGGGCAGGAACGCACGCCCCATCGAGAAATAGGAGGCAACGGCCGCGGCCAGCAGAAGGACCGAGCCGCCCAGCACCATCCCGGAGTGATCGATCGACCAGCGCAGGCACGGCTGGTACAGCCGTTTGACCAGGCGCACCAGCCACGGCTCGCGCTCGGACTTGATGGCCGGCAACCAGAGCGAACACAACGCCGGCGTGACCGTGAGGGCGGTCAGCAGCGACGCCAGGAGCGCCACCACGTAGGCGAATCCCAAGGGCCGCAATAGACGGCCCTCCACGCTGCTCAGGAAGAACAACGGCAGGAATACCAGTCCGACGATGATGGTTGCGAAGACGACCGAGCCCCGGATCTCGGCGCTGGCGCGATAGACCACCTCGAGGGCGGCCAGCCGCTCGGCGGCGGGCTTCCGCGCATTCTCGCGCAGACGCCGCACCACGTTCTCGACGTCGATAATGGCGTCGTCCACCAGTTCTCCGATGGCGATGGCCAGCCCTCCCAGGCTCATGCTGTTGATGGTTAAGCCGAAGAAGTTCATGGTGAGGACGGCGGCAACCAGCGAGAGCGGGATGGCTACCAGGGTGATCGCGGCGGCCCGGAGATTCGCCAGGAACAGCAGCACCACAATCACCACCAGCGCCGATCCGTCGCGCAAAGCCTTTTCCAGATTGCCGAGAGCGCGTTCGATAAAATCGGCCTGGCGGAAGATGCGCCGGTCGAGGGACATTCCGGGCGGCAGTGTGCGTTGGATGGCGTCCAGCGTCGAATCCAGCGCGCGGGTCAACTCCAGGGTGTTCGCCCCGGGCTGTTTCTGAATGCCGAGGATCACGGCCGGCGCCGCGTTGTGCGATCCCTCCGCTCGCTTGAGAGCTTCGCCGATCCGCACGCTGGCGAGGTCGCGAATCAGGATCGGACGCGTTCCCACGCTAGCGACCACCACCCGGCCGATGTCCTCTTCGGTCCGCACCCGTCCGATCCCTTGGATCAGGTATTCCTGGCCACCGGCGACCATGAAGCCCGCCGAGGAATTCCGGTTGGCGGCCTTTAACGCCGTTTCCACATCGACGAGGGTCAGGTGATACGCGCGGAGCCGCTGAGCGTCCACCAGCACCTGATACTGCTTCTGCCCGCCGCCGGTGGGAATCACCTGCGAGACACCGGGCACGGCGAGTAAGCGGCGGCGAACCACGGTCTCGGCAATCGTACGGAGCTCGAGGGGAGAGTGGCGATCGGACTCCAGGGAGACAAACAGGATCTCTCCCATGATCGAGGAGACCGGCGCCAGGAAGGGTCTTTCCACGGAGGCCGGCAGCGAGCCCGACACCGTGTTCAGCTTCTCGGTCACGGTCTGCCGCGCCCTTTGAATGTCCTGTCCCCAGTCAAACTCCACCCAGATCACCGCCACACCCACCGCGGTCGCGGACCGCACCCGGCGGACACCGGCGGCTCCATTCAAGGCGGATTCGATGGGAAAAGTCGCCAAGGCCTCCATCTCCGCCGGCGCCATCCCCGCACCTTCCACCAGAACGGTCACCGTCGGAGCGCTGAGATCCGGCAGCACATCGACCGGCGCCTTCGAAATGGCGTATCCACCCCACAGCAGGAAGGCCGCGGCGCACGCCAGCACCAGGACCCGGTTGCCAAGAGACCACCGAATGAGAGCATCCGTCATGATCGTTGTCCTCTAGTGTACGTGCCCATGCGCGGGAATCTGGCTCGACAGGGCGGCAAGCCGGATCAGGTATGCGCCCCTGGTGACAACGCGCTCGCCGGGCCGGAGCCCTTCCAGAACCTGCGCGTACTCTCCTTGACGATGTCCCAGCTTCAGGGGACGGCGGGCGAAGGCTTCGCCCGTGACCTGAACGAAGACCACCGGCCGGCCGGCATCGTCGACGATGGCCGATTCCCGCACCGCCGGGGCCGTCGTCCCGGCCGCGGTGAAGAGGCGCGCCGTGACCGCCTGGCCGATGGCCAGTCGCGCATCCCGGTTGTCCACTTCATAGATCACCGGAACAGTGCGAGCCTGGGGATCCACCACACGGCCAGTCGAAACCAAACGCCCAATCGGCTTCCACGATCCTTCACCGGCCCGCCACTCGGCGCCGGTCAGCGTCCGAAGGCGCGGCAACTCGCTCTCGGGAACGCTGGCCGTGATATAGACCTGAGCGGCGTCCACGAGACGAAACAACACGTCGCCGGCGCGCACGTTGGCTCCGGTGACCGCGCGCGATTCGGTTACCGTACCCGAGATCGGCGCCCGCACGGCAAACAATCTGGCCGCGGCGCCGGCGCCGGCCTCGCGAGTGCTCTCGTATTGAGCGATCCGCTCTTCAGCCGTCTTCAAGCGAGCCTCGGCCGTGGCTTCAGCGAGCCGCGCCTCTTCCAGGCGCCGCGCCGGCGAGGCTCCGGCATCCACCAGGCGTTGCGCGCGTTCGCGGTCGCGGCGGGTGAAACGCAGGGCGTTCTCGGATTCGGCCCGGACCAGTTGCAGCGCCGGCAAGTCGGCCGGGGTGCTGGCGGGCGGTGCGATGCGCGCCAGCACCTCCCCAATAGCTACCGCGCGGCCGGCCGGGATCGCCACCGCCTCGGCGACACGCCCGTCCAGCGGCGCGGTGACGTCGCCCTGACCTCCCGCCCGGGGTTGGACTTCGGCGGGGGCCGTGAAGCTGGGGCGCACCGTCCGTTCGGTAACCGTTTCGGTGGCGAAATCCAGGGACCATTGCTGCTCCTTAAGGAAAGCGATGGTCTCCTCCTGTGGCTTACCGGGCGGATGTCCGGATGCGCTCGCCTCGCCGGCATAAACTGTAACGGTTCCCAGGTCGTGCGTGTCGCTCAGATCGGAGGACCGCACCAGCACGCTCATCGTGAAAGCGCCAGGCGCGGAAGGCTTGACATCGACTCCGAAGATGCCCGGGCGAGAGGGACCGGTGGTCGAGAATCGCTCGGTTCCCCCCGCCGACGCCAGCCGGATCTCGACGCTGCCGGCCGCCAGAGGCTTGAAATTATCGAGCCGCGTCAGGTGAACCGCGAAACGCCCCGTATGACCGGCGATGAGCGCCGGGTACTCCATGAACAACTCCGTGCGAGGAGACCAGTGCGACACACTGAATCCTTCCGGCTTCCCGTCCGCCGGAGATCTCTGCTCCGCGTTTGGGCGCGTGCAGGAACAGAGCGTGCATACGGCTAGAATCGCGAGACCGTACTTCTTCACGGCGTCGCCTCCTCACCCACGGCCCGGTCGAGTTCAATGACCGCCTCCTTCGCCAGAGCCCGCAGATCGAGGAGGCGCAGCAGCGCTTGGCGGTTGACGCGATAGGAGTCCAGAAGCTCGAGGATGCCGATCTGGCCTTCTTGGTAGGAAACGCGAGCGATCCGGGTCAGATCGGCTCCAACCTCGTTTACTTCGCGCCGGTACTGGTCCACAGCGGCGGTTCGCGCCTCGAGCGCCAGGGCGGCCACCGCGACTTCCGCGCGGATCCGCCGTTCGAGCGCTTCGCGGCGAGCGGCACTCCGCTCCTGTTCCGCACGCCAGTGCGCCGCCTCGGTCTGTCCCTTATTGAAGACCGGAAGTGAAATCCGGATGCCGATGGCCGGCGATGTTTCGGTCCGGCCTGGGGCTACGTCACCACGCTTGATGCCGGCGATCGCCACAGGTTCCGGATATCGCAACCGCTCGGCGGCCCGCGTTTCCAACCGGTAACGCTCCATGTGCCGCTGTTCCGCGATGTATTCCGCGCGCCGCGACAGGGCGCGACGGGCCAGCTCCTCCAGCCCGGGAACCATCGCCGGCGTCTCGATCGCGGCGGCCACGCGCTGAATCGAGACTCCGGCGGGCAGGTAAGCGGTCAGGGCGGCGCGAGCCTGCGCCGTGTCGCTGCGCGCCAGAGCCCATTGCGAGCGCTGCTCCGCGAGCTCGCGCTCGGCTCTGAGGCGGTCGTAGCGGGACCCTTCTCCTTCCCGCTCGCGGGCGCGCAGAATCCGGATCACTTCTTCCAGTTCGCGCATTCCGTCCGCCAGAACGCCTTCCCGCGTCTGTGCAGCCACGGCCCGGTAAAACGCCCTGCGGACGTCCATGCGCAACGACCACAGCACCGCCGCCGCGTCCGATTCCGCTGCTTCGACGGCCGCTGCGCCGGCCTGCTTCAACAGTCCGCGCCGTCCGGAGACCGGCAATGATTGTTCGAGCTGGAAGAAAGCGGCATATCCGGCGCCTTCCCGCGAGCCGATGGCTCCCGGATTCGGCAGCAGCGTCCGGCCAGCGGCTTCAGCCCGCGCGGATTCCGCCTTCGCTTTGGCTTCGCGCGCGTATGGACTCTGCTCCAGGAACTTCTCCATGACCCGCGCCTCGGTCCAATCCACCACTTGGCCGGGTAATGGCCCGCACAGGGCAAGCAGCACGCATGCAGGCGCGCGCGTCTGCAATCTCATAGAGTCTCCTCAAGAAAAAAGATTAGAAGCGGGACACACGTCAGGCAGGCAGGGGGAGAGGAGGAGCGCGGGAGGGTCGATGGAGGGCAAGAGGAGGATCGTGACCGCAGACCGGCGGCGCCGGTCTCAGGAATTCGGTATCCTCAACCGGTTCCGGAACGGCGGGCGGCCGCGCCGCCAGCCATAAGGAGAACCCGGCGGGCGCGACTGTCTGAAACCAGGTGACAGCGCGCGCGTCGCCAGCCGGATCGATCTCGTCAAAGACCGCGCCGTCCACGTCCGGCGAAGCGGCATGCGCGTGGACGTGCGACTGCACGGTCGTGTGATGGGACTCACCGCCACCCTGCTCATGAACGTGATCGCAGGGTGCGCCGGCGAATCCCAGCAGCAGGGAGGCCGCCACCGTTACCGCTGCGAAGGGACGCATCGAACTATTAGCATACGCGGGAGGCGGGGGGGGAGTCAATGGAAGAAAAAAGGCAAAGGGCAAAAGGCAAAAATCAAAAGGCAAAAGGAATTAGGAAGTAACACTGTTCACTGTTGCCTTCTCAGCCCTTCCCGTGGGCCTGATGGCATACGCGGCTACAGCTCAGGACCCACTTCCTCGATGCCGGCGCGATGGGGGAGCCAGATGGAGGGAGGTCCGGCGGCTTTGGAAAGAGAAAAGGCAAGAGTAATTAGGTAGTTCGTCCTAATTTCTTTTGCCTTTTGCCTTTTGCCTTTTTTCTTCACTGAGGAACATTCTGATAATACACATACCCCCGCCACGGGTCCCGCCCCTCGATGCGAGGATCGCCGGTCTGCTTCAGATACGCTTCCAGCCGCGTCCACAGCCGCTCCTTGGCCGGACGATACGCCGGGTCCGCCGCCAGGTTCTGCACCTGGTAGGGGTCTTTGGCCAGCTCGTACAGTTCTTCTCCCGGCCGCTTGCCAAAACCAAGCTCGTAAGGACGCGCGAACCGCGACTGGTTTTCCGGCGCGACCATGAAGGCTTTGGTCGGCCCGGCGTCCACGTCGCCGTGAAAGGTCTTGTTCGACGAGAGGAACGTGGGGCCGCCCGTGGGCCAGCGGTCCGGCTGGAAGTTGCGGATATAGAGGAACTCACGGGTGCGGATGGCGCGCATGGGATAGGTGGCGCCATCGGGGCGGCACAGCGTGTGGCGCTCGAGCGCCGGGAAGGCGCAATCCCGTTGGGTTTCGACCAGGCCCCGCTTTCCGGAGTCGAGCAGCGGCAGCAGGCTGCGGCCGGCGGCCCCCGGCGGCGCGGGCAGGCCGGCCGCCTCGAGGAAAGTCGGGGCGAAGTCGGTGTGGCTGACGAAGTCGTCCACAACGCGCCCCGCGGCCACGCGCTTGCCCCAGCGGATCGCCAGCGGCATGCGTACGCCCCAATCGTAAAGATTCACCTTGGCCCGCGGGAAGGGCATGCCATTGTCGCTGGTGACCACAACCAAGGTGTTGTCGAGCTCGCCGGTCCGCTCAAGCTGGGACAGGATGCGGCCAAGCTGGCGGTCGTACCAGTCGATCTCGGCGCAGTAGTCCAGGATGTCGCCGCGCACCTCCGGCACGTCCGGCCAAAAAGGCGGCGGCGCGGCATCCTCCAGTTTCTTTCCCGACTTCAGACCGAGACCCTCCTCATAGACGCGGTGCGGCTCACGGCTGCCAAACCAGAAACAGAAGGGCGAGCCGGCCGGACGCGCGGCGAGGAAGTCCTGGAAGTTGGCGGAATAGTCCGTGTTCGAGATCCCTTTCGGGATCGGACCGGCCATCGACCGCTGGTTGTACTCCTTGCCGCACGGATGCCGCTTGAGCCCCCCGGCCTGCCAGTTTCCGGGGCCCCAGCTCTTGCCCGTGAAGCCGGTGTGGTAGCCGGCGTCTTCCAGGAGATGGGGGAAGAGGGGGAACTTCGAGGGCATCGCGCCGTGAAGTACGCCGCCCTCCTCCACCTGCCAGATGTGCCGGCCCGTGAGGATCGCGCTGCGCGAGGGTGTGCAGGAGGGGGCGGCGCAGAAGGAATGCGTGAACATCACGCCTTCGCGAGCCACGCGGTCAAACGCGGGTGTCTGGACCAGCTTGCTGCCGAGGGCTCCGGTATGCAGCCAGGACTGATCGTCGGCGATCGCGAACAGGATATTGGGGCGCGCGGCGCTCCGGCTGCCGCAGCCGGAGGCGAGCCCGGCGGTCAAGGTCAGGAAGTCGCGTCGGTTCATGGCAAGTCCAGATTGTCCCCCGGCGGCGGCCCGCCGCGCAAGATGCCGGCGATACAATAGGAATCCACTATGCGATGCCTGGGGACCCTCCTCGCCGCGGCTGGGCTGGCGGCCGCGCAGACCGTGTACGAGGTCGAGCGCGCGCGCACGCCGATCGTGATCGACGGCAAGCTGGACGAGCCGGCCTGGCGATCGGCGCCGCCGGCGGGCGACTTCCACTTCACCTGGTGGAAGGAGGGCGACAAGGAGCAGACCGTCGCCAAGATGCTGTGGGACGACGACAACCTCTACGTCGGCTTCCACTGCCGCGACAAACACATCTCGGCCTACGTCACCCAGCGGCACGGTCCGGTGTCCAATGACGACTGCGTGGAGATTTTCCTGAGCCCCGATCCCGAGAAGGCCGCCAACTACTACACCTTCGAGATCAACGCCATCGGCACGATGCTCAACCGCTGCAAGACGGACTGGTGGAAAGGCCCGCCGACTTGGGAGCCGGAGGGCGTGCGCTACCGCACCAGCTTCCATGGCTGGGCCAAGAAGGACGAGTCGAAAGACGACGATCACTGGGAGGTGGAGCTGGCCATCCCGTTCAAGAACTTCGAGCGCGACGCCGCCAATACCCCGCCCCGCGAAGGCGACCAGTGGCGGCTCAACCTGAACCGCACGGGCGGGATCACCAATCGGCAGTCCAGTAGTTGGTCGCCGATCCCGGCGCCGCGGCCCCAGTTCCATACGCCCTCGGCGTTCGGATGGGTGCGCTTCGTCGACCCCCACGGGAAGGAGGAAGGCCGCGCCATCTATAATCGATCGTGCACCGGCTGTCATGGCCTGGACGGAGCGGCCGGCGATCGAGGCCCGGCGCTGGGCGCCACGCGCAAGTACCTGCGCTCCTCGGAGGAAGATCTGTACGAGGCGATCCGCAACGGCATCGCCGGCACATTGATGCCGGCCATGGCGCTCGCCGATGCGGACATCAAGAAGATCGTCGCGTATATTCGCGGTCTGCGCGCGACCGCCGTCAAGGAACATGTCCCCGGCGACCGCGCCGCCGGAGAAGCCCTCTTCTGGGGGAAAGGCGAGTGCGGCAAGTGCCACACCCTCGGAGGGCGCGGCGGCCTGCTGGGGCCGGATCTATCGAGCCTGGGCGCCGAGCGCCGGCTGGCGGCGATCCGGGAGGCGCTCACCCAGCCGCTGCCGCACGTGCCGCGCGGCTACCAGCCCGTGCGGCTGACCACCAGCGAGGGCCGCGCGATCCGCGGGATCGTGAAAAACGAGAACAACTTCTCGCTGCAGGTGTTGGACGAGAGCGGCAAGCTGCACCTGCTGCTCCGCGAGGAGGTAAGCGAGATCCAGTATTCGCCGGAAGCGCTGATGCCGCGGGACTATCAGCGGCGCCTGACCCCGGATGAGTTCCAGAACCTGCTGGCCTTTCTCAGCAAGCAGGCTCGAGGCCGAACCCGATGAAGCCCGTCCTTCTTCTTCTTGCCGCCGGGCTCGCCACGGCGCAGGTCGCTTATCAGGACCTGGTCAAGGCCGCGCCGGAAAACTGGCTCACCTATAACGGACCGTACCACGCCCAGCGCCACAGCCTGCTGAAACAGATTGAGCGGAGCAACGTGCGCCGCCTGGCGCCGCGGTGGATCTTTCACGTCCCTGGCGCCAATCGCCTGGAGAGCGTGCCCCTGGTGTCCGGCGGGGTGATGTATGTTTCGCAGCGTAATGAGGTCTACGCGCTGGATGGGCGCACGGGGCGTCTGATCTGGAGCTATCAGCGCCGGCCCGCGCGGCAGAAGGGGCCCAACCGCGGCGTCGCGCTGCTGGGGAACAACGTCTACTTCGGCACGCCCGACGCGTACCTGGTCGCGCTCGACGCCCGAACCGGCAACCTGGTTTGGGAGGCCAAGCTGGCCGAAGCGGAAGACGGCTACTGGTGCCCGGTCGCGCCGCTAGCGGTGAAGGACAAGATCATCGTGGGGATCGCGCCCGGCGATCACGGGCTGAACGGCTTCCTCGACGCTTACGACGCCGAAAAAGGCCGGCGTCTCTGGCGCTGGAACGCCATCCCCGGGCCCGGCGAGCCGGGGCACGGAACCTGGGCCGGCGATTCCTGGAAGACCGGCGGCGGCGACACCTGGCTCACCGGCAGTTTCGATCCCGCGCTGAACCTGGTCTATTGGGGCATCGGCAATCCCGCGCCGGACTTCGATGGCGACGTGCGCAAGGGCGACAACCTGTACACCGAGTCGATGGTGGCGCTGGACCCGGACACCGGCCGGCTGAAGTGGCACTTCCAGTTCACCCCGCATGACCTGTTCGACTGGGACGCCGTGGAGATCCCGGTGCTGGTGGACGCGCCCTACCAGGGCGTGGCGCGCAAGCTCCTGCTGCAGGCCAACCGCAACGGCTTCTACTACGTGCTGGACCGCGCCGAGGGCCAGTACCTGCGCGGCACGCCTTTCGTGAAACTGCTCAACTGGGCGTCGGGCCTGGACTCCAAGGGCCGCCCCATCTTGGTTCCCGGGGTCGAGCCTTCGCTGCATGGAACCAAGGTCTGCCCGGCCACAGCCGGCGCCACCAACTGGATGTCGCCCGCCTACAATCCCGATACCGGCTACTTCTACGTGGTGGCGCAGGAAGGGTGCGGCATCGCCACCAAGTCGCGCGACACGTTTCGTCCGGGCGGTTTTCCCTACGTGGGAACCGGCTACATCGAAAGTCCGGAGGAGCCCTGGCAGATGCACGTGCGCGCGCTGGAGTTGACCACCGGCAAGCTGGCGTGGGACTACAAGCAGATCGGCTCGCGCGGTTATGGCGCGGGACTGCTGTCGACTGCCGGCGGCGTGCTGTTCGCCGGCGACGACCAGGGTTTCCTCACGGCGCTGGACGCGGCCACGGGCGCGCCGCTCTGGCACTTCAACACCGGCCAGCAGATCACGGCCTCGCCCATGACGTACAGCTTCAAGGGCAAGCAGTACGTGGCTCTGACGGCGGGGTCCAACGTGGTGGCGTTTGGGTTGCCGGACTAGTGAGCCTGTCTCCTTCACGGCAACCGCTCCCTGAGAAGCTGTGAAATATATCGGCAACCGCTTGCTTACGCGCGCGGCTCTGTTCGTTTTGAGCACGGAGCCGCGCGCGTAAGCAAGCGGTGCGAAATCCAATTCAAAGCTTTCCTTCAGTAACCCGCCAGCCGGCCCCTTCGAATCGGGACGGCCGCCAGCGGATCCAGCATGGCCGCAGTGGCCATCTGGACATGATGCGCGCCCGCTTCCAGGCGCAGGCGCACGTCTTCCGCCGTGGACACGCCGCCCACCGCGATCAGGCGCAGGGGTGAGCGCCTTTCGCGGATGACCGCGGCCAGCATGCGCAGCTCCTCCAGGCAGCGGCCCGCGATGGCCGCGCCGCCGATCCCACGGCGCAGCCCGCCGAACAGCGCCTGGCCATCCGGCGATCGCACCGTCGCGGTAATGGAGTTGGTGGTGCTCAGCGCGGTGGCGTAGGGCGCGACCGCCTGGACCAGCGCCTCGGCCTGAGGGCGGTTCTGGAAAAGCCCGATCTTCAGGATCAACGGGAGCTGGGGGACGGCCTCTCGTACGGCCCGCGCGATCAGGCCCGAAGCTTCGGCCGAAAGGAACAGGTCCGCTTCCTGGGTGCAGACGTTGGGACAGGAGAGATTGGCCTCCACGGTCTGCGCGCCGGCGCCGGCCGCCCAGCGGGCGCACTGAGCGAAATCCGCGGCCACTTGCTCCAGCGTCCATCCGGGCTGCGGCGAGGCGACAACCGAAACCACCAGCACCTGGCCCGGGCCCAGGCCACGGCGCGCGCGTTCGACGTCCGCGCGCCAAACCGCCGGGTCCTTCGACGGCATACCGAAGGAAATCGCCCAGGATCGGGAGTCCGCCGCGGCCGTGACCGCGCGGCCCTCGCCGCCCAGCGCCGCCGATTCCACCGGCAGCAGATTCGGCGGCTCGTAGCAGGCACGCGCGCCGGACCGCACGGTCTTGTAGGTCAGGACATCGAATCCCAGCCCGGCGTAGTAGTGAATCCAACGGCTGTTCAGCAGCGGCCCGGCGGGAATACCCAGCGGCGAGCGCGTGGCGATCCCGCAGAAGTTCCAGTCGCCGGGGCAGTCCGGGACTGCGACGTCCGGCGGGACCTCCGGAGCATGCGCGTAGTTCCAGTCGTAGCTTTGCCGGATGTCGTAGGCGGTGAGCCGCACGCTCTCCAGCATACTTCAGTCCGCCAGTTCGACCGCGGCGTAGACCGCGATCGGCGGCAGGTGCAGCTCCACGCCGTCGCGATCGGGCCGGACTTCGAGTGGGCGTGAGTCGCTGTCCTCGAGGGTCCACAGCCTGGCCGACCGGAAAAGACCTTTCACCCACACCGACACGGGGAATCGCCCGGGCGCGCCGGCATAGTTGATCAGGTGCACCAGCGAGCGGCGGCCGTCCGCGGAGCGCGTGTAGTGCGACCCCATGGCCCCGGCATTCCAGAACCGCACGATGTCGTTGGCGTGGCTCAAGAGCGTGGTCGCGTCGTTGGCCGCCAGGTAGGGATCGGTGAGCGCGGCTTTCGCCACGGCGATCCGGCCTTGGCCATGACGGGTCACGCGGTAGCGCGGATGCTCACCTTCGTCGCCGCCGGCGCCCCACTGGGGTCCCGTTATCAGCAGGCCACCTTGCCCGGCAAAGCGCATCAGCATGTCGCGCAGCTCGGGAGCGGGCGGCGTCGCATCCGGATAGATCACGGCTTTCAGCCCTTCGAGCGACGTCACCCGGGATTTGTCCAGAATCCGATACGGCCGGTGCAGGCGTCCGGTCAGATTCAACACCTCGCGGCTCAGGAAGCGGTTCGAACCCGCAAAGTCCGAGATCACCGCCAGCACGGCCAGCGGTTGGAACGAGGCCCATTCCTGGTGGCGCGAAAAGAAGGCCGCGGCGCGGGCGATCCGCTGGATCGAGTCCCGGTCATCGCCGGGCACGATCACCCAGCGCCCTCCATAGGCGGCGGCGTCGGCAAACGCCAGGAGGCGGCCCGCCATGTTCGCAGCGTCCCGGGGCGGTTCGGCGGCGATCCACACGGTCTCTTCCGGATGAAGCGCCATTTCCAGGCGCACCAGCCAGCCGTTGGAGTCCACCCAAGGCGCGCCAGTCGGCCAGGTCTCGACCGCGTCGCCGCCCGTTCGGGAGCGGCGTAGACCCGGCCAGTTGCCCTTCACCATCACGACGTCCGCCGGCAGGCTGTCCGCATCGATCGTCTCCAGACCCAGGGTCCTGGCTTTGGCGGCTATCGCCGCGGGCGCCGCGAGCAGGCAGTTGATCTGCGTGTCCCGCAGCCAGTCGAGCCGGGACGGGTCCGTCCATCCCGGCGGCCAGTGGAGCGGATTTCGAAGCTTCGCCACGCGTCGATTATAATGAAAGAAACCCCATGCATCAAAACCTCCAGAATTCCGGGGATGTGGATCCCCAGGAAACTTCGGAGTGGATCGAAGCGCTGGACCAGGTCCTGGAGGGATCCGGTCCGGTGCGCGCCGCTCAGCTCCTGCAGGCCCTTGCCGAACATGCTCGCGACGCCGGCGTGGAGCTCCCCGGGCGGGCCAACACGCCCTACCGCAACACCATTCCCGTGGAAGAGGAAGCGCCCTATCCGGGCGATCGCCTGATCGAGCGCCGCATCAAGAGCCTGGTCCGCTGGAACGCGATGGTGATGGTGCACCGCCAGAACAAGCACGACAACGTAGGCGGCCACATCTCGACCTACGCTTCGTTGGCCACGCTGCTGGAGGTGGGCTACAACCACTTCTTTCACGCCAGCTACGGCGATCAACCCGGAGACTTCGTGTATTTCCAGGGACACGCCTCGCCGGGCGTCTACGCTCGCGCTTTCCTGGCCGGGCGTCTCACCGAGAAACATCTGCAGAATTTCCGCTACGAGCTGCGCGAGCACCCCGGGCTTTCCTCCTATCCGCACCCCTGGCTGATGCCGGACTTCTGGCGCTTCCCGACCGTTTCCATGGGCATCGGGCCGCTCAACTCGATCTACCAGGCGCGCTTCATGCGCTACCTGGAGAATCGCGGCCTGATCCCGGAGACGCCGCGCAAGGTGTGGGCCTTCGTCGGCGACGGAGAAACGGACGAGCCGGAAACCATGGGCTCGCTGACTCTGGCCAGCCGCGAGAAACTCGACAACCTGATTTGGGTGGTCAACTGCAATTTACAGCGGCTGGACGGCCCGGTTCGCGGCAACGGCAAGATCATCAACGAGCTGGAAGCGGCCTTCCGGGGCGCCGGCTGGAACGTCATCAAAGTGATCTGGGGCAGCGACTGGGACGGCCTGCTGGCGCGCGATCACACCGGTCTGCTCCAGAAGCGCATGGAGGAATGCGTCGACGGCGAATACCAGGCCTTCAAGGCCAAGGGCGGGGCCTTCATCCGCAAGGAATTCTTCGGAAAGTACCCGGAGCTGTTGAAGCTGGTCGAGCACCTCAACGACGAGCAGGTTGGGCGGCTGCGGCGCGGGGGCCATGATCCGCAGAAAGTCTACAACGCCTACAAGCGCGCCGTGGCGCACGCGGGCGCGCCGACCGTGATCCTGGCCAAGACCGTGAAAGGCTACGGGCTGGCCGGCGAATCGCGCAATCCGGCGCACCAGGAGAAGAAACTCACCGAGGAAGCCATCCGGCACTTTCGCGACCGGTTTGAGATTCCCATACCGCCGGAAGTGGTCGACAATACCACCTTCTACAAGCCCCCGGACGAGAGTCCCGAGATTCGCTACCTGAAGGAGCACCGCCTGAATCTGGGTGGCTACATGCCGATCCGGGACAACCCGCCGGCTCAGTTCGACGCGCCGCCGCTGGAGTTTTTCGCCGAGTCGCTGGGCAGCTCCAAGGGCCGGCCGGTCTCGAGCACCATGGCATTTGTAGCGCTACTGAGGAACCTGCTGAAGCACCCCAAGATCGGCAAACTGGTGACGCCGATCGTTCCCGATGAGGGCCGCACTTTCGGGATGGAGTCGATGATCCGGCAGGTCGGCATCTACGCCAGCCAGGGCCAGCTCTACACCCCGCACGACCAGGACATGGTGCTGTACTACCGCGAGTCCAAGGACGGCCAGATGTTGGAGGAGGGGATCACCGAAGCCGGCGCGATGGCTTCCTTTACCGCCGCCGGCACCGCTTACTCGAACTACTGCGTCGACATGGCGCCCTTTTTCACCTTCTACTCGATGTTCGGATTCCAGCGCATCGGCGATCTGATCTGGGCCTTTGCCGACGCGCGCGGAAAGGGATTCCTGATGGGGGCCACGGCCGGGCGCACGTCGCTGTCCGGCGAGGGCCTCCAGCACTGCGACGGCCACAGCCTGGTGCTGGCGAGCACGGTGCCCACCTGCGCGGCCTATGATCCGGCCTACTCGTATGAGATCGCCGTGATCGTCCAGGACGGCTTGCGGCGCATGTACCAGGAGCGCGAAGACCTGTTTTACTACATCACGCTCTACAACGACAACTACCCGATGCCGGAGATGCCCGAGGGCTGCCGCGAGGGCATCGCCGCGGGCATCTACCGTCTCAGACCCGCGGCGGACGGGGAGGCCGTGGCGCAGTTGTGGGGCAGCGGCGCGATCCTGAACGAGGCCGTGCGCGCGCAGGAGATCCTGGCCGGCAAGTACGGCGTTCCGGCGGATGTGTGGTCGGTGACCAGCTACAACGTGCTGCGCAAGGAGGCGCTGGCGGTGGAGCGCTGGAACCGCCTGCATCCGCGGGAGCCGGAGAAGACTCCCCACCTGCTGAGGGCGCTCGGCAGCTCGCGGGGCCCGATCGTCGCCGCCACCGACTACATGAAGGTGGTTTCCGACCAGCTCGCCCCCTGGCTGGCGGGGCGGCTGGTCTCGCTCGGCACCGACGGCTTCGGGCGCAGCGACAACCGCGACCACCTGCGGCGGCACTTCGAGGTCAACGCCGAGTCGATCGCCGCCGCGGCGCTGTCGCGGCTGGCGCGCGAAGGGAAGTTTGAGGTGGAAAGAGCGGCCGCGGCGCTCCGGGATCTGGGCGTAGACCCCGAAAAAGTGGACCCGGCGCGGGCGTGAGTCTCGACAACCGCTCCATTCGTCGAATGCACTTACGGAGCCGCGCGTGTAAGCAAGCGGTGCAGTTTTTCCTGAACCTGTTACGCGATCCCCTTGGTCAGCCGATCGATGGCCAGCAGCATATCGACGAAGTACTTCTGGAGCTGGCCCAGGATCAGGGCCGCCGACAGGATGAACACGATCAGGCCCACCAGCGACTTGACCGGTTGGCTTTCGTTGTGGACGTTGATGCGGCCGGCCACCTTGCCCAAGGCGCCAAAAGCGATGTCGACCAGGAACAGCGCCACCAGGACCGGCGCGCCCAGTTGCAGGGCAATGACCATGCCGTCGCCCGTCAGGCGGATCATCATCTCCATCACCGGCATGATGCCGCCGTGAAAGTGCGGGAAGGTCATCAGGGGAAGCACCACGAAACTCCGCGACAGCGCCTGGATGAAATGCAGGTGTCCGTTCATGGCCAGGAACAGGACCAGGGCCGCCTGGAACTGAAACTGGCCCAGCGCCGAAGTGGGGCCGGGCAGTTGCGGGGAGAAGAAGGTCAACTGGTTCATGCCCCGCTGGGTATCCACGATGATGCCGGCCATCTGGACCGAGTAGAAGACCAGTTGGGTCAGCATCCCGATGGTCGCCCCGATGATAGCCTCTTTGACAATCAGGCCCACCAGCATGACGGCGGGCAGCTCGCGAGGGGCGTTCAGGGTGATGTGCGGATAGATCAGCATCGTCACCAGCGCCGCCATCCCCACCTTGATCCTGCCCGGCACCGCGTTCCCCCCCACGAACGGCGCCAGCGAAATGGCCGTCACCGACCGGGCGAACGCCAGCCCGAACATCACCAGGAACATCATCACGTCGGTCTTGATGCCGATCGTGGACAGGATCTTGGAGAGCGCGTCGAGCAGCCCCACGTTATCTCACCAGCATGATGCCGTCAAACAAGGCGCGTGTGAAGCGGACCATCTGGACCAGCATCCACGGCCCCAGGATGGCGATGGTCAGGAAGCAGGCGACCAGCTTGGGCACGTAGCTGAGGGTCTGCTCCTGGATCTGAGTGGTGGCCTGAAAGATACTCACCAGGAAACCGATCAGCATACTGGCCAGCATCGGCCCGCCGGAAAGAATCAAAACCAGCAGCAGCGCTTCCCGCAGGATGCGCATAATCGCTTCGGCAGTCATAGAAACTCCTCACACATAGCTCAGCACCAGCCCTCGCACGATCATGAACCAGCCGTCCACCAGCACGAACAGCAACAACTTGAAGGGCAGCGAGATCACCGAGGGCGACAGCATGCTCATGCCCATGGCCAGCAGCACGTTGGCCACCACCATGTCGATCACGATGAAGGGCACGAAAATGAGAAACCCGATCTGGAAGGCCTCCTTCAGCTCGCTGGTGACGAAGGCCGGGATCAGGACCTGGAAATCCTCCTTATCGAGCTTGGGCAGCGGAGGGGCGGGAGGCGGCGTCTGGGCGGCCGGCAAGGGCGGTGTCAGCGGCGCGGGCTGCGCCTGACCCTGCGGCTGTCCCGGAACGGGAGTCGCGGGCTGCGCCGGGGGAACCGCCGGTTTGGGCGGTGGAGGGGCCGGCGGACGCGCGGCCTGCTCCAGACGCGCCGCCAGCTCCATGAACAGGATCCGGTCCGGCGCGTGCGCGTGCTTGGACAGGAACTTGCGCAGCGGCTCCTTGGCCTTGAAGGCGGCGTCGTAGATGCTCTTCACGCTGGCTTCGGAGAAAATGTCGCGCGAGTTGGCGATCGCGCCGGCGCCTTCGTACATCTGCCGGGCCACCGGCACCATGATGAAGATCGTGAGCACGAACGCCAGCCCGGTGATGATCTGGTTCGGCGGCACGTTTTGGGTGCCCATCGCATTGCGCAGGATGGAGAGCACCACCGAAATCTTGACGAACGAGGTCAGCATGATCACCATGAAGGGCGCCAGGGACAGCGCGCCCAGCACGATAATCATGACCATCGGATTGGGGACAGATCCACTCATGCTTATTCCTTAGGGGTGCGCCGCAGCAACCGGGCGAAATCCATTCCCGGCGGCGGCGGCGTGGGATGTTGACGCAGGAAGGGCTCCAGCGCCTTGGCGTCCAGCGAAGTGAAGTAGTAAATCTCGGTGTCGGAGGTTCCCATCAGGTACGTATCTTCGCCGATCTTGACAATGTACAAGGTCTTGCGGGGCTCCATCACGAACCGCGCGACCACCTGAATCGGCCCCGCCCCGGCGGCCTGCTGGAGGCCGAAGATGCGGGGTAGAAAGTAGCGCACCGACAGATAGGCCATCACCAGGATGGCGACCAGGATCAGCAGCAACTTCACGTAGTCGAAGAACTGGCTGGTGATCGAGCTGAGTTGATCGGCCGGCGAAGCCTGCAGCAGGCACAGAGGCATCATCCGCTATCGCTCCAGCTCAGGATCTTGACACCCAGCTTGCCATCGATCTCGACCAACTGGCCGTGGCCGGCGAGTTTGCCGTTGATGGCCAAACCCACCGGTTCATCCTTGCCTTGATCGAGTTGCAGGACGGTCCCGGCTGTCAGTTGCTGCGCTTGTCCCAGGGTCATTTCCAACTCACCCACCACGACGTGCAGCCGCAGGGGCAGTTTGGCCAGGTCGGCGTTGCTATCCGGCATCCAGAGACGCTCCTTTCCGTATCTATCGATCTTGACCGGTTTGGGGTTGCGAGTCAAATCGGCCCGTGGACTGGCTATAATGCTCGTGGGGGCTCCGTTCGCCTGACCACCGTATCGCTGCCCGAGACCATCGCCAAGCGCGTCGAGATCCTGCTTGCGGGGATGCCGGATCCGAAGCGGGCGAAGCATTTTCTCCAGCGCTTCAGCCAGGAACGGCCGCCGGCCTTCGAGCGCGTGGCCAGTTCGGCGGCCCTGTTGCGCTACCTCCTCACTACCTTCTCCTATAGCGACTTCCTCTCCGAAGAGCTGCTGCGCCAACCGGAGTGGCTGCTGCAGGTGACCGCCGAAGGCGATCTACATCGCGTGATGCCGGCCGAGGAGTACGAAGAAAGGCTGGTGCGCTTCCTGGGCAGCGACACCAGGGCTCCCTCGGCGCTGGATCTGGCGCGCTTCCGCCGCCGCGAATTGCTGCGCATCACCCTGCGCGACGTCCTGGGAATGGGCGCCTTGTCCGACATCACCGAGGAGCTGTCCAACCTCTCCGACGCTATCCAGGAGATCGCCTACCGCGGCCTGCGCGCCGAGCTGGCGGTGCGCCACGGCGTTCCCAGTTTCATCGCCGATGGATTCCGCCGGGAGTGCGGCTTCGCCGTCATCTCGCTGGGAAAGCTCGGCGGCAAGGAGCTCAATTACAGCTCCGACATCGACCTGATGTTCCTGTATGAGGCCAACGGCGAAACCGATGGCGTCGAGTCGATCACCAACAAGGAGTTCTTCAAGAAGGTAGCCAACCAGTACACCGCCCTGCTCTCCACCTATACGGAGGAGGGCCTGTGCTACCGCGTCGATCTGCGCCTGCGGCCCGACGGCCGTCTGGGCGAAGTCTGCATCTCGCTCGACGGCGCCAAGAGCTATTACCAGAAACGCGGCCGGGACTGGGAGCTGCAGATGCTGATCAAGGCGCGCGTCACGGCGGGCGACCGCGCCCTGGGCCGCGAGCTGCTGGAGTTCGTCGAGCCGCGGATCTACAGCAGCACGCTCGATTTCCGGGCCATCGAGTCGGTTTCCGAGACCCGCCAGCGGATCGGCGAGAAGCTGGCCTCCCGGCAGGCCCGGAGCGCGCCCGCGGGGCTGGACGTCAAGCTGTCGCCGGGCGGCATCCGCGACATCGAGTTCCTGGTGCAATGCCTGCAGCGGCTGCATGGCGGCCGCGAGCCCTGGGTGCGCCACGGAGGCACGCTCCTGGCCCTGTTCCGGCTGCACGACAAGGGGCTGCTCTCGGGAGGCGAATACTCGCGGCTGGTCTCGGCCTACCAGTTTCTGCGGCAGGTGGAGCACCGCCTGCAATTCCACCAGGACCGGCAGACGCACGCGGTTCCCGCCGATCCCGAGGAGCTGGAGATCCTGGCGCGCAAGCTGCCCGCCGGCCCGAGCCAGGAGATGCTCACCGCGGAGACCTTCCAAGCCGAGCTGGAGAAGCACCTCGCCGAGGTGCGCGAGCTCTACGAGCGGGTGATCCATGCCCAGAAGCCCCTTTACTACACCCCCATGCCTGTCTGCCTCGAGCCGGCTGAGCCCGAGCCGTCCGCCGATGGCGGCGCGCCGCAGCCCAGTAATCTGGCCCGCTTCCTCGAGCAGCGCGCTCCGGAGCTGGCGGGCGCCATGTCGCGGGCCAAGCTCACCCGCGGGCGCGTCCGCTTCGATCATTTTTTAGAGAAGGTGTACGCCGATCCGGAGCTCCTGGAACGCCTCGACCACGATCCGCTGCTGGCCGAATGCGCCATCGACCTGTTTGAGCACAGCCAGTACTTCGCCGACGAGCTGATCCGACGGCCGGAGCTGGTCGCCGGCCTGTGTCCGGCTCCGGCGGCCGGCCAAACCTTGGCGGCCGAGGACGCCACAGACTTGCGGCGCTACTTCCGGGCCGAGATGCTGCGCATCCAGAGCGAGAGCATCTTCCGCCGCGTGGACATCTTCACCACCCTGGAGAAGACCTCGGATCTGGCCGACGCCAGCATCGCCGCCGCCTATCGCATGGCGCTTGCGCAGCGGCTCGCCTCGGGCCCCGCGCCGTCCGGCTACACTCCCGAGGGCCAGATGCTGGTGATCGCTCTCGGGCGCCTGGGCATGCGCGAGTTCGATCTGGCCTCGGACGCCGACCTGGTCTTTGTCATCCCCGACCGCGACGCCGCGCAGCAGGTCTTCTGGACCGGAGTGGCCGAGCGTAGCATCGAGATCCTCAGCGCCTACACCGGCGAGGGCGTGATCTTCACCGTGGACACGCGGCTCCGGCCCAACGGCCGGGAAGGGGCCCTGGTGCAGACCGCGGGCGCCTTTAAGGAGTATTTCGCCAAGCACGCCGAGGCCTGGGAGGGGATCTCCTACATGAAGTCGCGCGGAGTGGCCGGCGACCTGGAGGCCGCCACAGCCTTCCTGCACGAGCTTCAGGACGTGGACTGGCGCCGCTACGGCCAGAGCGGGCGCTCACGCCGGGAGCTGGGCCAAATGCGCGCGCGCCTGGAAAAAGAGCAGGGCTCCCGCAATCCGCTCAAGGCCGGCCGCGGCGGCTACTACGACATCGACTTCTCCCTGATGTACCTCCGCCTCAAGGGCGCCGGCATCTTTTACAAGGTGCTCAACACGCCGCAGCGCATCGACGTGATCGAGAAGATTGGTCATCTGGAGCGCGAGGACGCCGACTTCCTGCGCGACGCGGCGACCTTTTACCGCGCCGTCGACCACGGGCTGCGGGTCTGGTCCGGCCATGCCGAGGGGAAACTGCCCTCGGCCCACTCGCAACTGGAGGTGCTCACCGAGCTGGTCCGCCGCTGGACCCCGGAGCGCCTGCACCAGCAGCGCCTGAACGCCACGCTGTTCGACATCCGCAACAAGACGCGGGAGTTTTTCCGCCGCATCTTCGGGTAGTGGGCCGGTTGTGGTGATTTCAAGAAAAGTCCTTTAGGGCGATCGGGAATTTGCCGCCGAGTCCGCAACGACTCCTTATGGCCAACATTGACAGACTTGGACAGCCACGCTATCTTGGTGTGCAGACGAGAGGTTCGACCCATGAACGTTCATCTGACACCCGAACTGGAGCAACTCGTACAGGAGAAGGTCCAAACCGGCCGGTACAACTCCGCTAGCGAAGTGGTGCGCGAGGCCCTTCGGCTCATGGAGCAGAAGGACCAACTCCGCGCCCTCCAACTTCAGTGCCTCCGCAGCCGTATCGACAAAGGGCTCGCTCAAGCTGGTCAAGTCGAAGGCGTTGACGGTGACACGTTCATGGAAGGCCTGATCGATGACCTGGATAGGAAGCCCGAGAAGCGCAATGCGAGATGAGCGCCTACGTCCTCACTCCCACCGCTCAAGAAGACCTTGTTGCGATTCGAGACTAGTACCTCGAAGAAGCTGGGCCTCGTGTCGCCCGGCAAGTGCTTGTCGAGTTCGTTGAAGCCTTCAGGTTTCTGAGCCGCACGCCGGCCGTTCGGCCACAAGCGCGAAGACCTCGCGGAAGACCGGCCAATTCTCTTCTGGCCGATGAGGGAATATCCCATCATCTATAAGAGAGAGACTTCTCCTTTGCAGATTGTGACCATCGCTCGGGGCAGCCGCGACATACCAACACTGATCGACAAACGTGCGCTGTGAGCGAGGAGAGCGCTGGAAGTGCTCGGCCCCACAGGATGCCCGGCTTCATCCACTAGAGGAACCGAGCGGAGCAATTTCAGATGCGTTCAATCGACGGGCGAACGGGTGGCCCAGCCGGAGGCCCCCCACACCGGAGTAAGCTAATAGTTTGCGACCGCTTCTCACGATCGTGACCGCCACAGCCGCCCTGGCCGCGCCTGCCGACTTCGCACGGGAGATCCGCCCGATCCTCGAGACGTCGTGCTACTCCTGCCACGGGCCCAAGCTGCAAATGGGCGGGCTGCGTCTGGACTCGAAAACCGTGGCGGTGCCGAAGGCAGTCGTGCCGGGGAAGGCCGCCGACAGCCCTCTTTACCGCCGCGTGGCGGGTCTCGGCGATCAGGCTCGCATGCCGATGGGCGCCCCGCCGCTCGACCCAGCCCAGATCGCGCTCATCGGCGCCTGGATCGATCAAGGCGCCGCCTGGCCCGATGCGCCGGAAGCCGCCGCCGCGCAGGTCCGGACCCATTGGGCCTATCTGCCGCCGCGCCGCCCGCCGCTGCCCAAGACCCGGGATCCGAAGTGGCCGGCCAATCCCATCGACCGCTTCATCCTGGCGCGATTGGACCAGGAGGGCCTCGCGCCTTCCCCTCCAGCCGACCGGATCACGCTGTTGCGCCGCCTCACGCTCGATCTGATCGGGCTGCCTCCCACGGTCGAGGAAGTCGACGCCTTCCTGAAAGACCGGAGCCCGAACGCCTACCAGAAGCAGGTCGACCGGCTCCTGCGGTCGCCGCACTATGGCGAGCGCTGGGGACGCCACTGGCTGGACGCGGCCCGCTACGCGGACTCCGACGGCTATGAGAAAGACAAGTCGCGCCAGGTCTGGTTCTATCGCGACTGGGTGATCAACGCCCTGAATCGCGACCTGCCTTACGACCAGTTCATCCTCGAGCAGTTGGCCGGCGACCTGCTGCCCAACGCCACCCAGGAGCAGCGCGTGGCCACCGGCTTTCTGCGCAATTCCATGATCAACGAGGAAGGCGGCGTGGACCCCGAGCAGTTCCGCATGGAAGCCATGTTCGACCGCATGGACGCCATCGGCAAGAGCATCTTGGGCCTCACCATCCAGTGCGCCCAATGTCACAACCACAAATACGACCCGCTCACCCAGGAAGAATACTACCGGATTTTCGCCTTCCTGAATAACGCGCACGAGGCCAACATCGCGGTGTACACGCCGGAGGAACAGCGGCAGCGGGACGGGCTGCTGCGGCGCATCCGCGAAATCGAGGCGGACCTCCAGCGCCGGCAGCCGGATTGGGCCGGGCGCATGGCGGCCTGGGAAGAGCAGGCCGGCCACGGCCAGCCGGACTGGATCGTGGTGCGGCCCGCCGTGGAGGACATTTCGACCGGCGGCCAGCGTTACCTGCCGCTCCCAGACGGCTCGTTCCTGGCCCAGGGCTACGCGCCCACCAAGCATCGCGTCAAGATGACAGTCCGGACGGACCTCCCGCGGATAACGGCCTTCCGGCTGGAGCTGATCAACGATCCCAACCTGCCGCTGGGCGGTCCGGGCCGCTCGATCAAAGGGACGGGCGCGCTGACGGAGTTCGAGGTGGAGGCCGCCCCGGCCCTCGCGCCCGAGAAGTCGAGCAAGGTCAAGATCGCCCGGGCCACCGCGGACCTCTCGCCGCCCGAAGCGCCCCTGGAGAGCATCTACAACGACAAGAGCAACAAGCGCCGGGTCACCGGTCCGGTCGAGTTCGCCATCGACGGCAAGGACGAGACCGCCTGGGGAATCGATGCGGGTCCAGGCCTTCGCAATCAGCCGCGCAAGGCGGTGTTCACGCCCGAGGCGCCGGTCTCCAACCCGGGCGGCACGATCCTGACCTTCCACCTCAAGCAGAACCATGGCGGCTGGAACAGCGACGACAATCAGAACCACAACCTGGGCCGCTTCCGGCTGTCGATCACGGCCACGCCCGGCGCGGTCGCCGACCCAGTGCCGCAAGACGTGCGCGACATCCTTACCGTACCGCGAGCCAGGCGCACGCCGGCCGAAGTCCAGGCCGTCTTCAGCTACTGGCGCACCACCGTGCCCGAATGGCAGGAGGCCAATACCCGCATCGCGGAGCTGTGGCGCCGGCACCCGGAAGGGTCGTCGCAGTTGGCGCTCCAGGACCGGCAAGATCCGCGCGAAACCCATCTGCTGGCGCGCGGCGATTTTCTGAAGCCCGGTAAGCCGGTGACACCGGGCGTGCCGGCGTTCCTGAATCCCCTTCCCTCCGGCGCGCCGCCCAATCGCCTCACCTTCGCGCGCTGGCTGGCGGACCGCGGCGCGCCCACCACGGCGCGCGCCCTGGTCAACCGGATCTGGCAGACCTATTTCGGCGCGGGCCTGGTCGCGACCAGCGAGGATCTGGGACGGCAATGCGAGCCGCCGTCGCACCCGGAACTGCTCGACTGGTTGGCTGTGGAATTCATGGAGCGCGGCTGGAGCCTGAAGGCCCTGCACCGGCTGATCGTGACCTCCGCCGCCTACCGCCAATCGTCGCGAGTGACGCCGGAGATGTACGCCCGCGATCCTTTCAACCGGCTTCTGGCCCGCGGGCCGCGCTTGCGAGTGGATGCCGAAGGAGTGCGCGACATCGCCCTGGCCGCCAGCGGCCTGCTCAACCCCAAGATCGGCGGGCCCAGCGCCCACCCGCCCGCGCCCGAGTTTCTGTTCCTGCCCCCGTCGAGCTATGGGCCCAAGAACTGGCCCGAATCCAAGGGAGAGGATCGCTACCGCCGCGCGCTGTACACCTTCCGCTTCCGCTCGGTCCCGTATCCCATGCTCCAGACCTTCGACGCGCCCAACGGCGATATCTCCTGCGTGCGCCGCGCTCGCTCCAACACTCCCCTCCAGGCGCTGACCACGCTCAACGAGCCGCTGTTCCTGGAGTCCGCGCGCGCCCTGGCCTCGAGGACCCTTCGCGACGGCGGCGCCACCCGCGAGCGGCGGCTCGCCTACGCCTTCCGCCGCTGCCTCTCGCGCGGACCCACCGAAGCGGAGTCGGCCGAGCTGATGGCATTGCTGGACAAGCAGGCGAAGCGTTTTGGGGAGGGGAAACTCAACCCGAAGGATCTGGCCGAGTCTGATTCGCCGGAGCTGGCCGCCTGGACGGTGGTTGCGCGCGTGCTGCTCAACCTCGATGAAACCATCACCAAGGAATAGGTCATGAATCTTCACCCCAAGCATGTGGCCCGGCGCTGGTTCCTGGAGCAGTGCGGCGTGGGCCTGGGCGCTCTGGCTCTCGACCAGTTGATGGCGGCGCCGGGGGCCGATCCGCTGGCGCCCAAACAGCCGCATCACACCGGCAAAGCCCGCAGCGTGATTCTCCTGTTTATGGCCGGCGCGCCCAGCCATCTGGAATTGTTCGACCATAAGCCTCAACTGGCGAAGTTCGACGGCACGCTGCCGCCCGCCGATCTGCTGAAGGGCTATCGCGCCGCGTTCATCAACCCCAGCTCGAAGCTGCTCGGACCCAAATTCAAGTTTGCCCGGCATGGCCGCTGCGGAGCCGAGCTTTCCGAACTGCTGCCGCACCTGGCCAAGGTGACCGACGACATCGCCATCGTGAAATCGATGGTCACCGACGCGTTCAATCACGCGCCGGGCCAGATCCTGATGAACAGCGGATCGCAGCAGTTCGGCCGGCCCAGCATGGGCGCCTGGGTCACCTATGGTCTGGGGAGCGAGTCGCGGGATCTACCCGCCTTCGTGGTCTTCAGCTCCGGCAAGAAGGGACCCAGCGGCGGCAATTCCTGCTGGGGCAGCGGCTTCCTGCCGACCGTCTATCAGGGCGTTCCGTTCCGCTCGAGCGGCGACCCCGTCCTCTACCTGTCCAATCCCAAGGGCGTGGACCCGGAGCTGCAGCGCGACTCGCTCGACACGGTCCGCCGCCTCAACCAGATGCGCCTGGAGGCGACCGGCGATCCGGAGATCGCCACCCGCATCAACTCCTTCGAGATGGCGTTCCGCATGCAATCCAGCGCGCCGGAATTGATGGACATCTCCAAGGAGCCCCAGCACGTTCTCGATCTATACGGCGTCCAGCCGGGCAAGCCGTCTTTTGCCCACAACTGCCTGCTGGCGCGGCGGCTGGTCGAGCGCGGCGTCCGCTTCGTGCAGCTTTTCCACGAGGCCTGGGACCAGCACAGCAATCTGGTCAAGGACATCACGCAGAACTGCCAGGACACCGACCGGGCCTGCTCCGCCTTAATCCAGGACCTGAAGCAGCGTGGGATGCTCGATTCGACGCTGGTGATCTGGGGCGGCGAATTCGGCCGTACTCCCATGGTCCAGGGCGGCAGCGACGGCCGCGACCATCACCCCAACGCCTTCACCATGTGGTTGGCTGGCGGCGGCATCAAACCCGGTCTCACACTGGGAGAAACCGACGAGCTGGGATTCAACGTGGTGAAGGACCAGGTCCATGTGCATGACCTGCATGCGACCCTCCTGCACCTGCTGGGCTTCGACCACACCCGGCTGACCCATCGCTTCCAGGGCCGGGACTTCCGGTTGACCGATGTGCACGGGAACGTGGTGAAGGAACTGCTGGTCTGACGCGCAGCCCTGGGGCTAGCTACCCAGTGCGAGTCGGTCAGATCCCCCAGCCGCCGCCTCTTTCGATGCGGAAGCGTCAATAGATCCAATCAGATGCCGGTTTGGACTCCTTCTTGCTCTGTCACAGCGGGCACCCCAGGTGTGCCCTCGCCACGCTATGCGCGCAGCCTTGCTCGTCTGGCTCCTCCCCCTGTCCGGCGCCGCAGAGCCAACGGAGAGCCTCGGCTCTCCGCCGACCGTCACCGTATTCACGCATTTTGACCAGGATTTCGACGAGGTATCGTTGGGAGAGATGAAGTCGGAGGTGGCCGCCCTGCTGCGCCCGATTGAAATCGAGTGGCGATCTCTCGACGATCCCAGCCATATCAAGGGCGCCTTTGAGACGATCGTAGTGGCCACCTTCAAGGGCGGTTGCGATGCCGATGACCCGCTCCCGCGCGGTCGCGCCGCCGGGGCCCTGGGCTGGACGATCCAAGAGGACGGCGAGGTCCTCCCCTTCGCGCATGTCGACTGCGATCGCGTGCGGAAGTTGATCGCCCCGGTGGTGTCGCGCGACCATCACCGGCAGCGCCACTCCGAATTCGGACGCGCCGCGGGCCTCGTGCTGGCCCACGAAATGTACCACATCCTGGCCAATACGACCCGGCACGCCGAAGCCGGCGCGGCCAGAGAATACTACTCTCCGCGCGAGCTGGTCTCCGGCGCCCTCTCCTTTACCGGACGGGAGCTGGACAGGATGTGCCAGGGCCGGCGGAGGCGGGCGGCGCCTACCGCGAAGCCGCGCCGTACACGGCCTCCAGGCGAAGCCGCTCCCCAGGCTCGAGCCGCCTCGCCTTCGACCAAAGCCCGAAGGTGACGCGGGGACTCCCTTTGGCGGTCCAGCTCAGGAACGACCGCTCCACCTGGTCGGGGACAAAGCGATTGGCCAGACTCAACCCGGCGCGCGCGCTCAGGACTTGCCACTCGCCGCCGGGCTGCTCGATTCCCGACCAGGTTTCCGAACCCGTGGGGGGCTCCTCCGGTTGGATCAATTTTCGCTCGACCTGGCCGGCGTCCCGGCGCCGGAACGCGACGGTCGCGTCGTCGATATCGCCGGGGTCCCAATCCACTCGGGATTGCAACGCCGCCTCCACAGCCGTCGCGCCGCTGTTTTCCACGCTGGTTTCGGTGTGCAGCCCGTCCGGCCGCAGCTCGATCCCCCGGCGCACCCGCAGGCCGCTCGATGCCGCGCCGGTCAGCCACACCTGGCTGCTTGCGACCTTCTCCACCTGCCACTGGATGGGCCAGGCCCGCCCGTGGAAATCGGGGTGAACCGATACGCTCAGGCCCCCCACGTCCGGATAGCCGCGCTCACCCGAATCGATGCGCCGCAGCGCATCGCGTCCCGTCCGCTTGTCGAGCATCCGGATCACGCGGCCGGACAGTTCCGGGACCACGTCCACGCGCCACGCCTCGTTCTCCAGCTCCATGACGCGGTACGGCTGGAGGGCGGCGAACTCCTTTTCGTCCACGCTCAGATCGCGCCCTTCGTGGAGGCTGGTAATGCCGAAGCTCCGCGCCCGGCTCAAGAAGGTCTGGAAACGATCCCGCATGGCAGCGGGATCGGCAGGCGCGTAGCGGCCATCCCGGACCTGATAGGTCTTGGCGCGCAGCAGCTCCATATAGTCGATGGGAAGCCGCGCCTTCTCGACTCGCCGGCGCACCGCCTCGCTCTCCGCCTCCGACTCGGCCCGCTGGAACAGGGCGCGGGCCTGGCGCAGAAAGTCGCCTCTGAGCTCCGGGACGTTGAAGATCCAGATATGCTGGCTTGAAACCTGGCGGTGCAGGAGGTCGAGGTAGGATCGCAGGGTCCGGGCCGCGCGGCCGTACACGCCGTCCAGGAACTCATCGATCGTCCGGTTCGCGTCGATCGAGGGATCCCACAGCAGCCTGGCCATCAGGTAGGAGCGCAGCTCGGCGTTCTCGCCGCCGCCTCCCGGCGCGTAGGCGCCTTCCAGAAACAACCCCACCACCCCGTGACGCCGGTACATCGGGATATCGGCGGCCAGCTCCTCGAAATCCGGAAACGGAAGCAGGTAGTGCGAGAAATTCGTGTTGTAGTGCCAGATGTAGAGCTGGCGCGTGATCTTCGACCAGGCCCGCAGGTTCTTCATGAAGTAAGCGCTGCGCTCGCACTTCTCGTACGGGTGCGCTTCGCACACGCCGATCGGGCACAGCCGGATGCGCACGTTCCGCCGCGGCCGCGCTTTCAGCGGAGGATTCTCCGAGTACCAATAGGCCAGCGTGTCGATGAGCTTGTCCGGATGGGTCTGCTCGATTTCCGCGGCCAGCGCGTTGACATAGCGCAGAATCGGACCCGAGTGCTGGCCTCCCTCCTCTTCCTCCACGCGGCGGCAGTTGGCGCACTCACACCACCCTTCCCAGTCGTTCTGCGACACCGAGTAAATCGTCGCCTCCGGATGCTGGCGGATCCACTCGCGCACCGCCTCCACGCCCCGGCGTAGCACGCCCGGATTGGTCAGGCACAGTTGGCCCCGCTCCACGCGGCGCTTGCCGTCGATCAGCGAGAAGTATTCGGGGTGCTCCTTGAAATGCTTCTCTGGCGGGATCATCTGGTAGAAGGAGTGCACAAACGGGTAGTAGCGCAGCTTTCCTCCGGTCGATTCGTCCAGCTCGGAATGGTCGCCATTGGTCTTGTTGCGAGCGGCCCAATCCTTATCGAAAGCCTCGGTGAAGAACGGCTCGCGGTATTCGAAGGCCGGTTGATGAGTCTCGTCCAGCGGGCCGATGGCGAGAGTGGAGATCTTCGGAATCCGGCTGACCTCGCGGCTGAACCAGCGGCAACCCAGCTTTTCCAGGAGCGTGTACACGCCGTACAGGGTGCCGCGCGGGCGGCCTCCGGCGACGATCACGTGCCGCCCGGATGTCTTCAGCGCGAAGCCCTCCGCGCCCAGCGCCGCAAACGGGACGCTCACCCCCAGGCGGCGGAGGACGCGGTTGTCGCCCAGCAGCACCAGGTCGCCGCGCGCGCCGGCGTCGTCGCTGACGATCGGCAGGCGCGCCCCGGACATCTCCTCGACGAAGCGCTGCAGCTCGGCGGCCGCCCGCCGTTCCGAAGGCAGCGCATCGGCGGGCAGGCAGATAGAGTAGGTGGACTTGCCTCCTTCGACCAGCGTGACGGCCGGCAGCAGGAAGGCGGACAGAAGCAAGAGGAAAACAATCTTAATGGCCATGATGCTTCCATCATAGGACTGCGCCGCGGGGTGAGACTATGGAGGGATCCATGTTTGACTGGACACGGGATCCGCATCGCCGCTATAACCCGCTGACGGGAGAATGGGTGCTGGTCTCGCCGCACCGCGCCCAGCGTCCCTGGCAAGGCCAACTGGAGGCCCCCGCCGGCGACGCGCCGCCCGAGTTCGATCCGGACTGCTATCTGTGTCCCGGCAACGCCAGGGCCGGTGGCGCCCGCAATCCGCACTACCGCGGCACGTTTGTCTTCGATAATGATTTCGCGGCGCTGCGTCCCGGCGCCGCGCCGGAGCGGCTCGACCAGCGGGGCCTGCTGATCGCCGAACCCGAGCCCGGTATCTGCCGCGTGGTCTGCTTCTCGCCGCGCCACGATCTGACTCTGTCGCGAATGGATCCTGCCTCGATCCGCGAGGTGGTCGACACCTGGACGGCTCAGCTTCAGGATCTGGCCCGGCCTCCCGCCATCGGCTACGTCCAGATCTTCGAGAATCGCGGCGCCATGATGGGGGCCAGCAATCCGCATCCGCACTGCCAGATCTGGGCCAGCCGCGCGATGCCCAATGAGCCGGCCAAGGAGCAAAGCGCGCAAGCCGCCTACCTCCGCCAGAACGGCGCCTGCCTCCTTTGCGACTACCTGGCCCTGGAGCGCCAGTCGGCCGAGCGCCTGGTCTCGGAGAACGACTCGTTTGCCGTCGTGGTCCCGTTCTGGGCGGTCTGGCCCTTTGAGACGCTGCTGCTGGCCAAGCGGCATCGGGCCGGTCTGGAGGAGTTGGATTCGCGGGAGCGCGACGACCTGGCGGCCATCCTGAAGCGCATGACCACCCGCTACGATAACCTCTTCCGCACGCCCTTCCCGTACACCATGGGCTTTCATCAGCAGCCCGCCGTGCCTGGTCCCGAGTGGCACTTGCACGCGCACTTCTACCCCCCGCTGCTCCGCTCCGCGACCATCCGCAAATTCATGGTGGGGTACGAGCTGCTGGCCATGCCGCAGCGCGACATCACGCCCGAGACCGCGGCTGCGCGCCTGCGGGAGGCGCCGGAGGAAAGCTTGCCGCTCTGACCGCGGTGGCCCGATCGAGGAAGTCCACGACCTTCTCGAATGCGACGTGGTGCCGGAGCACCGGGCACGCATTGAGAAAGCCGGTTGGGATGTTCGCCCCGGGATCGGCCTCCGAGAGTTCCGCCCAGCGTGCGGCCAGAGCCTGCCCTCTCTCGCCGGCCGGATCTTCGCCAAGCGCGGCTTCGACATCGCGGTAGAATTCGTCGACCTTCTTCATGCGAACGTAACTGCCTTTAGCGACGACGCCGGCCATCCTCTCGAGAGTGAACAACGCGATCTGCCGCTGTACCGCCTCCTCCCCGCCCGGCGGGCGCCCGGCCAGATGCTTCCAGTAGGCCACCAGCCTCTGGGCCCTCTCGCCGGTTGGATCCAACTTCCACCAGCGCGCGGCCAGCGCCTGTGCCCGCTCACTGCCGGGGTCTTCCTCCAGCGTGGTGGCGGCGGCGAGAAAATCCTCTTCTTCCCGGGTCAGCCCCGCCATCGCGGCCCAGCCTTTTCCGCCGAAGGCATCCTTCCCGCGGGCGGCGATGGCCTTGCCGATGAACTCCCAGACCTTGTCGAGATCGATGCCGGAAACGCGCTGCTGCAGCGTGGAGGGCCAGTAGCGGCGGTCGTACCAGGCCCCGATCATGCCGGCCCGGCCTTCCGGATCCCCGCCGGTTTCGTTCTCCATCAGGTTCATCCAGCGAGTCGCCAGAGCCTGGGCTTTTTCGCCGGCAGGGTCCTCGCCGGACGCGGCTTCGACATCCCGGTAGAGCTCTTTCCATTCCTGGGATGGCCACAGCTCGTAGTGCTGCCGGCGTTTCACCCAAGCTTCCTCGGTCTTGTAGTACCTCTTCATGACCTCGACGCTCTCTTGCATGTCCATCGCCTCAATAATTCTTTTCAGGATCGCCGGGTCGGCTGGTTTGCCCGGTTCGATCGCCCGTTCGGCTTCCTGGATGGCGCGAATGGCGCGCCCCAGAAGCTGTTGCTTTTCCTCCAGGACCCCGCGTTGGACTCGCAAGGCGTCCGGCAAGTCCAGGGCCGCCCGATCCAGCACGGCCTGAATCTGCTTCAGAGGGAGTCCCAGAAATTTGAGCGCGATGATCTGCTCCAGGCGCTCCAGATCGCGCTCGGTATAGAGCCGGTATCCGCCGCCGCTTCGCCCGGGTTTCAACAGACCCAGCCGGTCATAGTGATGCAAGGCCTTCACCGTCACCCCGGCAAGTTCCGCAAACTCGTGGATTTGGTAGGACCTGCTCACGCTGTCCCTTCTGGATATGTTGGGGCCTGCCGTAGGGTCAGAGTCAAGCGAAATGTTGCGGCGGGAGTCGGCAAGATGAGGGAGACCCGTCGTGAGAGTCGCAATCGAGGTCCCATACGATTTCGGTCAACTGCTTGCCGCACAAGCGGGCGGCCTCTGCGCAGGTACCGCAGGTGCTTGGGCTGCGCTCCCGCTGGGAGACGGAGTCCTTCCTGAGGCGCGCCGAGGCGTATCACGGCTACACGATGGATGACCTCAACCCACAGGCGGGAACAGCACCCTTCCTCGCCGGTTGGTGCGGACCCGGAACAGGTGGCCTTCGGTCGTGGTGACATACAGCGTGCCCAGATCCGGGTCGCCGAACGCGCAGTTGGTGGGGCGTCTGGCGGGCACCGGGACCCGCTCCAGCACTTGGCCCGACGGGGAGAAGACGTAGATGGAAGGCCCCGGACCGCCCAGCTCCCAGCCGGCCGTGGCCACGATGTTGCCCTCGCAGTCCAGCCGCATGCCGTCGATGCCCCGGTGCTCGCCGAAATCATGGAGGACTTCCGGATCGCCCAGCGTCAGGTCGTCCCGCACCGGGTACGCGCGTAGTTGCCGCTTTTCGTCCGGACGCCGGCCGCTTTGCGCCACGTAGAGCGTCCGGTAATCCAGGGAAAACAGCAGCCCGTTAGGGCGGGTCGTGTCGAAGGTCGCGCGCTCAATCCGGTAGCCGCCGCCAGGCTGCGGATCCAGGCGGTAGACCGAGTCGTGGTCCAGCTCGCGGTTCGCGCGGTCATAGCTCCAGGGGCCGGCCGCTCCCTCGTAATAAGGATCCGTGAACCAGACCCGCCCGGCGGGATCGACCACTACATCGTTGGGGATGTTGAAGCGCTTGCCTTCGTAGTTATCGGCCAGCACGGTGACGCTTCCGTCCGGCTCGTAGCGGACCACGCGCCGGGTGTCCAGGGCCGCGCCGCCTTCGCAACCGTAGAGGCGGCCCTGCGCGTCGAAGGTCAGGCCATTGGCGTAGTTGGTGTTCTCGCGCCAGACGGAGATCGACCGCGTGGCCGGATCGTAGCGCATGATCCGGCAGGCTTGAATGCGCGTGTAGAGCAGCCCGGCGCCGTCCCAAGCCGGACCCTCCGTCACCGCGCCGTAGGGGGGATCGATCAGTTCGAATTGCCAAGTCATCGGGAGTCTCCAGAGCCGAACAGACAGGATGGCACACGGGCGGCCCTCCTGACTACTGCCGCACCGCGAAGCTGTTGGTGAAGGTCGCGGCCAGATCCACCTGAACCTGCTGGACGCGCCGGACGACCTCGGCTTCCTCCGGCCGGATCCGTCCATCCGCCGACAGCATGGCGACAGCGCCGCGAATGGCTTCCTCGTAGATAACCGGATCGTCGCCCCGGTAGGAGACTGGCATGCGCTCCCGGATCGTCCGGGGAGTCTGGCGGCGGCTCCAATCCATGGCCTGGAGAACGGCCCCGGCCAAACGCCGCGCCGTGTCCGGGTGCTTCCCGAGCCAGGCGCCGCTCGCGTAGAGCACGGCGCTGGGATAGCTCTCGACTCCATAGATCTGTTTCAATCCGGAAGGCGTGCGGGCATCGGCCAGCAGGGTGACCGCGCCATGCCGCTTCTCCAGCGTGCGCGCCACCAGGTCGCTGACCACGCCGGCCTGGACACGCCGCTGCTCCATCGCCGCCAGGGCGCGGGCGGCGGTCCCGATCGTCACAGCTTGCACGTCTTCGGGGTTCAGGCCGTGGCGCCGCAGCAGGTGGTTCAGAAAAAAGTGAGTGTTGGATCCCAGCGTGGTGACCCCCACGGTCGAGCCCTTCAGATCCTCGATGCGCTCGATGCGCGACCCCGGCGCGGCGGCCAGCACCACCAGCGGGGAACGCCCGATCAGAAGGAACGAGCGGATGTCGCGGCCTTCGGCCGTCATCTGGAGCGCCAGGTCGTAGTAGCCGGCGGCCGCCTCGACGCTGCCGCCCAGCAGCGCTTCCAGTCCCTTCGAGCTTCCGGGGAGCTCCTCAAGCGAGACCTCCAGACCGGCTTGCTCGAACAAACCCAGCTCGCGCGCCAGGTAGACCGGCAACTGCGACAGCGTCTGGGCCACCACCGCCATGCGTACGCGGGTTCTCGCCGGCTGCCCGCCGCATCCCGCCAGCGCCATCGCGGCGAGAGCCAAGCCGAGCCGCGCCCTCACTTGCTCCTCACGAACTCGTTGGTGTAAGTGGCCGCCAGATCGAGGCCCGCGCCGGGCGCCTTTTCCAGGGATTGGGCCAGCATCCGGCGCACGGTCTCGGGGCCTTCCGGAGGCATGAGGCCGTCTGGGGAAAAGATGTGCATGGACCGCTCCAGCGCTTCCAGGTAGATGGCCGGATCCTCGCCTCGATATTCCGGCGGCATCTGCTCCATGATTTGCCGCGGAGTGTGGGTTTGGATCCACTCCAGGGTGCGCCGGAGGGCGCGCGCCAGGCGCCGCGCCAGATCCGGATTCCGCTGCATCCAGGCGGCCGTCGAGTAGAAGGCCGAGGCCGGATAGACCGGGACGCCGAAGATCTCGCGCACGCCCCGCTCGGTGCGGGCGTCGGCCAGGATCGCCAGGTTGGGATGCTTCTTCTGAAGCTGCGTGATGGCCGGATCGAACATCATCGCGGCGTCGACCTTCCCGCGAGCGACCGCTGCGACGGCGGTGGCGGCCGAGCCGATGGCGGTGGCGCTGGCCGCATCCGGGGCCAGCCCGTGTTTGGAAAGCAGGAACCTGAGCAGCAGGTGCGACGAGGATCCGGGAGCAGTGACGCCGACGGTGGCGCCCTTCAAGTCCTCCACGCGGCGGACATTCTTGGCGACGGGCGAGACCACCAGCGCGAATCCCGGCGACCGCGCCAGGCTGACGAACGCCTGCAGCGGACGGCCCTCGGCGGCCATCTGGATAGTGTGATCGTAGAAACCGCAGACCACGTCGGCGCTGCCGCCCAGCAGCGCTTCCAGCGCCTTCGATCCGCCCGGAAAATCTTCCAGCGTCACGCGCACGCCTTCGGCCTGGTAGTAGCCCAGGCGCTGGGCCAGCGTCGCGGGAAGATAGACGAACTGCTGCTGCCCGCCCACCGCCACGCGCACCTCCGGGAAGGTGGCGTCGACCAGCGGACGAGCGCAGCCCGAGAACAGGAGCGCGGCAAGGGGAACGCAAAGGCGGAGCGTCACGGCTGCCGGGGCGCGGGCTCCGGCATTGCCGCTCCATCCCCCTGCGCCGAGGAGGCCCCGTAATTCACCTTGGCCGCCGCATCGTGCATCACCGCCTCGCCGCGCCCGACCTGCATCGAGTAATCGGCCCGCACGTCCAGCTTGTGCCCGCGCCTGGCCAGCGCCTCCCGGACCTCGGGCTTCATGCGGCCCTCCACCGACACCGTGCAGTCGCCCAGCACGCGCTTGGAGAACCGCGGAGCCTCCATCGCCGCCTGCAGGTTCATCTTGAAGTCCACCAGGTTGGAAACGAATTGGGCGTGGGCCTGCGGCTGGTTCGACCCGCCCATGATCCCGAACCCGATATGCAGGTTCCCCTTTTCCAGGAAGGCGGGAATGATGGTGTGGAACGGCCGTTTCCGCGGCGCCAGCGCGTTGGGATGCTTGGGATCCAGCGAAAACCCGCCGCCGCGATTGTGCAGATGGAAACCCATC
>JACOSH010000267.1 GCA_016178945.1 Acidobacteriota bacterium
GCCTGCGCGTCCTCATCGCTCATGGTCCGGTAGTAGGTGTAGGGCATCATCGGAAACAGCACGCGCCCATCGCGGCCGAGTCCTTCGCGGATGGCCCGGATCTTCTCGCCGTCGCTCCAGTTGCCGATGCCGGTCTCTTTGTCCGGCGTGATGTTGGAGGCGACCATGGTTCCGGGCAGCCCCATCTCGGCCGGAAAGACGAAGCCTTGCCCGCGTCCCGAGGCGACCACCGGTCCGGCAAAGCGCGCGAGGTCTCTTTGCGAATGGCAGCCGTCGCAATCCATCACTCTTTCGAACAGGTACTTGCCGCGGGCGATGCGCTCCGGCGTCATCGACACTTGAATATCCGCGGCCGGCGCGGTCGCCGGCCGTCGCAGATACAGGTAACCGAGTCCTCCCCCAACTACCAGGACAATGGCGAGCGGAATCCCGAGTAAGAGTTTCTTGAGCATGAGTTCGCAGGATATCATGCTATACGGACTCCTCATGGAAAAAGTTCGCATCGGCCTCGCGGGAGCGGGCTTTGCCGCGCGCTTTCACTTCGACAACTTCCCCGAGAGCGGCGTCGAGGTGGTTGGCGTCACCTCGGCGCGGGGCGAAAGCCGCGACCGGTTCGCCGCCGAGCGCGGCCTGCGCGCCTTCGCCTCGGTCGAGGAAATGCTGCCGCACATCGACGTGCTCGATATCTGCACGCCGCCCTCCTCGCATCGCGATTACATCCTGGCCGCGGCCGCGGCGGGGAAGCACATCATCGTCGAGAAACCGCTCACCGGCTTCTACGGCTCGCCCGCCGCGCATGACAAGCCGCACATGTTGGAGGCCGTGGTCGAGGAAGCGCGCCGGCTCCGTGAGGCGGTCTCGAAGGCCGGGATCACGCTGGGCTACGCCGAGAACTTCGTCTACGCGCCCTCCATTCAGAAGGAGCGCGAGATCGTCGAGAAGACCGGAGCTCAGATCCTGCGCATGGTGGGCGAGGAGTCGCACAATGGCTCACACTCGCCGGTCTATGGGATCTGGAGCATTCAGGGCGGCGGGTCGCTGATCGCCAAGGCCTGCCACCCGCTGGGCGCGGTCCTGTATCTGAAGCGCAAGGAGGGGCTGGCGCGCCATGGCAAGCCCATCCGGCCCGCGGCGGTCTCGGCGCGCACGCACTCCATCACGCGCCTGCCCGGCTTTGAGGACAAGGGATTCCTGCGCGCGCATTACCAGGACACCGAAGATTACGCGTTCCTCCACGTCGTCTTCGACGACGGCATGGTGGCCGACATCACCGCCTCGGAGCTGGTGCTGGGCGGCATCTACGATTTCGTCGAGGTATTCGCCAACAACCACCGCACGCGCTGCCGCATGAGCCCGGTCCAGGTGGTCGACGTCTACAACCCCAAGCACGAGCAGTTCAAGGACCTCTACCTGGTCGAGAAGCTCAGCTCGAACGAGGGCTGGATCCCAGCCTCCCCAGAGGAGGGCTGGAGCCTCGGCTACGGCCGCGAGTTGCGCGATTTCATCGGCTGCATCCGCGCTGGCCGAACTCCCCAAAGCGACCTGGACCTGGCCATCGACATCACGCTCGCCCTCTACGCCGGCTACGTGTCCGCCGCCCAGCTCGGGCGGGAGACCGCGGTCCCCCGGATCTCCTGATGGACATTTGCAGGATCTCCAGGCGCCTCACCGCCGAGATGGCCGAGGAAGGTTACCGCAAGGGCATGTTCCCGATGTCCGAGACCGGCCTGGGCCTTGTCACCTGGCACCGGCCGCACACGAGAGCGATACTCCCGCTGGAGTCGTTCCACATCTCCCGGTCCCTTCGCCGGACCCTGCGGCGGGGCGGCTTCGAGGTCACCTTCGATCGCGATTTTGAAGGCGTGATGCGCGCCTGCGCCCAGCGCGATCCCACCTGGATCAGCGAGGAATTCGTCCAGGTCTACGGCGACCTGCAGCGCCATGGCAAAGCCCACTCGGTGGAAGTGTGGGTCGGGGCCGATCTGGCCGGCGGCGTCTACGGGGTGCATCTCGGCGGCGCATTCTTCGCCGAATCGAAGTTCCACAGCGTCACCGGCATGTCCAAGGTCGCGCTGGCCTCGCTGGTGGAACGCCTGCGCCTGCGCGGCTTCGCCCTGCTGGAAGTGCAATACCTGACCGAGCACCTGGCCCAGTTCGGCGTGGTGGAGATCAGCCACCAGGAGTACTTAGGGCGGTTGGAACAGGCCCTCGCGATGGAGCGCCAGTTCTGATCCCTACCGCAGCATGGGGAACAACCTCCGGATATCCTCCTCCTTGGGTTGCCGCCCGTATTCGCAGATCTCAAACGCTTCCACGTGCCGGGCTTGCGAGGCCTTCTCCGCGCCGTACCATTTTTCGAGCGTCTTGCGCGTCGCCGCGCTGATGGGCGCAGAGCGGGTTTTTTCGAGCCACGTCCGCCGCTCGGCCTTGCTTTTCGGCACCTGGTCCAGCGCGCCATCCACCCACGGCAGCCATTCGTAGACCTGCGAGACATGCGCGTCCAGCGCGTCGACCTTCTTGCTCCAGGTGTCGTCGATGATCACGGCGATATCCGGGCGAAACGGCTGCGGGCGCTGGAAGCGGTCCTCAAAGTAGGCGAACACAGGGTTTTTACGCAGCGGCGGCGTGTCCGGCGTCACGTTCGGAACCACCACCATGTAGGCCGCGTCCTGCACCAGCACGCCGGTGTAGCGGTGATCCGGATGATAGTCGTTGGGCCGCGGCGCCAGCACCAGGTCGGCGTTCCACTGCCGGATCTTGCGGATCACCTGGTGGCGCACTTCCAGCGTGGGCAGCAATTCGCCGTCGTGGTTGTCGAGCACGTCGTACTCGATGCCCAGGCGCCGGCCCGACTCCTGCGCCTCCAGGCGGCGCCGCTTGGCCAGCGCCCCGCCGCCCTCGCTTTGGTGTCCGGCGTCGCCGTTGGTCACCGCTACGAACTTCACGGCGTGGCCCATCTGGGCGAACTTCGCGGCCGTTCCGGCGGCCCGGATATCGCAGTCGTCGGGGTGGGCCCCGAAAGCGATCACCCGGAGCTTGGTCTCTTGTGCGATCATGAGCGAAACACTCAGCAGTACCAGGAAGATGGGTCTCACGGGGAGATTATATCGTATGAAGCTCACGATCCTGCTCCTTGCCGCCGTTTCCGGCTTCGCCCAGGAGTACCGGGCGACGCTCCTTGGCTCCGTTTCCGATCCCACCGGCGCGGCCGTGGCCGGCGCGGCCGTCACAGCCACTCATCTTGAGACCCGGGTCGCGACCGCCACCCGCACCCAGAACGACGGAGGCTATCTCATCCCCTTTCTGCCGCCGGGCAAGTACACGCTGCGGGTGGAGCAGAGCGGCTTCAAGACCCTGGAGCGAGGACCCATCGAGCTGCGCGTCAACGACCGCGCCCGCGTCGACGTTGCGCTGGAAATCGGCCAGATCTCGGACCGCGTCACGGTGGTCGCCGAGGCCCCGCTGCTGGAAGTCTCCAGCAGCAATCGCGGGCAGGTGGTCGAGAACCGCAAGATCACAGACCTGCCGCTCAACAGCCGCAATCCCTTCACGCTGATGAATCTGGCCGCGGGCGTGCAGTACACCGGCAGCATGCTCTACTTCCGCCCCTTCGACAACGGCGCTATCGCCGACTTCTCCATCAACGGCGGACGCTCCGGCGTCAACGAATTCCAGATCGACGGCGTCTCCGACAACGCCAACACCGGGCGCAGCAACCTGGCCTACGTACCGCCGGTCGAAGCTACCCAGGAGTTCAAGATCCAGACCAACACCTACGACGCGCAGTACGGCCGCACCGGCGGTGGCGTGATCAGCCTCTCCATCAAGCCCGGCGCCAACGACCTGCACGGCGCGGTGTACGAATACCTGCGCCGCACGCCGCTGGAGGCCAACCAGTTCGCCAACAATGCCAGCCGCCAGCCGCGCGCCAAGCGGCTCATCGACCAGTACGGGTTTGAAGTCGACGGCCCCCTGGCCATTCCCCGCCTCTACCGCGGCAAGGACCGGACCTTTTTCATGTTCGCGCTGGAGAAGTACCGCGAGTCGACTCCGCAACCGGCGCTGGGCTCGGTGCCCACAGCCGAGCAGCGCAGGGGAGACTTTTCGACAACCCTCGCCGCCTCCGGAAGGCCCTACATCATCTACGATCCCCTCACCATCCAACCCAATCCGGCCTTCGATCCCCGCCGTCCCGTGACCCTCGCCAACTTGCAGTACCTGCGTTCGCCGTTCGCCGGCAACCAGGCGCCCTCCAACCGCTTCGAGCCCATCGCCACGCGCGTGCTGGCCGACATCCCGCTTCCGAACCAGACCGGCGATCCCGTCACTCACGTGAACAACTGGTTCGGCGCCAACGTCGCCGAGGACACCGACTTCAAGAACCTGATCGCGCGCCTGGACCACGTGGTCAGCCCGGCGTGGCGAATCTACGGGCGCTGGAATCACAACTACCGTGACGGCGGCCGCATCAACTACTGGGGCTGGGAGACGCCGGCTCGCCGCCAGATCCACGCCGGACGCCGCAACGATGGCGCGGTGTTCGACGCGGTGGGCACGCTCAATCCCCATACCATCCTCACCGCCCGGCTGGGCTACAACCGCTTCAAGCCGCTCAGCATCTTCACGCCGCGGGATGTCTCCTCGCTGGGCTTCCCCAGGAGCTTCACCAGCCAGCTCCAGATGCCGGACAAGTACCCGATGTTCACCTTCGAGAACTATCTCCAGACCAGCATTAACGAGTGGGACATCCAGCCCAGCGAGACCTACACGGCGCAGGCCGGCTTGACCAGAGTCGCCGGCTCTCACTCCTTGAAGTTCGGGGTCGAGTACCGGCTGATGCATTACGCCAGCCTCAACCGGGGCAACGCCAGCGGCACCTTCGACTTCACCCGCTCCTGGACCCGCTCCAATCCGCAAGTCGCCGACCCGGAGGGCGGTAACGCCATCGCCTCCCTCCTTCTGGGATACATGAACGCCGCCAGCGCCACGCTCAATGCCACGCCCTATCTCACCTGGCGCTATCCGGTCCTCTACTTCCAGGACGACTGGCAGGTCAACCGGCGCTTGACGTTGAACTTCGGGCTGCGCTGGGACTATGAGTCGCCGCCCGTCGAGCGCTACAACGCGCAGAACCGCGGATTCGATTTCACTGCTCGGAGTCCCTACCAGGTTCCCGGACTGGACCTGCGCGGCGGCCTGTTGTTTGCCGGCGTGGGAGGCCAGCCTCGCGGCGCGTTTGATTCCGACCTCAACAACTGGCAGCCCCGCTTCGGCCTGGCCTACAAACTCCTCGGGGCCAAGCCGCTGGTCTTCCGTGCCGGATTCGGCCGCTATTTCCTGCCCACCACCGAATTCGGCGGAACCACTGGATTCGCCCAGACCACCAGTGCCCAGACCTCCACGCCCGACTTCCTGCCCTTTCAGGTCCTCTCCAATCCCTTTCCGAACGGGCTGATCCGGCCGCCCGCGGCCGGCAACGGCCTGAAGACCCAGGCCGGCGACAGCGTCTCTTTCAACGATCCGCGCCGCTCGATTCCCAACGTGTGGCAGTACTCCGCTGGGTTCCAGTATGAGCTCCTCCCCGGACTGCTCGTCGAGGCCGGCTACGCCGGCAGCCAGACCAAAGAGATCCAGGTGGGCAAGGGCCAGAGCTACCTCACCACCGATCAACTCGCCCTGGGGACGCCCTACCTCAACACGACCGTTCCCAATCCTTTTTTCGGCGTGCTTCCAGCCAGCACCTCGCGTGGCGCGCAACCCACTATCCAGCGCCGCAACCTGATCACGCAGTATCCGCATTTCACCGGCGTGACCATGAACAATCAGAGCCTCGGTGAAAGCTGGTACCACTCCCTGCAGCTCAAGCTGGAGCAGCGCTTCAAGCACGGTCTCAGCTATCTGGTGTCGTACACGGCCTCCAAGACCATGGAGACCACCCAGTTCCGCAACTCCCAGGACAGCGAACTCTCGCGCGAGCTGGTTTCCTTCGACGTGCCGCGGCGGCTGGTCGTCAGCGGCATCTACGAATTTCCCATCGGACCAGGCAAGCGCTGGGCTCGGTCTGGTTTGGCCTCGCGGCTGGCCGGCGGCTGGCAGATCGACTGGACCGGCGTGATCCAGTCCGGCACCCCGATGAGCTACCCCGACTACTATGTTTACGGCAATCCCAAGCTGTCGAGCGGGCAGTCGCTCAACCGCTGGTTCGACACGTCTCCCTCGATCTGGATGCAGCGCCCGCCGGACACTCTGCGCACCACGCCTTTCCGCAGCCCCAACATCCGCCGCTACGCGCGCCCGCAATACGACGCCACGCTGATCCGCGACTTCCGTCTCACCGAGCGCCACAAGCTGCAATTCAAGGTGTCGGCATTCAATCTGACCAACACCCCGATCTTCGGCTTCCCCAACACCACTCCGACCTCGCCGCTATTCGGCGTGGTGCCGATCACTCAGATCAACCTGCCCCGCAGCGTGGAACTGGGGTTCCGCTTTGTCTTTTGACGCGCCGAATCGAACTCTGCACGTGCATTCGGATGGTACAGAGCCGCGACCGTGAGGGAGCGGAGCCTGCTCCGAGCCGCTACCGCCGCACCGTGACGCTCACTTCATGTATCGCGAACAACTGCCCGTCGCCGGCGATCGCCCGCAGCAC
>JACOSH010000268.1 GCA_016178945.1 Acidobacteriota bacterium
CTGGTCGGGCCGCTGGGTCATCACCATGGACCCGCAGCGCCGTGTCATCGAGAACGGCGCGGTGGCCATCCGCGCCGGCCGTATCCTCGCCGCGGGAGCCAAGGCCGAAATCGACCGTCGCTATCAGCCCAGGCAGCGCCTGGACCGCCCCCAGGCGATTCTCGCGCCCGGCCTCATCTCCACCCATACCCACGCTGCCATGTCCTTGTTCCGCGGCATCGCCGACGATCTCCGCCTCCAGGAGTGGCTGGAAAAATTCATCTTCCCCGCCGAAGCCAAGAACGTCTCGCCCGAGTTTGTCCGCTGGGGCACCCGGCTGGCCTGCCTGGAAATGCTGCTCTCCGGCACGACCACCTACACCGACATGTACTACTTCGAGGACGTAGTCGCGGAAGCCACTCGCGAAGCCGGCATGCGCGGCGTGCTCGGCGAGACCATCATCGGCTTCCCCGTCCCCGACGCCAAGACCCCCGCCGACTCCCTGGCCTTCACGGAGAAGTTCTTCCAACGCTTCAAGGACGACCCGCTCATCGTCCCGGCCGTCGCGCCGCACGCTCTCTACACCAACTCGGACGAAACTCTCAAAGCCGCGCGCGCCCTGGCCAACCGTTACCGCCTCCCCCTGCTGATCCACCTTTCGGAAACCAAGCGTGAAAACGAGGATATTCTCGCCCGGCGCAAGATGAGCCCCACTCGCGTTCTGGACTCGCTGGGCCTGTTCGATGGCCGCACCCTCGCCGCCCACGCCGTCTGGACCGACGACGCGGATCTGCGCATTCTGAAAGCCAAAGGCGCCGGCGTGGCCCACTGTCCCTCCAGCAACATGAAACTTTCGAGCGGCGTCGCGCCAGTGGTCAAGATGCTGGCTCTCGATATCGCCGTGGGTCTTGGCCCGGACGGTCCCGCCGGCAGCAACAACGACTTCAACCTGTTCGAAGAGATGGATCTGGCCGCCAAGCTCCAAAAGGTGATCAGCGCCGATCCTCAGGCGCTGCCCGCCGCGGCCGCGCTCGAGATGGCTACCCTCCGCGGCGCACGCGCCCTGGGTCTCGACAAGGAGATCGGCTCGCTCGAAGCCGGCAAGCGTGCCGATCTGATCGCAGTCCGCATCGACCAGCCCCACGCCGTCCCGCTCTACGACGCCGTGTCTCAGATGGTGTATGCGCTCAAAGGCTCCGACGTCCAGGACGTCATGATCGACGGCAAGTTGGTCGTGCGGGACCGCCAGGTCCTGACCCTAAACCCGAAGCAGGTCCTCGACAAGGCGCGCGAGTTTCAGGCCAAGGTCCGGGCCACGCTGCGATAGTCTCAGAACAAGAACCGCAGCACGAACTCCACCACTCGCGCATCCCGGGCTCCCGTGATGATTCCGTAGTTGCGGTTCGCGATCTGCGTATTGGGCCCGTTGAAGTTGGGATGATTCATGGCGTTGTAGAACTCCGCCCGGAACTGTGTCCACAACCGCTCCCGGTATCGGAACATGCGCGTGAGCGCAAAGTCCCAGTTGTTGATGCCCGGCCCATGCAGCGGGAAGCGCGACGCGTTCCCCAGCGTCAGGGCCGCGGCGGGCACGAAGGCGTCCGTGTTGAACCAGCGGTTGATGTTCCGGTCGAAGTGCGGCAGCGCGGCCGCCGCCACTTGATTGGGACGCTGGGTCTGGGTGAAGCCCCCGGTATTGTTCTGCTGCTGGGTGACCTGCATCGGCAGCCCGACCTGGAATTCCGCCAGCCCGGACATCTGCCATCCGCCGAGGATCTCCTTGACCACGGGAACCTCGCTCAGATACTTGCCGCCCCGTCCGATCGGGACGTTCCATACGACGTTGGATACAAGACGCTGCGGGACGTCGTAGCCGGCCACGCCGCGCTCGGCGCGCAGGTTGTAGATGTTCTGCACGGGCGCGCCATTCGAGCGCGCGGGCGCATCCACGTCGTTGATCAGCTTGCTGAACGTGTAGGCCATGGTGGCGTGCAGCCCGTTCTTCCAGCGATGTTCCAGCTTGGCCTGTAGGGAGTGGTAGGTCGAGTTGCCGTCGTTCCGCAGAGCGGCCACCGCCAGGTATTGCGGGAAGGGACGCTGCAAAATCGAAGGCCGGGCGCTAAACTGCTCGGGGCGCAATTGATTGGTGAACAAGCCGATCGGCAGCTTGGTTCCCTTGGTGGCGACGTAGTCCACCTCCCCCAGCCAGTTCTCGCTGACCTGCCGCTGTAAACCGAACTGCCAGGTCTGGTTGTAGGGCGTGCGGTCGCGCGTTTCCAGTTGGCGCACGGTCTGGCTCGGCGCGGTCAAGCTCGCTGGGATGTTCGGCAAGCCCGCGGCATTCACATTGTAGGTGTAGCGAGGCACGCCGCTGGCCAGTTGGAAAGGCGCCGTGATGTTGTTGTCCAGGCTGGCGAAAGTGGCGTTGACCGTGTACTGCGACACGGGCCACCAATCGGCAAAGCCGATGGACGGCAGCCGGTAGATTCCATATCCACCGCGGAACACCGTCCGTGGAGCGAGATTCCACGCGAAGCCCACTCGCGGCAGAAAGCTACGATAGATGTTCTGGGCGAAGTGCACCGGCGCCCCGTCGCGCCCGGCGAACTCCACTTCGCCCGGCGTGCCCGTGGTCTTGTTGGTTACCAGCGGATTGAGGCTGGCAAACTGGTTGTTGGCTTCCGAATAAGGCCCGTTGTACTCCCAGCGCACCCCCAGATTGAGCGTGAGCTTGGAGGTGATTTTATAGTCGTCCTGGAGGTACATCCCCGAGCTGTTGATGTTCAGGCGGTAGGTGTAGTCCTCCAGACGAATGTTGGTCGACGACGGCAGGCCCAGCAGTAGATCCGCCAGGCCGTAGCCGGTGACCGCGCTTCCCGGCAGCGCGCTGAACGCGGGCCCGAACGAGTAGTTGCCCGCCAGCTTGCCGGGATTGTAGTAGTTGTACATCTGGCGCCGGTAGTCGCCCCCCATCTTCAGCGTGTGGCGCCCGTTCTGAAAGGTCATGGCTTCGTTGAATACGTAGCTGCGATTGCGGTCGCGGTTGCTGGGATTGGCGCCCAATTGAATCATCTGCGCCACTGCGATCACGGGAAAGCTGTCCAGCGAGACGCCCTTCAGACCCAGCTCCGGCGCGGGCTCAGCGCCTCCGATGCTGTAGTTGACCTCCTGCGCAAACCCCACGCGAAAATCGTTGATCAACCGCGGGCCGAACACGTGCGTCTCGCCCATCACGATCTGGGTGTCGCGGAATCCGCCTTGCGTGTCGTTGTTGGCCTTGTTGAGAATCCGCTGCTGCATTTCGCCATTGGGATTGTAGCCTCCGATCCGGAAGAAGGCCTTGTCGTCCGAGCTGAAATTGTGGTCGAAGCGGGTCAGCCACTGCCAGGTCTGCCGGATCTGCGGCGGATGCACCGAGTAATTGAGGCCGCCGGCGTACTGCCCGTTGGGCTCGGGATAGAACTTGACGATCTGGCTCGCCACCGAGTCGAGGCGCGCCTGGGGAATGCGGTTCCCCGGAAACAGATCGCGAATGTAGCCCGCGCCGGCCGGATTCGCCCGCGTGGTGTTTGGATCGTAGATCTGGACCTGGCGTCCCTGGTTGTTCACGCTCTGGGTAAAATCGCCGGATTTCTCGGCGGCGGTCGGTACCATCTGGTTGTAGAGGTTACCGTTGGACGCCAGCGTCACGTTGAAGTCGGCGAAGAAGAAGGTCTTGTCGTGGCCGTTGTAACCGGGCAGCCGCATGGGCCCGCCAAACGTCCCGCCCGGATCGTTCTGCACGTACTTGATAGTGCTCTTGGCCGGCGCAAAAAAATTGCGCCCGTTGAGCAGGCGGTTGCGGAAGTAGTCGTACGCGCTGCCGTGATACTGATTCGTGCCCGTCTTGGAGGTCAGCATCATCACGCCGCCGCCGGTGTGCCCGTACTCGGCCGAGAAGGGCGTGGTCAGGACCTTGAACTCTTGTACGGCGTCGGGGCTGGGAGTCAGCGTGTAGGTCTGATCCGAGGGGTTGGTGGTGGGCAGTCCGTCCACCAGGATCTCGTTGGTCACCGGCCGTCCGCCGCCGAAGCTGAAATTATTGATGTTGCTGTTGTTCGCGCTGGTCGACGTGACCCCTGGCAGCAGCTTGGCCCACAACAGCGGCGAGCGCCCGCGTGAATTGGACGCAATCAGCGGCAGGTTGAGCAACTGCTCCGCGCTCACCACGTGTCCCACCTCCGAGGAGGTGAAGTTCAACTGCACTGCAGAAGCGGACACCTCCAACTTCTCGGTCACTTCGCCCACCTGCATTGCGGCGTCCACGCGAAGCTGCTGGTTGATTTGCAGCGCCAGGCCGCTCTCCACGTATTCCTTGAAGCACGGCGCCGTAAAGCTCACCCGGTAAGGACCGGGCCGGAGAAAGGAGACGATGTAATCGCCTACCTCGTTGGTGATCGTCTTCGAGACCGTGTTGGTCGACGTCTCGGTGATGGTGACTTGCACGTTGGGAATCACCGAGCCGGTGGCGTCGGCGACCCGCCCGCTGATGGCGCCGGTAAACGTCTGGGCCAGCAGCGGAGCGGCCAGGAGCACGGAACAAAAGAGCCTGAAGTACATGGCGAATCGAGACCTCCAATCTGTGAAAAACTCACAGGTCGCGTAACTGGCACTGTGCCACAGGGTGCGGAGAATGTCAAGGGGCGGGCCTCTCGCCTGTTACATTCTATCGCTCAATCTGTTAGTATTGAACATCGATGGCGCGTCCGGACGACATCCTGCGACTGCTGCGCGAGCACACCACGGCCTCTATCACTTCGCTCGCCGGGCGCTTCGCGGTCTCGGAGATGACCGTGCGGCGCGACCTGGACAAGCTGGTCGAGCGCGGCGAAGTCATTCGCATCCCCGGCGGCGCGCGCCTGGCCCGCTCCATCTCCTTCGAGAAATCGTTCGAAGAGCGCCTGCGAAACAGGTCCGATGCCAAAGACCGGATCGGCCGGGCGGCCTCCGCGCTAGTCGAACCCGGGGACGCGGTGGTGCTCGACTCCGGAACCACCACGCTGTGCATCGCCCGCTACCTGCGCGACCACAAGAACGTGGCGGTGTTCACCTTTTCGTTGGCCGTGCTCGAGGAGCTGCGCGGCTGCGACTCGGTCCGAGTCGAGCTCACCGGAGGAACCTATCGCCGCGCCAGCCACGACCTGATCGGCCCGGCGGTTCAGGAGACGCTGGCCTCGCTGCACGCCCACAAGGTCTTCTTCGGCGCCGCCGCGTTGTCCTTCCAGAAGGGCGTGATGGTCTACGATCCGGATGCGCCGCGCGCCCTGGTCCGCTCGGCCACCGAGCGCATCCTGGTCCTCGATTCCAGCAAGATCGGCAAGCAGGCCCTCTACGGATTCTGCCCGCTGGACGCCTGTGACCTGGTGATCACCGACAGCGGCGCGCGCCCCGAGGACCTGGCGCGATTGCGCAAGGTCACGCGCGTGGTGGTGGCGGGATGAAGCGGCTCCTGATTCTCGGCTCCCGCGGTTTCCTCGGTGGGCGCCTGGCCGCGCTGGCGCGCTCATCCTGCCTGCTCTGCGACGATCAGGGTGTCGATATCACCGGCGACAGCTTGCGGGCGGTCTTCGACCGGACCCGGCCCGAGGCCGTCGTCCTGCTGGCGGCGATTTCCGACATCGACCGCTGTGAGCGGGAAAAGGCCCTGGCCGCGCGGGTCAATCTGTTCGGCGCGGCGGGCGTGGCCGTGGAATGCGCGCGCACCGGCGCGCGCCTGTTGTTCACCTCCTCGGCGGCGGTATTCGACGGGGAAAAAGACGCTTATTCGGAAGACGATCCTCCGCATCCCGTCAGCTATTACGGGGAAACCAAGGCCCGCGCCGAAGCCGCCATCCGCGGCCTCCTGCCCTCGGCAGTCCTGGTTCGTCTCTCGCTGGCGCTGGGCTTCGGCCGGACCGAGGGAACCAATTCGCTACTCGATAAACTGTCCGAGAGCTTTCGGGCCGGCCGCGAAGTGTCCGTGCCGGACGAGGAGTACCGCAATCCCATCGACGCCGGGGCATTCTGCCGCGCGATCCTGGACCTCATCGGCTCACCGGAAGCTCGCGGCGTCTACCACATCGGCGCCGCCGACTCGATGTCCCGATACGAATTGGCGCGGCGGCTGGCAGTGCGCATGGGGTATCCGGCCGGCCTGGTGGTTCCGCTGCGGGAGAGTCCCCCTGGCCGCGCGCCGCGCGGGCGGAATCACTTCCTGCTTACGGGCCGGCTTCAGGAAGCCATCGGTTTCTGCCCCCCAACCTGCGAGCAGGTGCTGGAAAGGTGCCTTCATGACGCTGCCAAAAGCTATTCATGAGCTGGAATTCAGCCATGGCGCGATGTACGGGCCGGAGGAAGAGGCCGCGTTGCTGGAAGTCCTGCACGCCTCGGCCCCGTCCTGCGGCCCCAAGGTGAAGGAATTCGAAGAGCGCTTTGCCGCCTACTGCGGCTGCCCTTACGGCCTGGCGGTGACCTCGGCCACCGCCGGGTTGGAGTTGGCCATGATCGGCGTGGGCGCCGGACCGGGCGACGAGGTGATCACCACACCCATCAGTTGGATTTCGACCGCCAACGCCGCTGCCGCCCGCGGGGCTTCCCTGGTTTTCGCCGACGTCGATCCGCGCACCTTGAATCTGGATCCCGGCGATGTGGCCCGCAAGATCACGCCGCGCACTAAGGCGATCCTGCTGGTGCACTTGTTCGGCCAACCCTGCGACATGGACCCGCTGCGCGAGTTGGCCGCGCCGCGCGGCATCCGCATCGTCGAGGACTGCGCCCACGCGCCAGGCGCCGAATACCAGGGACGAAAGACCGGGACGCTCGGCGACATCGGCGTGTTCAGCTTCCACCAGCAGAAGAACATGACCACGCTCGGCGAGGGCGGCCTCGTCACCACCAGCGATCGGGCGCTCTACGAGCGCATGCTGTCCTACCGTTCGCTCTGCTGCCGCACCTACGATCCCAAGGGCAAGTATCTGCCCCTGGACGCGGCTCGCTTTCCGATGGGCCGGCGATACTGGTACCTGGATTTCGACGATGTCGGCTACAATTTCCGGATGACCGACGCTCAGGCCGCGGTCGGCTTGGTCCAACTGGCCAAGCTCGACGGCTTCAACGCCCGGCGCAGGGAGTTGGCGGCGGAGTACAGCCGCCGGCTGTGCGGTATCCCGGGCTTGACCCTGCCCTACGTCTCGCCCGATGTCAAGCACGTCTTCCACAGCTATTGCGTCCAGGTGAGGGACAAGGAAAGCTTCATGTGGGCGATGTACACGGAAAAGCGGATCAAAGTCTGGTCGCACTACATGCCGATTCACCTCACCACCGCCTATCGCAACCGGGGTCACCGGGACGGCGAATGCCCGGTGGCCGAAGAAGCCTTCCGCCACTACGTCAGTCTTCCGATCCATCCGCGCTTGACGGCGGAAGCCGTGGACTATCTCCTCACCAGTGTCCGGGACCTGGCATGAGCTCCCTCCTCTACACCGCCCGCGCGCCGGGCCGCCTTGATCTGATGGGCGGCAATGACGACTACACCGGCGGTCTGGTCTTCGAATCCACCATCCGCGAAGCCACCTGGGCCACTGTCGGGCTGCGCGACGACGAGCGGATCGTCTTCGTCAACCCCCAGATGGCGGACCACGGCTGGCGCGACCGGGTCGAGTTCCAGCTCTCCGATCTCGCCGGCGAGCAGCAGGTGCGCGATCTGGTCAACCACGACCCCGGCGTTCGCTGGACCGCCTACGTGCTCGGCCTCTTCTACTGGCTCCGCCTGCGCTACCCGGATCGCGTGACGCAGGGCGCGGAGGTCTACATCCGCTCCGACGTGCCGCTCAATAAGGGCGTCAGCTCCTCGGCGGCGATCGAGGTCGCGGTCATGAAGGCGGCGTCGTTTGCGTACGGCGTGCCGTTGGCCGGGGTCGAGCTGGCCACCGCCTGCCAGTGGGCCGAGAACGTGATCGCCGAATCCGCCTGCGGCATCATGGACCAGATCGCCGTGGTGCTGGGCGAAGAAGGCTGCGTGCTGCCGCTGGTGTGCCAGCCTTGCCAGCCGCGCCCGCTGGTCCGCCTCCCGGCTCAACTCCGCTGCTGGGCCATCGATTCCGGCGTCAGTCACCAGGTGACCGGCCTGGAGTACGAAGCCGCGCGCGCCGCCGCGTTCATGGGCTACAAGCTGATCTGCGATTGGGCGGACGTTCCCGTCGCTTCCGACGACCGCTCCCAGATCCCGCGCTTCACCGATCCGCGCTGGAGCGGCTATCTGGCCAACCTGAGACCCTCCGAGTTCCGGTCCAGGTACGAGGGGCGCCTGCCGGAGCGGCTGTCCGGCGAGGAGTACATGCTCGACGGCCAGATCCACGTCGATCCCTTCACTCAGTGCCGGCCCGAGGCCGCCTATCGCGTCCGCGCCGCGACGCGCTATGCGGTCGAAGAGAACGCGCGCGTCGAGTTGTTTGCCGAACTGGCGCGTACAGGGGCCGGATTCGAGCAGATGGGCGAGCTTATGTATCAGTCTCATCACGCCTACACCGAGTGCGGCCTGGGCTGCGACCGGACCGACGAGCTGGTGGATCTGGTGCGCCGGCAAGGTCCCGCCGCCGGGCTCTACGGCGCCAAGATCACCGGGGGCGGCGCGGGCGGCACAGTGGCGGTGCTGGGCGACCGCCAGGCCGAGGCGGCCTTCCGGAGCGTGGTCGAGGAGTACTCGCGCCGCCACGGCTTCGCTCCTTATGTGTTCGAAGGTAGTTCCATGGGCGCGGACCGCTTCGGCGTGTTAGTGCGGGAGGTCCCCCGGTGAACCCTCCCCGGGCCGCTCTCTGGTATTTCTTTCTGCTGGCGCTGGTCAACCTGATGTGGTCGGCGCAGGGGACTGCGGTCAAATTTCTGGACCGTCACCTGGGCCCGATCGCCATCAC
>JACOSH010000269.1 GCA_016178945.1 Acidobacteriota bacterium
GGGCGCCGAGGCGCTGCTGCAGCCCGTGATGAAAAACGGATGCCGGCTCCGGGAGCCCGCCGGGCTCGAAGCCGCGAGAGCGCGAGCGGCGAACGTACGAGTGCGCCCCGTGGCGCACAGCGCCGCGCTCACCGCCCGGATTCAAAGCCTATGAGGACTGTCTTCTTCGACATCGACACCCAGATCGACTTCCTCTTCCCCGCCGGCGCGCTCTACGCACCCGGCGCCGAGCGCCTCCTGCCCGTGCTGAGCCGCCTCAATCATCTCGCGCCCCTGCTGGTCAGCTCCGTCGACGCCCACAGCGAGGACGACCCGGAGTTCCGGGATTGGCCGCCTCACTGTGTGGCCGGCACCGCGGGTCAGGCCAAGCCGGCCGCGACCCTGCTCGATCGCCGCGCGATCATCCCCAACCGCCGCTCGGAGTTTTCGATTGAGGGCGCCCGCCAGATCATCGTCGAAAAGCAGGCTCTGGATGTGTTCACCAACCCCAACCTGCCCGCGCTGCTCGACCGCCTCGAGGCCGGGCGCTGCGTGGTCTACGGCGTGGTCACCGAATACTGCGTGCGCTTCGCGGCGCTGGGCCTGCTCGCCACGGGCCGGCCGGTGAGCCTGGTCACCGACGCCATCCAGTCGCTCAGCCGGGAAGCGGAGGAGCGGATGCTGGCGGAGTTCCGCGCGCGCGGCGGCGAACTGGTAACGGCCGCTAGGGTGGTGTCGTGAGACACCGCTCCGTAACCGTCGCGGCTCGGTAAACTCATACAAACGCGTAGCGAGCCTTCCGAGCCGCGACGGTTACGGAGCGGTGGCCGCTAGCGTCTCGTAATCCAGATCGGAGACGACCACGCCATCTGGTCGTCCACCTGGATCACGCGCACGTAGTAGTAGCTCTCGCCCGGCGTGGCCTGCGGGTCGGCGAACGTGAAGGCCGCCTGCCTCTCCAGCGGCTGCCGGGTGTGCACGAAGGTGTTGTTCTTGACGATGTCGATCTGGCGAATCGGCTGCGTGCCGATCACCTTCACCCACAGCTTGAACTCGCCGTCCACCGCGGCGATATCGCCTTGCAGGTACTCCTTGCCGCCGGCCTGGAGGCGGTAGTCCAGGACGATGTTGTCGGTGGCGCCGTAGGAGTGGCGTTTGCCCATGGCCGCCAGCAGCCCCTCGCGCGTGAAATCGGTGGCCAGCGTGCAGGCGTAGGAAATGTGGGTCGAGAGGTGATCGGAGCTGACCTGCACGCCCAGCTTGTATCCCTTCTTCCAGGCGTTCCAGACGTATCCGGCGGGGCGAAAGCCGCCCGGCGCCGAGGCCAGGTTGCCGCCATGGGCCGCCTTGGGCGCGCCTTCGTACTCGGCCGACACGCGGTCGCCCTGGTACATCTCGACCAGCGGCTCGACGGACGGGTCGTTGTCGCGCCAGTCCGTCCCCATGCTGGTGGCGGAGGTGTGGGAGATGGCGATGCCGTTGTATTTTTTCAGGTACTGGTAGAGCGCCTGGGCGCCGTCCTGCCCGCGGCTTTCCGCCTGCGGGATGGGCAGCGTCGGATTGCCGCGCCGGGCGAAGATCACGTTGCGGTGGCCGTTCGGATAGGGGACGCCGCGCTCGTAGGCGTAGACCGGCGTGAACCGCCGCGGCAAGTACAGCAGGTCCGCCATCTGCTGCTGGAGGTAGCGGACGTACTCGATGTCGGGACCGCCGAGCTGGTTGTGATCGCTCACACCCAGGTAGTCCAGCTCGGCCGCGTCCATGGCGTAGCGGTAGGTCTGTTGCAGCGAGCCGTCGTTGTTGCCGTCCATCGAGAACTCGGTGTGACGGTGCGTGTCGCCGCGGTAGATGCGGTAGGCCTGGCCGCCCGAATCGATGCGGTAGCCGCGAATGCGCGCCAGGTCTTCCGCCTCGGCCTCGTGCACCGGGAAGGTCTTGAGAGCGGGCGCGGCGCGGGGCTGCAATTTCAGTTCTCCCGCGGCGCCGCCCAACGCGGGCAGCCGGGCCGCGTAGACATCGGCGTGCTGAAACAGGAACTCCTCGAAGTCGCGGTTGTCGGTGGCCCAGGCGGCGTAGAGATTCCCGCGCCCGTCGGAAGCGAAACCGCCGCGCATGTCCATGCGGCCGGCGCTCGACGGGAAGGCCACCGGAGCGGTCCAGCCGGCCCCGTCATAGGCGCTGCCGAAGATCTCCCAGGCCGCGCGATGCGCCGGAGTATTGCTGTGGACGTCCTGGAACTTCACCATTCGCCGCCGGTAGAACAGCCAGGGCCGCCCGGCCCCGTCCATTTGGATGATCGGGAAGTCGCTGTACTCGCGCGTCTCTTCGGGAAGGGGCGCCGGCTCCCGCCAGGCGCCGCCCGCGTACACCGCCAGCCCGATCCAGCGGGATTGGTACAGGCGCGTGGCCTCCTTCTTCACCAGGAAGCCGGCGTCCTTGCCCCACTGCATGCCGCTCTCATTCCAGGCCGCCCATAGCCGGTTCTGGCGGTCGCAGGCCAGGCTGACGTGCGCTTCGTACTTGGGGGTGGCGGCGACCGGCGCCGGATCGCTCCACCGGCCGGCGGCCCAGGTGCGCATCAGGACGTCGTAGTTGCCCTGGTCGTAGGTATCCCAGGCCACATAGACCCGGCCCTCCCCATCGGCGGCGATGGCCGGCTCCCAGTCGTTGGCGGGCGATACGCTGACCCGTTCCGCCTCCGACCATTTCCCGCCGTCGTAGCGCCGCGCGAAGATGCCGGACTTGCCATTGCGAAAACCCTGCCACACCAGCCACAAGTTGCCCTTCGAATCGGTCGCCATCTGGTGGTGGATGTCCGGCTGCGGATCCGTGGTCAGCCGCTCCACGGCTGCGTCTCCCAGGCGGCGTCCATAAAGGTCCCAGTTGCCATCCACCTGCTCGGACCAAACCACCCACGGCCGGCCCTTTGCATCGCGCCCCATCTTGGCCAGGAAGATGTCGCCCGCGCGCGGCGCGACCTGTTGGGCCGGTTCCCAGGCCGCGCCGTCAAAGCGCCGCGCCAGGACCGTACTGGCGTTGTCCTTGAAGGCCACCCACGCCACCCACACTTCGCCGTTCGCTCCGCCCAGCATGGACGCAAAGTCGCTCTGATAATCGGGCGCAGAGAGCTTCCGGGCCGTGGGCACGCGATCCACCACCACGCGTCCGCCCAGCGCGCGAAGAGGGCTGCCCGCTTCCACGCGTCGCGGCGTGACGACGAAGGTTCCCTGCCGGGTCGCCAGCTCCAGCGTGGTAGCCTCGGTTGCCTTCACGTCCAGGATCAGGCCGGGAATATTCAGATACTCGACGACACCCGAAGGGATCTCCTCCTCCCAGGCCCGCCGCGCGAAGTTGGTCCCCTTCCGCGTCGAGAGCGACCAGCCGCGCCGGTCGACGCGATCGCCGGGACGCGGATGCCAGTTGCGCACTTCGAGAACCTCGCCGTTGGCGGCGCTGACCGATCCGTCCCAGCTTGCCGGCTCGCGATCGCCGAGGCCAAACCGGACGCGCAGCGACACGACCGCGTCATCCCCGGCGGGCACGGACTGCGAGTAAACCACCTGGCGCCGGGTGACAAACAAGACCGCCGCCGCACAGGAACACAGAATCAACACGACTGTCTTGACACTCATGGGTGGAGAGATTATACCGCCAGAGGCAGCGCCGAGACGAATCGGTCTTCAGCCGCGGCGCGTTCTTCGCGTCGCCGGGCGCGGAGTCTTGTCGGGCGGGAAGCTTGGCGGCTTGCTCTTCTTGCGCATGCGCACAAAAGCCGGTTCGCAAGCCTCCTCCAGAGTCTGTTCGAGGTCTGTCAGATCGTGGCTGTCCCAGAAGCTCGCCAACTCTTCAATGGAGCCGGGACTAGACGGCTTGCGCCCGCCTATCGTTCCCTCCATCATCTGTAGTCGCCCCCAGGCGCTACGGAACCTTGAGCCTGCGCTCGGCGTTCCCGGACCGAATGTCCTCGCGCAGCCACTCGTTGACCACCGCTCCCATGCTTGCGCCGGTCTTCCGGGCCCGCTTCCGAACCACCTTCGCTACGTCCGGCTCCAGGTGAACGGGAATGTTCAATTCGACTCCCGGCCGGTAGAACTTTCCGCGTTCCCCCTTCGAGAAGTCATACTCTTTCCTCATTGGTCAATTCCTTCGAGCTGCCTGGCTTCTCGCTTGGTCGCTTTCCGTGCCGAGATGATTCGCACTCTGCATTCCTGAGCCCTCTCACCTACTGTCCGCCGAATCGTCAACTTGGCGCACCTGCGTTCGGGAAAAGCCGACGGCAATCCCGCCCGGTCACGGCTTCTTCACGAAGTCCAACGCCGCCGAGTTGATGCAGTAGCGCAGATGGGTTGGCCGGGGGCCGTCCTCGAACACGTGTCCCAGGTGGGCATCGCACTTCTTGCACAGCGCTTCGACCCGCCGCATGCCATAGCTGGAGTCGGTTTCAGTCGCCACATTCTCTTCGGCGGCGGGCGCCCAGAAGCTGGGCCAACCGGTGCCGGATTCGAACTTGTGCTCGGAGCTGAACAGCGCCGTCCCGCAGCAGACGCAGCGGTAGATTCCGGCGTCATGATTCTTCCAATACTTGCCGGTGAACGCGCGCTCGGTTCCCTTCTGGCGGGTGACTGCGTATTGCGCCGGCGTCAACTGTTTCTTCCACTCTTCGTCGGTCTTGATGACTTTCTCCGTCATGATGGTTCCCTTCCGCGCGCCGGAGGGCACAAACTCCACCAGCGTCACGGGACCTTTGTCTTTCCTGGCGGCCTGGGCAACCAGCCCGAAGCTGGCGGCCAGAAAACCTCGTCGGTGAATCCGCACGGCGAACCTTCCCTTCTCCGATATGAGTACCCGGAGCGCCGGGAAAACTTCCCTCCCGTTAGGGCTGGCCGGAGACCTGCCCCGCGGCTTTGTGATAGTTCGGGAACTCCGGCCGGTGATGCTTGGGCAGCGGGTTCTTCTCCAGCTCGGCCAGCGCGATTTCGACGGCCTTCTCGAGCTGCGGGTCGCGCCCGGCGCGCCAGGCGGCGGGATCGAGCTCGACCTCCACATCCGGCGCGACGCCCCGATTCTCCACGTCCCACTCCCCTTTCGGGCTCCAGAACGCCAGGTTGGGCGCGCTGACAAAACCGCCGTCAATCAATTGCGGGGAGCCGATCGTCCCCACCAGGCCGCCCCAGGTTCTCTTGCCGACCAGCGTGCCCAGCTTGCGCTGGCGGAACATCCAGGGCAGCGCGTCCCCGCCCGAGCCGGCCATTTCATTGATGATCATCACCTTCGGGCCGTAGATCGAGTTTTGCGGCGTGGTGAAGTCTTCGCCGGTCCGAGTGGTCCAGTAGCTGAGCAGCGGCCGGTTCAGGTAGTCGATGATATACTCGGCCACTTGGCCGCCGCCGTTGAAGCGTTCATCGATCACCGCGGCCTCCTTGCCGACCTGGGCGAAGTAGTAGCGGTTGAAATTGACGTAACCGGCCACGGTGGTGTTGGGCAGATAGACGTAGGCCACGCGGCCGCCCGTGAGTTGGTCGACCTTGCGGCGGTTCCCGGCGATCCAGGAGAGACTCCGCAGCGAGAACTCCTCGGCGGCCGGAACCACCGTGACATCGCGGGCGTTGGCGCCGCCCGCATCCGGACCCACCCTCAGGATCACCGACTTGCCCGCCGTGGCCTCAAAGAAGGCATAGATCTCGTCCGTCGCACGCAGCTCGCGACCGTTCACCGCCAGCAGATACTCGCCCGCCGTCACGTTGACGCCAGGCTGCGTCAGCGGAGCGCGGGTCTGGGGATTCCAGTTCTCCCCCGAATAGACTCGCGCGAATCGATAGCGCCCGTTCTCCAGCTTGTAATCGGCGCCCAGCAAACCCACGCCCACGCGCTTGACGTCGGGCAGCGCGCCGCCGCCCGCGCGCATGTGTCCCACCGACATTTCGCCCAGCATCTCCACAAACAGGTAGTTGAGATCTTCGCGGTGGGCGATACCCGCCAGATACGGCTCGTACTTCCGTGCCGCCATCCGCAGGTCCAGGCCATGCGCGTTGGGGTCGTAGAAGAAATCGCGCTGGATGCGCCAGACTTCGCGGTACATCTGCTTCCACTCCGCGCCGGGATCGGCGCGCATCTCCAGGCTGTCCGTTTTCAGGACGCCTTCGCCGGGCTTGGGCGCAGCGCCCGCCGCCGCAATCGCCCACCGGTCTCCCAAGCGGTACAACGCCTTTTTTCCGTCGTGCGAAACCTCGAATAGCCGGACCCCATCCACCACCCGCTCAGTCTTGCGGCTCTTCAGCTCGAACTTGTGCAGCACCCCCGCGAAGGGGCCGGGAGGCGAGTACAGCGTCCGGGTGCTCTCCAGCAGGAACAATACTCCGCTCTCGCCCGTCTTCATGGCCGTGTAGTCGCGCGCCGGAATGGGCAATGCCAGAATCCGCTGGTCGATGCCGTCCAGATCGATCTTGACCACGGGCGCTGTCTCGCTCTTCCCGGCGGGCTTGTCGGGCTTCTTGGCTTCGGAGGTTTCCTCGTCGCTTTCCGGCGCCAGCGGCGAGGGGTCGTCCTTGGAGAGCACCGCCACGTAGACGCTGCGGGTGGCCGCATGATCCAGGCTCGACATGTCCAACCACGCGGTCGAGAGCCCCAGATTGGTGCTGGCGGTAAAGTACAGGTACTTGCCGTTCTTGTCGAAGCCGGAGTGCCCGGCATCGCTCAGCCCGTCGGAAATCTGGTGGGACTTCGCCGCCTCCAGGGAATACAGGAAGACGGCGCGCAGATGGTTCTTGAGCAGCCTGGTGTAGGCGATCCACTTGCTGTCGGGCGACCAGGCCGGGTCCAGATCGCGCGAGACCGAATCATAGGTGTCCCGGGCGACCTTCACCGGGGCCGCCTTTTCGAGTTCCAGACACCACAGCGTCAGGAAGCCGTCGATGAAGGCGACCTTCTTGCTGTCCGGCGACCACTCGAGACTCCAGTAAAAGCCCGGCGGCAGCGCGATCTTCCGCACCTCGCCGGAACCCTCCTGGGGACGGATGTGCAGGGCGTACTCGCCGCTCTCGTCCGAAAAATAGGCGATCTGTTTGCCGTCCGGCGACCAGGCGGGAGATCGTTCGGCCACCCCCGGCGTATTGGTCAGGTTGCGCACGTCGCCCTTCTCGACTGGCGCAGTGAAGATCTCGCCGCGGGCCTCGAAGACCGCGCGCCTGCCGGTGGGCGAGAGCGCCGCGTGACCGATCCGGGCGCCTACTTTTTCGATCGAGGGCCGCGCGGCGGGCACGTCGCCGCTGACCCGGATGTCCACCGGCCGGGCCTTGCCGCTCTGGAGATCGTAGACATGGATGGCCCCGAACTGCTCGTAGACGATCGCGCCGGGACCGGCCGAGGCCCACTTGATATCGAGACCGGTGTTCCGCACCAACTGGCGAACCTGCCGGGTGCGCGTGTCGAAGCTGTACAGCGTGAACGGGCCGTCGCGGTCGGACAGGAAATAGACGCGGTCGCCGGCCCACATCGGGCAATAGTCGTTGGAATTGTCGCGCGGAATTCTTTCGACGTGGCCGTCGCCCAGATCGGCGATCCAGATGGGCGTGGTCTGTCCTCCCCGGTAGCGCTTCCAGGCCGTGAAGGCCGGAGACAGCGGCAGGTAGGCCAGCCGTTTGCCATCCGGCGAGAACGCTCCCATCTCGGCCATGGGCAGGTCCACCGGCGTGGGGAAGCCGCCGTCGACCGGAACCGTGTACAGGCGCGCGAACCGGGAATAGCTGTCGCGGGTGGAACGGAACAGGATGCGGCTTCCGTCCGGCGTCCAGCCGGCGGCGTTGTCCGGCCCGGGATGATGCGTCAGACGCCGCGGCACGCCGCCCTCGGCCGGCATCACGTAGACGTCGACGTTGCCGTCGTACTCGCCCGTGAAGGCGATCTTCGAGCCGTCGGGCGAAAAGAACGGAGTTGTCTCGATCCCTGCGCCGGAGGTGAGGCGGACGGCGTCGCCGCCCTCGCGCGAAACTCTCCAAAGATCGCCCGCGTAGGCGAACACGATGTGGGTCTTGCTCAGGGCTGGTTTCTGCAGCAGCAGAGGACGCGCGGATGACTCAGCCAGACAGAGGGTGGCGGCCAGCAGGAGCGCCGGAGCGAGGAAGCGGTTCATGGAATCTCCTCCAAAGGGGAAAATTCATCTTACTACCGGGCGGTTGCGCAGGGAACCGGGTGGGACACTACAATCGAAAGAATGCCTCCTGAGGTGACACCCGACATGGTGCGCCAAGCGGCGGATCGCATCCGCCCCCTCGCGCAGTGGACCCCGGTCCTTTCTTCCCAGACGTTCGACGCCGCCGCCGGCGTCCGCGCGCAGTTCAAGTGCGAGAACTTCCAGAAAGGGGGGGCGTTTAAGATCCGGGGCGCTTCGAGCCTGGTATTCTCGCTTTCGCGAGAAGAGATCGCCCGGGGCGTGATCGCCTACTCGTCGGGCAACCACGCGCAGGCCACGGCCATCGCGGCGAAGCACGCCGGCGCGGCCTGCACCATCGTGATGCCGGCCGACGCGCCTCGTTCGAAACTGGAGGCAACCCGCGCACAGGGCGCCAGCGTCACTACCTACGATCGCCGGGTGGAGAGCCGCGAGGCCGTCACCGCCGGGATCATGGAGCGCACCGGCGCGGTCCTGATCCCGCCCTTCGACCATCCCCTGATCATCGCCGGGCAGGGGACTGCCGCGCTGGAATTCCTGCACGACTATCCCGTGATGGACGCGCTGATCGCCCCGGTCGGCGGGGGCGGTCTGCTGTCGGGCTGCGCCATCGCCGCGCGCAGCGTGCACCCCAAGATCCGGATCTTCGGCGCGGAGCCGGCGGAGGCCAACGACACCTACCTCTCCTTTCGCAAAGGAGAGCGTGTCGAGATCGCACAGCAGAACACCATTGCCGACGGCTTGCGCTCGCCCGCTCCGGGAAAGATCACCTTCCCGATTCTCCAGAAGGTGGCCGAGGACATCCTGCTGGTGACCGAAGAAGAGATCCGCTCGACGCTGAAGTTCCTTCTGACGCGCCTGAAGATCCTGGTGGAGCCCAGCGGAGCGGTGGCGGCGGCCGCCGTGCTGCACCACAGGCTGCCGGCGGACGTGAAATGGGTTGGCGTGATCCTGTCGGGCGGCAACATCGACTTCGATCAGCTCGCCACGCTCTGACGCACGGCCAGCGGCAGGCGGATCGCGAAGCAGGCGCCCTTGCCGCTCGATTCCACCCACATCTCCCCGCCGTGGTCGGCGATGGCCTGGCGCGAGAGGGCCAGTCCCAGTCCGAGGCCGTTCTTCTTGCCCGCCGTCACGAAGGGCTCGAAGAGCCGGTCTCGCACCTCCGGCAAAATGCCCGGTCCGGTATCCTCCACGCGCACCAGCGCGGACTCGTCTTCCAGCATCGCCGAAATGCGCACCTTGCCGCCGCCGGGCATCACCTCCAGCGCGTTGCCGATCATGTTGAGGAACACGCGCTCCACGCGGGCCCGCTCGAGCGGCATCTCGATCGACTCGGGAACCTCCACCCGGATCTGCACTCCTTGCGATTCGGCCGCCGCCGCGGTGGACTGGACCGCCGCCTCGATCACTTCGCTCAGGCGGCAGACCTCCGAGCCGCGGGTCTTGCCGCGCGACACGTTCACCAGATCTTGCAGCATCTCCTGGATGCGCCGCGAGGAGCGGTAAATGTTCAGCGCCAGCCGTCTCACCTGGACCGGGGACAGGTCCGTGTCCACCAGCATTTCCGATCCGCCGTAGATGGCCGCCAGCGGATTGCGCAGGTCGTGCACGATGGAGCTGGACAGACGCCCGATGGTGGAGATCCGCTCCTGGCGGATCAGCTCCGCGCGCGCCGTCCGGATGGACTCGCACATGGCGTTGAAGGTCTTGGCCAGACGGCCCAGCTCGCCGCCGGTATCCTCCCTCACCCGGTGGTCGTAATTCTGGCGCGCCACCTCCGCCGCCGCCCGGTCCAGTTCCAGCACCGGCTCGACGATGCGCCGCGCCAGCAGGTAGGTCACCCCCAGCCCGATGGCCACGGCCACGAACCACATCAGAAACATGTCCCGCCGCAGCGCGGCGATGCGCAGGCGCGCGCCTTCAAACGAGCGGAAGATCCACAGCTCGCCCAGGCGCTTGCCCTCGATGTCCAGCAGCGGCGTCCGCAGCGGAGCGTATTCGATCACGCCGTCGCTGATGCGCCCGCCGCTCCACGGGTCGGCGGCGTGGCGCGCCAGCTCGGCGGTGGCCCGGTCGTTCAGCGTGGACGCCACGACTTTGCCGCCCGCCAGAAAAAGGAACTCGCTGCCGCCGGTGGAGTTCCTGAACTGCTGCGCCACCAGCGCGTCGATCGCGTAGCCGGCCACCAGCACGTTGATCAGCCCCGATTCCACGTAGACCGGCGTCACCACGATCTGGTACAGGCGTCCGTCCAGCGTCAGGAATCCCGAAGCCTGTTTCGGAAACTGGCTGGCCGCGGCCGGCACTACCGGAAAACCGCGCTCCAGCGACGACAAGGGCGCGCCGCCCAGATACGCGATCACGTTGCCGCGCGGGTCGGTCACCAGGAACAGCGCGTTCTCGTCCGAGATCTTGATCCACAGCTCGCCCGCGGTGTCGCGGATGGTGGCCTGATCGCCGGTTCGGAACGCGGCGCGAACGTCCGACATCAGGCTGAGCGTCAGGCTCACCGAGGCCAGCCGCTCGCCCCGCGATTTCCAGAGCGACTCGTAGGCCTGGAAGCTGGCCGTCACCTCCTCCTCCAGACTTCGCGACGTGGTGTTGATGACGTGATTCTGGACGATCAGGCCGGTTACCGCGAACAGCAGCGTCAGCGCCACCGAAGTGGACAGCAGGATCCTCCAGAGGATTGAGAGCCTCGATAGTCTCACGGTCTTTTCCCCGAATAGAGAGGGGTATCCACGATCACCGGCGGATAGTCCTTCCCATGCTTGTTCTTGTGCGGCGTTTCGATGTAGCCGCTCTCGGAAATCGCCAGCGCCCCCAGCGACACCGGCGCCGCGTCCACGCGGATGGTGCGCTCCAGCGCGCGCAGCGTCTCGGTGGTGGAGCGCTCATGGAAGACCCGCACCCGGTATTCGCCCGCACCGACGCCGGCCAGCGTGAACTCCCCCGTGCGCGACGACACCGCTACGTAGGGAGACTTCACCACCACGATGACGGCGCTCATGGTGGGATGGATGTTGCAGAAGACCCGCACGATCCCGTCGCGCCGGAACGGAACCTTCTGGCTGGAGCCCGGCGCGTACAACCCCACGTCGAACGGCTGCCCGCTGAAGTTGGAGAAGGCGTTGTGAAAGATCGGATCCAGGTTCGGGAAGTCCACGGTGGTCCCGACCGGAATCGCCAGCACTCTCGGCGTGAACCGCTTGTTCTTCTGGGCCATCTTCACAGTCGCGGAGGCCGCGGCGGGCGGCATGCCGTCCAGCCGCTCCAGCCACACGGCCACGCCCGAATAGTCTTTGTTGCGGACGTCGGGGTTGGACGAATCCACCAACTGGACCTTTCCGCTCACCGTGGCCGCCGCCAGCGGCAGAGCCAGGCTAAAACAGATACGCAAAGCCGAGATCATAATGATTATTGAGCCGCCTTCCCGCTCCCAGGTACGTGGTGCGCAACTGCAAGGTCTCAAAACTGAAGATCACGTTCGGCGCCAGCCGGTAGAAGAAATTGGCGCCCCAGGACTGATTGCGGGCGATGCCGCCGAAACGCAGATCCTGGTTGCGATCGTCGTGCAGGCCGTGCAGCAGGTGAAAACTGAGCCGGTCGGTGGCCCGGATCTTCAACTGCCCCCAGCCCCCTTGGGAGTGGACCGGGATAGCGCTGCGATTCCCCAGCACGGTGAAGCCCTGGCGGATCGCGCCCACGCCGAAATGCGCCACGTCCTGTCCGGTCCACGCGGTGCCGGTGAACTGCAGGCGCTCGACCGGGCTGATCAGCCAGTCGATCGAGATCACGCGCGACGGCACGGAGGTCCCCGCGACGTGAGTCGTGCTGGTGTGAAAGCCGGGCGCGATCTCGATCCGGCCCGAGGAGCCCACCGAAGTAGCCAGCTCCAGCCGGCCCTCCAGGCCGGGGCGATAACGCTCCAGAGTGGCGGCGAAATTGGCCGGCACCGCGGCCGAAGTTTCGGTGGTCTGGACCAGGGCCACCTGGGCCTTGACGCCGGCCCGCTCGCCAATCTTGAAGCGCTGTTCAAAACGCGCCTGCGGCTCCCACAGCCACAGATTCCCGGAACCGGTCAGCGGCGAAACGCCCACCTGCGCCAGCGAATCCGGATCGCGCGGCGAGAAGAGCGGTTTTTCCTGGCCCACCAGCAGCGTGCTCGATCGCCAGTCGACCGCGAGGCTGGCCGTGCGGATACGCGGGAGGTTGTTCAGGGGCAGGCTGGCCGCGCCCCCGCCGAAGAAATCCAGGAACAGCGAGCCCCGCACTTGCCCGTTCCACAAGGTTTGCGGGCCGTGATATTCGAAGCCCAGCACGGTTTGCCGGAGTGTGGCGCCGCCGGCGGCGTTGGCGCGCGCCAGCGAAGCGATGGTGGGGTTGTCCACGCCGGCGTTCTGCTTGGAGTTCAGAAAGGCGTTGGCCAGCAGCATGCCGGTGATCCGGATCGGAAAGCGCTGCGCGGCTTCCACTTTGCTTTGCGCCTGTTCTTCGATCCGGCTCTCGTGCACGTCCACGCGCTCCTGGACGGGCGTGACGCTGGCGGCGATCTGCTCGCGCAGGGCCCGGACCTCCTCCTTTAGCGACTGGTTTTCGCGCTCCAGCCGCTCGATGCGCTCCACGATTTGGCGGAGATCCGGGTTGGGTTGGGCCGCGCCCAGCAGGGGAAGCAGGAGAAGAACGAGTGGCCGGCTACTCCGGCCCGCGGCGAGTGCTCGCGCAGCGTCAGGTTTGAGTGGATTCATGCAAGAGCCGCTCCAAGGTCTCCCGCACGGCGGCGGGAGAGTAGGGTTTCGCAAAATATGCGTCGGCGCCCAGCCGCCGTACCCGCTCCGGGGTGTCGGGACTGGTATCGCCGCTGACCACGATGATCGGCACGCGCGCCCCACGCTCGGCGCGGCGCACCCGCTCGATCAATTCGAAGCCGTCCATGCGGGGCATATTCAGGTCCGTGATGATCGCCGACACACTCTCCCGCTGCACAAACTGCCAGGCTTCGTCGCCGCCGGCCACCATCCGGAGATTGACGCCGGACAGCGAATCCAGGGCAATCTCCAGGGTGACGGCGGTGGACTCGGTATCTTCCACGATCAGCACGGTACGCGGCATGCTCCCATTCTCCCGGGTCTCGGTTTCCTTCGTTCATGACGGCGTGTAAACACTTTGTTAAAACCACTAGGGAAGGAAGCGGTAGCCCACCCCGTGAACGGTCAGAAAATGCCGCGGAATGTTCGGGTCCGGCTCCAGCTTCTGCCGCAGCTTGACCACGTGCGCGTCCACGGTGCGCGTGTTGGGAAAGGACTCGTACCCCCAGACGGAATTCAAGATCATGTCGCGCGTGAGCGGGCGATCGGGGTTCTGCAAGAAGTAGGTCAGGAGGTTGTATTCGGCCGGCGTGAACTTGAGCTCCTCGCCGCGGCGGGTGACCACGCGCCGCTCCAGGTCGACCTCGGTATCGGCGAAGCTGATCACCTTGCGGGCGTCCGGCGAGGTGCGCCGCAGCACCGCCCGGATGCGCGCCAGCAATTCGCGGGTCCCGAACGGCTTCACCACGTAGTCGTCAGCGCCGATCTCCAGCAGCAGCACCTTGTCCACCTCGTCGCCCATGGCGCTGAGCACGATGATGGGAGTCCGCACGTTGGCGGCGCGCAACTGCTTGCAGATCTCCACGCCGCTCATGCCCGGCAGCCGCAGGTCCACCAGCAGCATGTCCGGTTTTACCGTCAGGGCGCGCTCGAAGCCGCTGCGGCCGTCGCCGGCCAGCACCGACCGGAATCCCTCCCGCTCCAGCATGACGCCGATGGTGTCGCGCAAGCTCTCGTCGTCGTCAATCACCAGGATAGTCTGCATAGGCGCTGTATCAGCATCTTATAATACTAGGAAGAAGATGCGCAGAACGATCCTGGTTTCTCTCCTGGCCTCCGCCGCCTTCGCCCAGTACACGGTGGAGTCCGCCGGCGCCCCTCCGGCCGATGTGCCCCCCGCTTTCGCCGGGCTGCTCCAGAAGGAGGGCGTCAAGGTGCTGGCCGCCGGCGCCGTGGTCTGCGAGGTGTGGTTCCGCCAGGCTGTCCCCAGCGGTCCGAAAGTGGCGGAAGAAGGCGTGACCAATGCCGCCATTCCGCACGGCGCCTTCATGGGCCTGCTGCGTTTCTCCGGCAAAGGCGGCTCGGACCGCCGCGGCCAGAACATCAAGCCGGGCCTGTACACGCTTCGCTTCAGCTTCTACCCCATCAACGGGGATCACCAGGGCGTGGCGCCGCAGCGCGATTTCCTGGTGCTCACTCCGCTGGCCGAGGACAAGGCCGATCCCGCGGGTGTGGCCAAGTTCGACGACCTGATGAACTTGAGCCGGAAGGCCTCCGGGACGCCACATCCGGCGGTCCTCTCCATGACCCGCTCCGGGCACGACAAGTTCCCGGACGTGGTCAAGGAAGGCGAGCAGGATTGGGTGCTGCACGCCAAGGCCGGGGATTTCCCGGTGGCGCTGATGGTGGTGGGAAAGGTCGACTGAGCGGCCTGTACAGGGCACCGCTCCCTCACGGTCGCGGCTTCCATGAGAAGGCCGGTCTATGTCAAGGGCATTTTTTAGCCCGAACCAACATCGAAACCTGGTGGCCGACCAACGGGAGGCAGCAGGCGGGCGGCGCTTACC
>JACOSH010000336.1 GCA_016178945.1 Acidobacteriota bacterium
CTATAGCGAAATGCTGGGGCGCATCCAGGAGACCGATCACTCCGTTCCCGACCCGCTCGACCGCTGGCTCTACTTCACGCGCACCGAGCAGGGCAAGCAGTATCCGATCTACTGCCGCCGGGAGGATCATCTGGAAGCCCGCGAGGAAGTGCTGCTCGACCCGAACGAACTGGCCGTGGGCCAGGCCTATTTCCGCGTCGGCGTCTACCAGGTCAGCCCCGACCACCGGCTGCTGGCTTATTCCACCGACACGGCGGGATCGGAGATCTACACGCTGCGCGTGAAGGACCTCAAAACTGGCCGGCTCCTCGCGGACGAGATCCCCAACACCTACTATGCCGTGGCCTGGGCCAACGACAACCGCACGCTGTACTACAACACGCTGGATGCCGCCCACCGGCCCTTCCAGGTGCGCCGCCACACGCTGGGCGGCGAACCGGCCAAGGACCCCGTGATCTACACCGAGCCGGACGAGGCCTTCCGCGTGGGGATTACCCGGTCCCGGAGCAAGCGGTTCCTGTTCCTCGGTCTGACCAGCAGCACCAGCACGGAGGTCCGCTTCAAGAGCGCCGAGGGACCCGAGGGCGAGTTCCGCGTGGTGGAGCCTCGCCGGCCCAAGATCGAGTACTTCGTGGAGCATCACGGAGAGCATTTCTACATCCGCACCAACACGGGCGACGCCAAGAACTTCAAGCTGGTGAAAGCGCCGGTGGCCGATCCGGGACGCGCCCGCTGGCGCACCCTGATCCCGCACAGCAAGACCACGGTGATCGAGGATGTCGACGCCTTTGAGAATCACCTGGTGGTGTGGCGCCGCGACAAAGGGTTAAAGCAGATCCAGATCACCGATCTCAAGAGCGGGGAGTCGCACAATGTGTCTTTCGCCGAGCCCGCCTATACGATCATGCAGGGCCGGAACCCCGAGTTCCGAACGGCTTCGCTGCGCTTCACCTACGCCTCGCTGGTAACGCCCGCCTCGGTCTACGACTACGACATGATCGCCCGGACACGCCGGCTCCGGAAACAGCAGCCGGTGCTGGGCGGCTACGATCCGGAACGGTATCAGTCCGAACGCATCTTCGCCAGGGCCGGCGACGGATTCGAGATCCCGATTTCCCTGGTGTACAAGAAGGGCTTCGAGCGCGACGGCCAGCATCCCGCGCTGCTCTATGGCTATGGCTCCTACGGCGCGACCTCGGAGCCCTTCTTCTCCTCCGACCGGCTCAGCCTGCTCGACCGCGGCTTTGTCTACGCCATCGCCCACATCCGCGGCGGCAGCGACGTCAGCCGGTACGCCTATGAGGACGGCAAGCTGTTCAAGAAGAAGAACACCTTCACCGACTTCATCGCCTGCGGCGAGCGTTTGGTGGCCGAGAAATACACGGCGCCGGACCGGCTGACCATTCTCGGCGGCAGCGCCGGCGGCCTGCTCATGGGCGCGGTGTTGAACCTGCGTCCGGATCTGTTCAAGGCGGCGATCGCCAAGGTGCCCTTCGTCGACGTGATCAACACCATGCTGGACGCCTCCATTCCGCTCACCGCGCAAGAGTACGAGGAGTGGGGCAATCCCAACGACAAGAAATACTATCAATACATGAAGTCGTATTCGCCCTACGACAACGTGGCCGCGAAACCGTACCCGGAGTTGCTCATCACCGCCGGGCTCAACGACCCGCGCGTGGCCTACTGGGAGCCGGCCAAGTGGACGGCCAAGCTCCGCGCCACCAAGCAGGGCGGCCAGGCGCTGCTGCTGAAGACCAACATGGGCGCGGGCCACGGCGGCGCCAGCGGCCGCTACGACCGCCTGAAAGAGACGGCCTTCGAATACGCGTTCCTGCTGGACCGGCTGGGGCTGGGCAAGTAGCGGCAAACAAAGGGCTATTACCAAACGCAGGTAGTTTCGCGTTTGGTCGTACCAAATGCAATACTAGTTGCATATGGTTCGGCGAGGCTTCTGGCTGCGGCGGATCGAGCAGGCCTGGGCTCGACGGCCGGTGATCTGGCTTTTCGGGGCCCGGCGCGCCGGTAAGACCGTGCTGGCTCAGAGTATCGCCGGCGCGGACTACTACGATTGTGAGCTGCACTCGGTCCGGACGCGGTTGGCGGACCCCGAGATTTTCTGGAAGCAGCATAGCGGGCGGACCGTGGCGCTGGACGAGGTTCACCGCCTGCCGAACCCCTCCGAAGTTCTGAAGATTGCCGCGGATCATTACCCGAAGACCCGCGTGCTGGCCACGGGATCTTCGACTTTGGGCGCTTCGTCGCGCTTCCGCGATACCCTCGCGGGGCGCAAAGCAGAAGTGTGGCTGACGCCGATGAATTCTCCGGACCTCAAGGACTTTGGCGGAAGCGATCTGCCCGGCCGCTTCTTGCGCGGCGGCCTTCCCCCTTTTTTCCTGGCCTCGGGGACTCCGTCCGGAGCCTTTCAGGAGTGGATGGACGCTTTCTGGGCCAGAGACATCCAGGAGCTGTTCCGGGTGGAGCGGCGCACTTCGTTTCAGCGGTTCACGGAGCTGCTGCTCACGCAAAGCGGCGGCATCTTCGAGGCGGCGAGTTTCGCCGCTCCCTGCGAGATCAGCCGGACCACGGTCTCCAACTATCTATCGGTGCTGGAGGCGACGCGGGTCGCTCATGTGATCCGGCCGTTCAGCAGCCGCAAGGCGGCCGAGATCGTCGCCGTGCCCAAGGTCTACGGATTCGACACCGGATTTGTGTGCCACTATCGCGGCTGGGACCCGCTTCGGCAGGAGGATCTCGGGCCCCTGTGGGAGCATTACGTGCTCAATGAGATCCACTCCCGGCTGCCCGGCCGGCCGGTCTCGTATTGGCGCGACAAGCAGAAGCACGAGATCGACTTTGTCCTGCCGGGCCGGGGACGGCGTCCACCGGTTGCGGTGGAGTGCAAGTGGTCAGCCGCCGATTTCTCGCCGGACAACCTGCGGGCATTCCGGAACCGCTATCCGGAGGGCCGGAATCTGGTGGTCGCGCCTCACGTGGCCTCCAGCTACGAGCGCCGGTATGGCAGCCAGATGGTTCAGTTTGTGAATCTGGAGGACTTCATCCGGGAAATGGAACAGGTACACTAGCCCTACACCTCACTTCTACGCTACGGGCATTTTCGGCGAAGTCGTTTCACCTCATGACGAACTTCTTGCGCCGCGGCTTCGCAACATGTGCTTGATTTCCTCGATTGAAAAAGGCGGCTCACGGCGATGGATGACGGCATGGCAGTTTGGGCATACTGGCAGCAGGTCTCTGATCGGGTCCAGCTGGTACTCCGTCCCTACCTGTGCGATTGGGATGACATGGTGCACGTGAATGTATCCGGCCGTTGTTTCGCCATAGTTGGCCTTGAAGTTGAACCCACAAGCGGCACAACTCCTGCCGTAGTGCCGGAGGCATGCCTCGCGCGCTCGCCGGTTCCTCTCATATGCGTTCACGAGGACATGACTAGCAGCCCCCTCCAGGTACTTGATTTCGGGAGGCAGCTCTTCGGCCGCAAAGTACTCGGGCCTCTTCCTGGTCGAAGGTCCCAGCGCTTCACGTGACATGAGGATGAGCTGTCCCACCCTTGTCAAGTCCTGCTGGCCAGCAATCCGAAAGACCGATGGGAACAGCGCCGCCCAGCTGGAAGTCGAAGGGGTTTGTTGAAGGTCTGGTGCACCACTTGGATCGAGTGCCAGAAACACGCGGACGCTTCGCTGCGCTGGGTTGAGGTAGGCCACGGCTCGTCGAGGAGCTGCAGTCTTGAAGGCGGCGTAGTACTTTGCCTCGCTATATTCCAACAGGGGAAGGCGGGCACGAAGGCTCTGCAGCCACGATCGAGTTGTGGGGCTTGACTGAACCAGTTTCGATGCAGAAGCCATTCTTGATGCGTCCACTACAAACACTCTCGTTGGACAAGGAACAACACCGATTATATGGTAGATCCTCCATGACGCCGAGCGTCATACGAATCCACTTGGTTGGTTTGTCGCCAAACCGTCCTTGTGAACCGGAGCTTGCGGGCGACCAGCCAATTCTCCGGTATGGGCGTTTGCAGGCCGGTCAGGCGTCGTCTCTTTGGCACGGGCCGGCCGCTGCGGCACAATGTCCCGCGCCCGCAAGTGTGCTCTGAGAAACTCTCCGGTGTGCGATGCCTTGCACGCCGCGATGTCTTCCGGCGTGCCCGTCGCCACCACTTGCCCCCAGGCCTGCCCGCCCTCGGGCCCAGGTCGATGACGTGATCGCCCTCTTGATCACTTCCAGGTGGTGCTCGATTAAGAGCAACGTGTGCCCGGCGTCCAACAGCCGGTTCTCCGACTCGAGCAGACGCTCGACGTCCGCCAGGTGCAGCCCGGTGGTCGGCTCGTGCAGGATGTAGACGGTGTGCTTCGACGGCTGATCCGGCC